>DYPH01000133.1 GCA_020720045.1 Sorangium cellulosum | reverse complement strand
CCTAGGACCGAGAGCATGGAACGAGGTCGAACTCGTGGGCGCCACGGGCCAGGAAAGGCCATCCGGTCCGTCCGTGGAACCGGAAAGCCGCCCGGAACCTTCTACGCGCTCTCCCAAGAGGAATTCCTGGCTCAAATTGGCGGGACTCTCGTTCTCGAGCTTGCGCTCGAAGAGGGGGGCACGTTTCGCCACCATGATGACCGTTCGTTGTACCTTTCGGAGAACGCGTTTCGGCTCGTCGAGCCGTGGGTGGTTGCTCGCACGTCCCCATGGATTCGGTGGGGAATCACCCGTTTCACCCACGAGGGACCGGTAGGCTCGACGCCACACATCGATGCTTCCGCGTTTCTTGCGCACCTCAACTCGCTCCAACAGCTCGTGAGGTCCGCGCACTCGCTCGACGAAATTTCGCAAGGGGTGGGTGGAAGCCCGATGGTCGCGTCCCTTAATTCCAAACGTTTTCCAAAGTTCCGCGCTGCATTCCTGGAGGTCCTCGACGCCATCGTGGCTTGGATCCCCCCCGGACGCCCCTTTTTCCTCCTGGGCATTTGAAAGGCGCCCGGCGAGGCAACGCGGGGATCGCCAGGCCCTCTCAGAGGTCCCCTCGACTTATGAGGCCGCGGGGTTTGCCAGGTCCCACAAATCCTGGAGGCGACGGGGCAGCCGCTTCCGGTTGCTGGCGGCAAAGCTCAGGAGGTCCCCCCGCGAGAGGCACGTGACGTCCGCGTGGCGCGGGCCGAGGTACTCGCCGCGGCTCGTGAACAGGAAGACCTGCCGGCCCGGCGAACGGAGAGCGGTCGTGGAAAGGTTCACCGCGCCGTTCTTCACCTGGACGACCGCCTCTTGGCCGGTCTCCCGGTGGACGAGGACGAACTCATAGCCGGCAGTGTCTCGGCGGCACGTGCTCGGAATCACCGAATAGCCAAACTGGGCCTGCAGATACAAACCGACGAGATCTTCGCAGTCCTCGTAGCTCAGGAGCGCAAACAGATCGAGGTTCTGGGCTTCCACCGGATAGGTGAATGCCCCCTCGGTACGCTCATTGAACCTCTTCTTCGAGACGAGGAGCGCAGAGTCACTCGCGACGCGTTGAAGGGTTTTACCCACCCCAAAGGACGCCGCGACCGCGCCGGGGACGCTCGCCTCGCTGCCAACGCGTACCCACGCGCATTTACGAACGTTCACCACGTCGGCATTTCGGTGGGGCGCCGATCCCCGGTATTCCCAATCCCCGTCCACGCGTGCGAGGTAGTACTCGCCGTGGACGGTGCGGGCCCAACAGAGATCGCCCGTCTTCATGCGCTGTTTCAGCGTCTTGCAGGCGACCGGGACCTTCTTGTAGATGCGGGCGGAGAGCTCTTCATACTGCTCCCAGGTAGGCGCATCCTCGGGGACCGGCCAACCGACGCCCAGCAGGTTGTTCTCAAAGCAGAAGGCACGAGCATCGACACCCGCGACGGCATCTGTCTTGAGATTGATTCGCCAGAGTTCGGTCATGGGAAGTGTCCTTGGGCTGGGATTGAGAGAGGCGCGGGAGATGTTCGCTCCGATGGGACGCGTGGGCCACGTTTTGTTCCCGCGTGTGCTGTCAGAATCGGATCCTGTCTGGAAGACGCAGAGATTCAGGTGGTTGGGCCCGAACTGGCGCTGCAAGGGCTTTCGGTCGCCGCCGCGAGTCGGTAGGGTGGCGCGATGTTGAAATTGGAAGAGTTGGAGCCGGATACGCAGGTCACCGGAATCGAGGGCGCAACGCCCGTTACGATCCTTCACGTGCGGCGGGGAACGAACTCGGTCGACGTGAGCTACGAGCGACGCGACCACACGATGCTCAAGCGGACCCTGTTTCGTGAGCACGAAGTTGAACTTCAGCTCGTCGCGGAGACACGACGGTTCCCCTTTGATGCCGCTCCGGACGACTTCCGTTTGGCTGCAGAAGCGATCCGGATCTCTCACGCGCATCTCTTTGACCCAATGATGGCGGTGAATAGCTCGGATGTCATACCGTTGCCTCACCAGATTACTGCTGTTTACGAGGCGATGCTCCCAAAGCAACCGCTTCGGTTTGTCCTTGCCGACGACCCAGGAGCCGGGAAGACGGTCATGGCGGGGCTGCTCATTAAAGAGCTGATTTATCGCGGCGATCTCGAACGATGCCTCATTGTGGCTCCGGGCAGCCTTGTCGAACAGTGGCAAACGGAACTTCGCGACAAGTTTGGCATCTCTTTTGAACTTCTCTCCACAAGTCTCGCTGACTCAACGGCCACAGGGAACGTCTTCGTCGAGAAGCCGCTGCTGATCGCTCGCCTCGATCAGCTCTCGCGAAAGGAAGAGTGGCATCCGAAACTCCTCGCGGATTCGGCCCGCTGGGACCTCGTGATCATCGACGAGGCACACAAGCTTGCTGCCCACTACAAAGCGGGCAACGACTTAAACCGTACGAAGCGCTTCGAACTTGGAAAGTTGGTCGGTGATCCCGATCGTACGCGCAACTTGCTGTTGATGACGGCGACGCCTCACAACGGAATCGAAGAAGACTTTCAGGCGTGGCTCACCCTCGTCGATGCCGATCGATTTAACGGGCGTTCGGATGCTCGGCTGGAGTCCCAAGACCTGGATGACGTCATTCTTCGGCGGGTAAAGGAGCAGCTCGTCCGGTTTGATGGGAAGAAGCTCTTTCCGGATCGTGAAGCGCGAACGCTCCGCGTCGATCTGACGCCCGCCGAGATGGACCTTTACGACGAGGTGACCGACTACGTGCGCCACCAGATGGGGCGTGCTGATGACCTTTCTGGGAAGAAGAAAGGCATGGTCGGCTTTGCGCTCACCATCCTGCAACGTCGCCTCGCCTCATCCCCGCACGCCATTTGGAAGTCCCTCGAAAGCCGGCGGAAGAAGCTCTCCGAACGGCTCGAAGAATTGCGGAGCCCCGCGGCCGCCCGCGCACGTAGCTCGTCATCCGAGCTCGAATCATTGCTCGCAGAGGACCCGGACGGCCTCGACGAGCGGTACACCGCCGAGGAGCTGGAAGTCCTTGAAGCACAGCTCGCGGATGAGGCGACGACCGCAAATACGATTCCTGAACTCGAATCAGAAATCGAACTTCTTCGGGGTCTTACGCGAAGTGCCGCCACGATCGTGCAGTCGGGGGTCGACAAGAAGTGGGACGAGCTGCGGGCGTTGCTTTCGGTCTCGTTCGCGGAGCGCCCGGAGCTGTTCCGCCCTGACGGTTCACGCAAGAAAATGCTCATCTTTACGGAGCATAAGGCGACGCTTGACTATCTGAAGGCAAAGATCTCGAACATTCTCGGCGAGCCTGCGGTCCTTGAGATCCATGGTGGCACCCGCCGCGAGGAGCGCTTGGCGACCCAAGATCGCTTCCGGCAGGACAAGGACGCTATCGTCTTGCTCGCGACCGATGCGGCCGGCGAAGGCGTGAATCTTCAGGTCGCCAGCGTGATGATCAATTACGACCTCCCCTGGAATCCGAATCGAATTGAACAACGATTCGGTCGTATTCACCGAATCGGCCAGGAAGAGGTCTGCCGCCTGTTCAACCTCGTCGCTGCAAAGACGCGCGAAGGCGAGGTTTTTGCGAGATTGTTTGAGAAGCTCGAAGCGGCAAAGCAGAAGCTCGATGGGCGCGTCTTCGATGTTCTTGGAACGGCGTTTGATGAAGTCCCGCTACGCGACCTTCTTCTTGGCGCGATTCGCGGGGAGGACTTCGCGGTTGCTACGGCGGACGCAGTCTCGAAGCTTGATAGCGCGCTCGACATCAACCACATGAAGGCGCTCCTCGACCGGAACGCCCTGGCGGAGAACGTCTTCGGTTCCCGCCTCGATGGCGTCCGTGAACGGATGGAACGTGCGGAAGCTCGTAAACTGCAGCCCTACTACCTTCAGGCGTTCGTCGTTAGCGCGCTTGCGCGTACGGGCGGCAAACTAAGCCCCTGCGGTGGGGTTGAGAAAGGCCGTTTCGAAGTTCGCTACGTTCCGTCCGAAGTGCGCATGATCTACGGGCAGGAGGGGGGCCGGCGCCTGCTCCTCGACAAGTACGAGCGTGTTACGTTTGAGCGGCAGCTCCAGCGCATCCCCGACCGGGTCAACGCCGACCTCATTCATCCGTCTCATCCGTTGATGGCGGGCCTCCTTAGCTACGCGGAAAAGAAGTTTGCTGGGGCCCTGGAGCGGGGGGCGGTCTTTCTCGACCCGGTCGCTCCCGCGGACGGCCCGGTTCGCGTCCTCTTTTTGCTCGAGCACGCGATCAGGCACGCAAAAGTCGGCGCGGGACCGGACGGAAAGGCCGGACATGCGGTCGCGTCCCGTCGTATGCAATTCGTCGAACTCGACGAGACGGGCAAGGTCGTCGTGGTGCCGGTTGCCCCCTACCTCGACTACGAACGTGGTGATGCAACCGCGCCGGAGATCGAGAAGATACTCGCGGCCGACTGGCTAAAGGGCGACCTTGGGCGAAGCGCAGAGATCTGGGCGACCGACCACTTGGCCATCGAGCATCTTGCGGAAGTGACGGAACTCGTGGAAGGCCGAACGCGACGGACGCTTCAGGCGGTTCATGCGCGCCTCACCCGCGAGATCATGCGCCTCTCGGAGCGGGTCGTGCGCCTCGACGCGGAAGTGACGGCGGGGCGGCAGCCGCGGATGCAGCCGGCAAACGCCGCTCGCGAGCGCGATGAGCTCAAGGCGAGGCTCGCGTCGCGCACCGCAACGCTCGAAGCCCAACTCGCACTCGCGAGCGAGCCGCCCGTCGTCCGTGGGTGTGCGCTCGTCGTACCTAAGGCGCGGATGGCCGGTGGGGCGGAAGATCGCTCTCAAATCGCGACGTTCTCGATCGATGCAGCTTCGCGCTCCCGGAACGAGCAGCTCGCGATGGCCGCGGTGCTGTCGGCGGAGCGCGCCCTCGGAAACGCGGTCGCCGACGTGAGTGCCGAGAAGTGCGGCTGGGACGTCACCAGCACCACGCCGGCCGGCGTCCGCCGGCACATCGAGGTGAAGGCGCGCGTTGAAGGGGCCGACACGGTGATCGTTACGGCGAACGAGGTTCGCCAAGCGCTGAACCAGAAAGACAAATTCCTACTCGCGATCGTCACGATCGCCGATGGGCAAGCGCGCCCCGCGCGGTATGTTCGCGAGCCCTTTACGCACGACCTCGACGCCGGGACCGTCTCCACGACGCGGTCCCTTGGCGAGCTTCTCAAGCGGGCGAAGAGCCCGAGCGATGTATGACCATGAACGATGCGCCGACGTTTTCGCTCGAATTTCAGAATTTTCGCGCGATTGAGCACTTTGAGTGGGCACCCACCGGCGTGAACTTGCTGCTCGGGGCCAACGGCGCCGGGAAGACGACCGTGCTCGACGCGCTCCTCTTCTTGCGCGTGCTCTTCGAGCGGGGGCATGAAGCGGCATTTGGTCTGGTCGGCGCCGGCTATTTCCGGCGACTTTCGAGTCCGGAAAATGAGCCGGTCGTCTTCGACCTTCGCGTCGGCAATATTCGCTGGCGCCTCCGTTTCCCGATGGCGAACGCCGGCCCGAAAGACAGCTTCGGCGAAGAGCTGTACCGCGGAGATGAGCTTATCCTTCGCGCGGCGATGTTTCAGCGGACGTGGGTCCTTGCAGAAACTCCCGAGGCGGCCCGAGAGTTCGACGAGGTCCGTTGTTGCGCGAAGGTCCTGTGGGATACCGGGAACGCGCCTTGGATGGTGGAACTCGTCGACGTGCTCCGAGGGGTCTCCGTCCACAAGGTTCATTGGCTGAATCGTGTGAAGGGGCCTGTTCCAATGGCCGCCGCCAGCCGAACCGTCCGGACGCTTCATGAAACCGGCCAGAACCTTTGGGAGGTCCTTCAGGAATGGAAGGCATCCCCGTCGCGCAACGACGGGCGCTTCGAGTGGGTGACCGAGAAGCTGCGAGCCGCGTTGCCGCGGGTGTTTGCTTCGATGGAATTCGAAGCCCGGCAGCCGTTGATTTTCCCTCCAGGTGCCGCTGACGGACTCCCCCAAGAACGGCTCGCCGATGGGACGCTCGTTCTCCTATTGTTGCTCACCGCCATTGCAAGCGCCCCTCGGAACGGAACGGTTGCGTTTGATGAGGTCGGAAACCACCTTCATCCAGGGGCGATTCGTCATTTGATGAGCGCGATTCGGGAGCGCGCCGAGGCGTACAACTTAACGGTGATTGTAACGACGCACTCGCCGGTCGTGATGAACACGTTCCGCCACGATTTCGACCACATCTTCGTGCTGGGCTTGCCGAGCAAGGCGCAGACGACGCCGACGGCGCTCTCCGCCCTCTATGACGAAGATTGGCTGGCTCAGGAAGACCTCGGTAACCTGTACGATCAGCTCGCGATCGCGTCCCCGACGGATACTGTTCCCGCGCCATGAAAGTCGCTGTACTTCCCACGGGTCGTATGGAGTGGCACGGCCTCCCCGACGCGCTCAAAAGCATCTTCCCCGCCCACGAGTTTCACGCGCTCCCGACGGAAGAGGAGATCGCTTCCTACCCGGATGAGTTTCCCTACGACGGCTTTACGAGCACGACTCTCACCGCGGCGCATCTGCAGAAGCCGCCCGGCAGTGCGCTTAACCTTGTTCGTCGAGCAGCGTCGGCCGTTTCGGGCCGCAATGCGTACGATCTCGTTCTGATCGTCGACGACGTGGAACTCAGCAATCTTTCCCAGCATACGCCGGGTGCGCTGGGCGAATTGCACATTGTCGACGTTTTTCGGACGGCCGTGAATATGCATTTGAACACGCTTCAGGGAGGGCTACGCAACCGGACCGCAACGCTAATGAATAAGAAGGTCTCGTTTCACCTTCTCGCACCGATGATCGAGTCATGGCTCTTCGGCGATCCGACGGCGATGACGACGGCCGGCGCCCCGTCGGTTCCCGTACCCGCGCACCTTGAACAATTCTGCGTGAATGACCCCGTCTACCTCGCCGCCAACCATTCGGCGATTTGCACGTGCTGGGCCGCAAGCGGCAAGAAGAACGACAGACCCAAGTGGCACGATCCTGCGACGCGTGCCCACCACCCGAAGGGGTACCTTCAATGGTTGTGCGTAGACCCGACCGCCAAAAACTGTACCCGGTACAGCGAGACCGGGAGCGGCGCCGACGCACTCAGGACGCTCGATTTCGAGAAGGTCCTTTCCCACGAAACAACCCCCTATCTGTGCGCGCTCATTGAGGACCTCGAGCAGCTCCTCGGTCGGTCGGCCGTTCCCGTACCTTCGCCCGCAGTCCCCGTCGCCACGAATGGGCGCTCCACGGTTCTTCGAAATATATGACCCTCATCTCCCCCAAAAAGCTCATTGAAGTCGCCATTCCTCTGGAGGCGATCAACGAGGCTTCTGCGAAAGAGAAGTCGATTCGGCACGGGCATCCGTCGACGCTCCACCTGTGGTGGGCGCGGCGGCCGCTCGCGGCGGCGCGGGCGGTGCTCTTTGCGCAGATGGTGAACGACCCGGCTTCCAAGTACACGGAAGAGCAGCTCAAGGAGCCGGGGATCAAGGGGGCGGTCACCAAGAAGCGGAATGAGCTTTTTGCGCTGATGAAGGAGCTCGTTCAGTGGGAAAACACCACGAACAAGGACCTGCTCGCGCGCGCCCACGCGGAGATTGTCAAATCCTGGGAGGAGACCTGCGCGGCGAACAAAGATCACCCGGAGGCGGCGACGCTCTTCAATCCGAAGGTGCTCCCGGCGGTGCACGATCCGTTCGCCGGTGGCGGGACGATCCCCCTCGAAGCGCAGCGCCTCGGCCTCGAGGCCCATGCGAGCGACTTGAACCCGGTCGCCGTCTTGATCAACAAGGCGATGATTGAAATTCCCCCGAAGTTCGCCGGTCGGCCGCCGGTCGGTCCCGTCCGCCCCGGGGAGAAGCAGACGAAGACGAAGGCGCCCGAACTCTGGGAAGGGGCCCGCGGGCTCGCGGAGGACGTGCGTCGCTACGGGGCGTGGGTCCGCGAAGAGGCGGAGAAGCGGATCGGGCACCTCTACCCGAAGGTGGCGATCACCGCCGAAATGGCCAAGGAGCGCCCCGATCTTGCCGGTTACGTGGGCCAGGAGCTCACGGTCATTGCGTGGCTGTGGGCGCGGACGGTCAAGAGCCCGAACCCGGCCTACGCCGACGTCGACGTGCCGCTCGTTTCGAGCTTTGTGCTCGCGAGCAAGCCGGGGAAAGAGGCGTGGGTTGAACCGGTCGTTACCGGAAAGAGCTACCGCTTTGAAGTCCGCACCGGAAAGCCGCCCGCCGGCGCGGAAGACGGCACGAAGCTCGGTCGTGGCGCAAACTTTCGCTGCGTGCTCTCCGGCTCGCCGCTGACGCCTGAGCACGTCAAGGAGCGGGGCGCGGCGCGTGAACTTGGGGCGAAGCTCCTTGCCGTCGTGGCCGAAGGCGTTCGCGGACGAGTTTACCTGTCACCAACGAGCGCCCATGAGGCACTCGCGAAAACGGCCTCACCGACATGGCGGCCGGAGACCGAGTTGCCGAATGACTCGCGGAATTTTTGGACACCGGCCTACGGGTTAACGTCATTCGGGGATCTCTTCACCGATCGCCAGTTGGTTGCATTGACGACGTTCTCGGATCTTGTTCAAGAGGTGATTCCCCGCGTGCAGCGCGATGCGCTCGCGGCCGGCTATACCAATTCCGAAGTGGCATTGAACGACGGCGGAACTGGAGCCCGAGCCTACGGGGAGGCTATTGCCACGTACCTGGCGTTCGCCGTGAGCAAGGCCACCGATCGGAATACGTCGCTCTGCACGTGGGAGAGCGGGATGGACCGCGTCCGCGGAACATTTGGACGCCAGGCGCTTCCGATGGTGTGGGACTTCACTGAAACAAATTGCTTTGCGGGGGCCGGTGGCGACTTCCTGGGCTGCGTCGATTCGCTGGCTAAGCCAATCGACAATTCGCCATGTGACGCCATCGGTGGCAGCACATATCAACTGGCGGCCCAGTCGCAGCAAACATCTCACTCAAAGGTGGTTTCGAGCGATCCGCCGTACTACGACAATATCGGTTACGCAGACCTCTCCGACTTCTTTTACGTCTGGTTGCGCCGGGCGCTCGCTCCGATCTATCCGGACTTGTTCGCGACACTCGCCGTTCCGAAGGCGGAAGAACTCGTGGCAACTCCGTACCGCCACGGCGGCAAGAAAGAGGCAGAAGACTTCTTTTTGAGCGGGATGACGAGCGTGATGCACAACCTTGCGACGCTCGCCCGTGCCACGTTTCCGCTGACGATCTACTACGCGTTCAAACAGGCCGATACCAAGGCAGACGGCACCAACAATACCGGCTGGGAGACCTTTCTCCAGGCGATGGTCGACTCGGGACTTGGGATTACCGGCACCTGGCCCATGCGCACCGAACTCGGCAATCGGATGATCGGGTCGGGGACGAACGCGCTTGCTTCGAGCATTGTTCTTGTCTGCCGGCCTCGGTTGCCGTCGGCGACGACCATCGCCCGTCGCGACTTCCTCCGCGAGTTGCAGAAGGCGCTCCCGAAGGCGCTCGCCGAAATGACCGCCGACGCGGACGCCGCGATCGCCCCCGTCGACCTCGCTCAGGCGGCGATTGGGCCGGGGATGGCGATCTTCTCGAAGTACGCGAAGGTCCTCGAAGCCGACGGCTCGGCGATGCCGGTCCGTGGGGCGCTCGTCGAGATCAACAAGGCGATCGATAGCTATTTCGCCGAAGGGGACGGCGACCTCGACGGCGACACGCGCTTCTGCCTCGGTTGGTTCTCCCAATATGGCTTCGAAGAGGGCCCCTTCGGCGAAGCCGACGTCCTCGCGCGCGCGAAGTCGACGGCCGTCGACGGCGTCGTCGAAGCGGGGGTCGCCGTCGGCGGGAAGGGGAAAGTCCGCCTCCTCCGCGTCAAGGAGTACCCGTCGAACTGGGACCCGCGGACCGACACCCGGGTGCCGGTCTGGGAAGCGTGCCACCAGCTCTGCCGGGCCCTCGGCGAGAGCGAGCGCGCCGCCGGTATTCTCCTCGCGCGAATGCCCGACAAGGCGGAGGGGGCCCGCGCGCTTGCCTACCGGCTCTACACGCTCTGCGAGCGCCAAAAGCGGGCGGAAGACGCGCGTGCCTACAACGAGCTCGTGACGAGCTGGCCGGCCATCGTGGAAGCGAGCCGAGAGATCGGCCACGTGGGGACCCAGCAGCGACTTGGAGGTGTTTCGTGACCCTCACCGACGACGAACTGCTCGAACTTCTCCGCAATCTTGAATCCGACCGCGTGGAACGAAAGGCGTCTGCAACGGACGGCGACAAGATTTGCCAAGCGATTTGCGCCTTTGCGAACGACATGCCTGGGCACGCGAAGCCGGGCGTGCTCTTCGTCGGCGAAAACGACAAGGGGGGGCCGAGCGGCACGGTGATTGACGACGAGCTCCTGCGGACGCTTGCCGCAAAGCGCGGGGATGGGAATACGCTTCCTATTCCCGCGCTTACCGTCGAGAAGCGGAGGCTGGCGGGTCACGAGTACGCGGTCGTGACGGTGCAGCCGGCCGCCGCCCCTCCGGTCCGTTTCAAAGGCGTCCCCTGGATCCGCGTCGGTCCGAGTCGACGGACCGCGTCGGCCCAGGAGGAGCAGATCCTTGCAGAGCGCCGGCGTAGCCGCGATCTCCCCTTCGACCTGCACCCCTTTCCGAGCGCAACTCTCGGCGATCTTTCAAAGCGCCTTTTTGAGGAGGATTACCTTCCGCAGGCATTTCCGGCGGACGTGATTGAGGCGAACGGTCGAAGCTACGAGGAGAAGCTTCGTGCCCTTCGGTTGGTCGGGCCGTCGGGGGCCGGCTGGGCACCCACCGCGGTTGGCCTCCTCGTGTTGGCCCCCCGGGTTCGCGACTTCCTTCCGGGCGCCTACGTCCAGTTCCTCCGGATTGAGGGAACGGGGCTTTTCGACCCGATCCGCGACGAGGCGGTGATTGACGGGCCGCTGGCCCAAATGCTGACCGCCCTCGACAACAAGCTAAAGGCGCACATTCACGTCGGCGTAGACCTCACTACTGAGAGCCGCGAACTCCGTGCTCCAAACTATCCCCGCGAGGCAGTCGAGCAGATCGTGCGGAACGCGGTTATGCACCGGAACTACAACGGGACGAACACGCCGGTGCGCGTAACCTGGTTTGACGATCGCATCGAGATTCTGAGCCCCGGAGGGCCGTACGGCATCGTCACCGCGGAAGACTTTGGGCGCCCCGGTGTGACCGACTATCGGAACCCATCGATCGCGGAGGCGATGAAGACGCTCGGTTTCGTGCAGCGCTTCGGCGTCGGGATCGCGACGGCGAACAAGCGATTGGTGGACAATGGGAACGGGGAAATCGTGTGGGAAATCCAACCAAACTTCGTCTTGGCGAAGATTAAGGCACGCTCATGACGCCGATCGTTACATTTTTCAATAACAAAGGGGGCGTCGGCAAAACCAGCCTTGTGTACCACACGGCGTGGATTCTCCACGATATGGGGAAACGGGTCCTCGCCGTCGATCTCGACCCCCAGGCAAACTTGACATCTGCCTTCCTCCCTGAAGACAAGCTGGAAGAGCTTTGGGGGGACCAGCCTGGGATACGAACCATTTTTCAAGGCGTTCGAGAGTTTCGCGACAACCAGGACGTGCAGGCGCCCGAGCCGATTTTGATCGACGCCGGACTCTTTCTCCTCGCCGGCGATCTGCGGCTGGCCGGCGAAGAGGATACCCTCGTTGAGTGCTGGATTAAGACCAGCAATCCCGACCAAGATCAGACCCGCAGTTTTCGGGGGATGCGCATGTTTTCAAAGATGGCGCAGGACGTCGCTACGCGCCTCAAAATAGACATTATCCTGTTCGATGTGGGACCGAACCTTGGTGCCATCAATCGGGCAGCCCTGGTAGCATCGGATGCGATTGTTGTCCCCCTCGCAGGGGATCTCTTCTCGATTCAAGGCTTGAGAAATCTTGGTCCGACGCTCACAAGCTGGCGAAAAGGCTGGGAAAATCGGCTCACCAACTACGCCAAGACGTCGGGCGCTTCCCCAGGGATCGAATTGCCCGCGGGGGCGATGAAGCCGATTGGATACGTGCTCCAACGGCAGAAAGTACGGTTCGGTCGTCTGGTTCAGGCGTTCACGCGCTGGCTGGCACGTGTGCCTGCCGAATACCACGAACATTTGCTCGGCACCAAAGGCGTCAATGAGACCATTGCCTCGGACTCCGAGTGCCTGGCGATGTTTAAGGACTACCAGAGCTTGGTCCCACTCGCTCAGGATGCCCGGAAGCCGATCTTTCACCTTCGTGCGGCGGACGGGGCGCTCGGTGCGCACAGCACCGCTGCACGAGAAGCGTCTGCCGACTACCGAGCTTTTGCGGAAAAGTTGCTCGCGCGATTGCCGTAGTTTGTTTTGGTCCCAGAGCCGCTTGCGTCGTCTCGTTTGAAAAGGTGTCGAAATGGTTTTGAAGCCCTGGCGTGAAGTTGTCAGTCCCCACCAAGATGTCCTCGATGGGCATTTCCAAGAAGCGTCGTTTGCCGCCGACCTGACCAAGGTCGTCCTCGGCGTCGCGCCGGCCGAGTACCAGGACCCGGTGCAGTTCTTTGAGCGCACCGTCATCACCGAGGGGATGAGTCTCCTGCTCCAGAGCGTTGTAAAACGCCTTGGGAACCGCGGCGGCGACCCGGTGGTTCAGCTCCAAACGGCGTTTGGTGGCGGTAAGACGCACACGATGCTCGCTGTCCTCCATGTGGCGCGCGCCCAGGTCCCGGCGTCGTCGATGTTCGGCGTCTCTGCGCTCCTTGATAAGGCGGCGGTCCCCGAGCTGGTGCCGGCGAAGGTGGCCGTCCTCGATGGGAATGCGCTGGCCCCCTCGGAGGCGAAAAAGCATGGCGCGATCGAGGCGCGGACGCTCTGGGGCGAGCTTGCGTGGCAGCTCGCGGGGGACGATGGCTACGCGCTGGTGGCGCGCTCGGATGAGGAGGGGACTTCCCCAGGAAAAGACGTCCTCAAGCAGCTCTTCGCCCTTTGTGGCCCCTGCGTCATCTTGCTCGATGAAGTCGTTGCCTACTTGCGTCAGTTCGCCCCCAACCGGAGCTACGTCGGCGGAAGCTACAACTCGAACCTCTCTTTTCTCCAAGCGCTGACCGAGGCGGCTGCGGGCACGGAGAACTGCATGGTGCTCGCCTCGTTGCCCGAGAGCGACGTCGAAGTCGGAGACGCGAGCGCGAGCCTCGCGCTTTCCGCCGTCCAGAAGATCTTCGGGCGCATCGAGGCGGTCTGGAAGCCGGTCGCGACCGACGAAGCCTTCGAGATCGTCCGCCGGCGACTGTTCACACGGACGACGGACGCCGAGGCGGTCGACGCCGTCGTTCGTGCGTTTCAGGACCTTTACGCGACGAAAGACGCCACGTTTCCCAGCGAAGCGCGCGACGCCCGTTACGCCGCTCGCATGCGCGCGAGCTATCCGATCCATCCGGAAGTCTTTGAGCGCTTGTACGAAGATTGGTCGACGCTGCCGAGCTTTCAGCGGACCCGCGGCGTCCTCCGGCTCATGGCGCGCCTGGTGCACTCGCTCTGGCGGTCGGGGAACAAGGACCTCCTCATCTTGCCGGCGTCGATCCCCCTCGATGACATCACCGTCCGGAACGAGCTCGTGAAGTACCTGGCGGCTGGCTGGGAACCGATCGTCGACAAGGACGTCGACGGCCCAAACGCGCAGCCGCGGCGTATCGACAGCGAAGTCGCCGCCCTCGGGAGCATCGAAGCGTGCCGCCGTGCGGCACGAACCATCTTCCTCGCGAGTGCGCCGTCGGTCGGCGCGCAGAGCGTCCGCGGGATCGGCGTCGAACGGATCCGCCTTGGATGCACCGAACCGGGGCAATCGCCGGGAAAGTACGACGATGCGCTCCGCCGGCTCACCGACCGGCTCCATTACCTTTACTCGGGAAACGATCGCTTCTGGTTTGACCTTCGCCCCAACTTGCGGCGCGAAATGGAAGACCGAATGCTCCGGTACGACGACGTACTGGACATTCACCCGGAAGTTGAAGCGCGCCTCCAAAAAGACGTGAAGTCGAAGTGGTTCGCGAACGTTCACGTCTTCAAAGCGCACAAGGAAATCCCCGACAAAGTAGACCTCCGATTGGTTGTTCTGGGGCCCGACTTCCCCCACAAGCGCCGGGACGAAAACAGCAGCGCGATCGGCGAGGCGAGCCGCATCCTCGAAAACAGCGGGGAGCGTCCCCGCGATTACCGGAACCGCGTTCTGTTCCTCGCGGCCGACGCCACCTCCCGCGCGATGCTCCTTGACCAATGCCGAAGGTTCCTCGCGTGGAGGTCGATCGTCGCGGAGCAGGCTCAGCTCAACCTCGATGAGCACCTTCGAAAAGAGGCGCAGCGAAGCCTCACGGAAGCGAGCGCGCGCCTCGATGGTGCCATACGGGAAGCCTACCGACTCCTCCTCGCCCCCCGCCAGGACGTGAGCGAAGAGGGAACGCCGCTGCCGATCGAGTGGGAAGACGACGCTCTCGCGCTCGCGGGCACGAGCTACGAAGCGGCGATCGACCGTGTAATCCGGGACCGTGTGTGGATCGTCGGGACGTGGGCGGCTACGCACCTCAAGGTGACGCTGGAGCGCTGGTTTTTCCGGGAGCGCGGCACCGTCGGCGTCGACCGCTTCTGGCGGGACTCGTGTCGGTTCATCTATTTAGAACGTCTCGCAAACGTCGACACGCTCCTCGCCACCATTCGCGAGGGCGTGGTCGCCCGCGAGTTCGCTTTTGCGGCAAACGAGGACGCGAACGGCTTCCAAGGGCTCACCTACGGAAACATGCCGACGGCGACCGCCGACGCAACGGCGCTTTTGCTGCGGTCGAGCGGGGCGGAGGCGATCCTCGAGGAGCGGCAGGCCGCGGCGGAACTTGCTGCGGCAACGCGGCAGGTCCCGCAAGCAGCGGGAACGCAGACGTCCGCCGTCCCGAGTCGGGATAACGCGTCCGTTGAAGAGCGCGGCCCGGCCTCCACGCGGTCTAAGTCGGCGCCGCCGCGACCGAAGATCAAGTACGTCGGCGCCATCGACATCGACGCCCCCGATCCCATCGGTCACTTCGCGGAAATCGCCAAGAACGTCATCGCGCATTTGACGGCGGTCTACGGCGCGCAAGTTCGAATTCGCGTCGACATCGAGGCCATCAAGCCCGACGGTTTCGACGCAAAGACGGTACGGACCGTGAGCGAGAACGGCGTGCAGCTCAAGATGGAGCTGAGCGAGTTCGACTGACGGCTCCGTTTCAGTGGTGCACGCCAAAGGGCGTCGGGAAAATCCCGGCGCCCTTTTTTCTTAGAGGAAAAAAGCAAATTCGTTTCACCTCTTGGCAAGAGCAAATGCCGCTTTCTTCCCCATTCGTTCCGGCAAATCGTTTGGGTCAACGAGAATTATCCTTCCTGGAACTTCGACCATTGCTCTCCCAAATTGAAAACCAAGTAAATGCCCAGCCACCCAGCGGGACTCCTTCGTTCTAGTTCCGTATCGTAAAACCACGTAATTCATGTTCATTAATTGCCTTTCTCGCGCATCGCGCGGCGACAAAGCTGGGCACTCGCGGGCGGACGTCAATCCCCGTGGAACGCCAGGCCAAGGTCACAGCGAGCTTGAGCCGCGACACGCCGGCTCTGAAGCCGCATTCGCGCCCCGACAGACCCGTGGCGTGCTGAGTCGTGAACGCGTCGTCGTCGTAGGTGGGAACGCCCGCGCTAGACCGCTCTCAGTTAAAGCTGAGCCTGTACCCGGCGAAGCGAACCCA
>DYPH01000261.1 GCA_020720045.1 Sorangium cellulosum | reverse complement strand
TCTTCGGCGTCGCCGGCGTCATGGGCCTCCTCGTCGGCAGCCTCTCCTGCGGCTACGTCCTCGCGATCATGCTGAACAACGCCGGCGGCGCGTGGGACAACGCCAAGAAGCACATCGAGCGCGGGAACTACGGCGGCAAGGGGTCCGACGCCCACAAGGCCGGAGTCGCCTGCGACACCATCGGCGACCCCTTCAAGGACACCACCGGACCGTCCCTGAACATCCTCATCAAGCTGATGACGATGGTCTCGGTCGTTTTCTCCGGTTTCGTCGTGGCCTTCGGCGGCAGGCTCTTCTAGCCCTACTTTCGCAGAATCGACGGTCGCACGGATCGGAAATGGGCCACGGGAGCGCTGTTGGTGCGGGTTCTTCTTGTCTCGAGGAAAGGGAGTAGACTACATGAAAGAATATGCACATCTTCGAGCGCGAGATCAATGGCCATCGCTATCGCATCGCGGCCCAATCTGTCTGGGATCCCGTCCTGGGCCGGTCAGATGCACGCCAGACGGTGCTGGGTCCGGCGGCCCCTCCGCCCGTCGCTGATCTCGGCGCCACCCGTACCGTCGGCAGACGTGCCGTGGGCGATGTCGGAGCACTGGTCTGGGTCGCCGAGCAGCTGGACATCGTGGCACTGATCGACCAGGCGTGCGCCGGTGCCGGCTCCAAGACCGGCCCCTCAATCGGGGAGTTGACGTTGGCGGTGGCTATCCAGCGCGCGTGTGCCCCCGGGTCGAAGCGCGACCTGGCCGAGTTCCTGGACAGCAGCGTGGCGCGGGTATCGTGCCTGCCATCTAAGACGTTCAGCGGTCAGGCGTTCCATCGCGCCGCCGTGCGCGTGAGCGATCTGCAGCTCGAGCAGGTGCAGCTGGCGATCGCCAAGGCGGCCGTAGCTCGGTTCGAGTTGTCAGCGAACGTCCTGGCGTTCGACACCACTAACTTCGATACCCACATCGCGACGACGACCGCGGGCGAACTGGCTCGGCGGGGGCATGCCAAGAGCAAGCGTGGCGACCTGCGGGTCGTCGGGCTCGGGCTGCTGGCAAGCGAGACAGGCCACGTACCCTTGCTCTACCGCACGTACGCGGGCAATGGGTCGGATCAGGGGGTGCTGGCCGCGTGTCTGAAAGGCCTTGGCGAGCTGCATGATGCCCTGGACGCCGGAGAGGGGCGTAAGACGCCAGCGCAGAGGACCCTGGTGCGAGATGGCGGGTTCTGGAGTCCCCAGCTCGAGCTGGACCTTGACGTCGCCGGCTACTACAGCCTGATCTCCCTGCCGCTGGGGCACGGCGCGGCCGAGAAGGCGCTGGAGATGGCCGCCGGCCGAGGAGCGATGAAACGACTCGGCGGCAAGCTCGGTGACGTGCGCGCGGCGAGGATGCGGACCAAGGTCGGGGAACTGGACCGGACGCTGGTCGTCGTCGAGAGCGAGGAGCTGTTGAAGGGCCAGAAGCGTGGTATCGCTGCCGCTTTGCGGAAAGCCAGGACACAGCTGCGAAAGCTGGAGCAGCTCGCGCCTTCCGGTCGGGTCTCGCGGACCGAGCTGGAGCGTAGGACGCGGAAGGCGCTCGCCCGCGAGAACCTCTCGCGCTTCGTCGTCTGGCATATCGGTGGGGCCGAGAAGGCACCCACGTTGAGCTGGCACGTAGACGCCCAGCTGCGCCGCCAGCTCGAAACGACTCGCCTCGGGCGACGGGTGCTGTGCACGGATCGGCACATCTGGAGCACGGGCAGGATCGTGCATGCCTTCCGAGGCCAGTGGAACGTCGAAGAGCTGTTTCGTCGAGCCAAGAAAGGAGGGCTCGTTCCATGGGGGCCGTCTTTCCAGAGGGCGGACTCTTCGCTGCGGCTTCACACGTTCGCGACCGTCCTCGGGCTCACGCTTGTGAGCCTCGCGAAGATCGCGCTGGGGACGAAGGCCTCTGCCCTATCGATGATGCGGAATCTCTCGGAGATCGAAGCGACCCTGGTGCGGACGACGACGGGCGGGCGAGGCCGTCGGCCCACGGTGATGCTGGCCCCCGACCTGACAGCTGAGCAAAAAGACGCCGTCGTGACTTTCGAGCTCGGCCGGTGGTTTCCAACACTTCTTTCATGTATGGCTAGTCGAGCCGCCGCGGCCTGAGGCAGCGGCTTGAAGGCACTTCCACACCGCTTCGATGCGAAAGTAGGGCTAGGTCCCGTAGATCACGAAAAGCGGCCCTACGGATTGAACGGAAAACGAAACTGACCCCGCGATTCCCCCCGCGATTCCCCGATTTCCGAGGAGACCGAAGAAGGAGGTGGCCCCGGCTCGATCTGGTTCCGTCCGACGGCCCGACCTGGAACTCCTTCCGGATTCACGAAGCCGTGTCTCCAACGGCTTCCACGAGCTTCGTCATCGCCAGCTCGACGATCCACCGGTCCGCAGCCCTGGTGCTACGCTTTTTCCAGGTACCCTCCCGTGAATCTTCCCGAGCGCCACGACCTTCCCGACGGGACTCCCGTCTACACGGGGACCGGTTGCCCGTTCGACGAAAGCGGCGTCGACCTGACACTCGTCGACGCGATGCTCGCCATGACGCCGATTGAGCGCCTCGGCTGGCTCCAAGAGACGCTGGTGCTCGTCGAAACGCTTCGATCCGGTCTCCAGAATCGTCTCCCCCGGATCGACGAGAACCCGTGAACTCGGCCCTTCTTCTCCGGGCCCTGG
>DYPH01000132.1 GCA_020720045.1 Sorangium cellulosum | reverse complement strand
CTACACAGTTCTGCGCGCCGTTTCCTCACCGCCTCCGGCGGTTCCGGGCGGACGCGCAGCTACACAGTTCTGCGCGCCGTTTCCTCACCGCCTCCGGCGGTTCCGGGCGGACGCACTGTCGCTTTTGCTGGCGAAAAACCGGTCGACGGCGGCCCAGTGGGCATCGGCGCACCAGGCGTCCACGAAGGCGTCGCGCTCGGCGGCGTCGATGGCGGCGGCGGTTGGCCCCCGATCGTGGAGCGAAAACAGGCGCTTCTGAGCAACGATCGCCGCCCGGTTCCCCCGGGCGATCGCCTGCGCGAGCGCTTCGGCGGCGGCGGTCGCGTCGTCGGCGAGCTCGGTCACAAGGCCGACGCGGAGCGCCTCCTCGGCACTGAGCATTTTTGAAGAAAACAGAAGACTTCGGGCGACGCTCGGGCCGACGAGCGCCGGGAGCCGCGCCGCCGTGCCCCAAGAGGTGGTGAGCCCCATCCGCGCGTGGACGAAGGCGACCCGGGCGCCGGTCGCGAGGATGCGCACGTCGCCGGCGAGGGGGAGCTCAAGGCCGCCGCCGAAGGAATCGCCGGTCATCGCAACGATCACCGGGGCGGGGAGGGCGGCGAGCGCGGCCGCGGCGGCATAGCCTAACTCCGCGAAAGCACGGGCCTCTTCGCGGGTACGCATCTGGAGGCTCTCGTCGATGTCGGCGCCTGCGAGGAAGGTGCCGCACGGGGCGCCGGCGAGGATCACCGCGGCGACGCGATCGTCGTTCGCGAGGTCGTACGCCGCTTCCGCGATCGCGGCGAGGGTCGCCCGCGTGAGGGCGTTCTTCTTTTCCGGGCGATCGACGGTCAGGGTGACGACGGCACCGTCCGCGCTCGTCGACCGGCGAAGATGATTCGCGAAATCCATCGGTTACGCGGTCTTTGCCGTTTTTCGCGCCGTCTTGGCAGCCGTCTTTACGGCCGTTTTCGCCGCCGTCTTGGCAGGCGCCTTTGCCACGGTCTTCGGCGCGGTTTTGGTTGCCGTCTTGGGCGCCGCTTTCGCCGCCGTCTTCTTCGCCGTCACCGTCTTTACGGCGGTCTTTGCAGCGGTTTTCGCCGCCGTAGGCGCACGCGACGGGGCCCGCTTGCGCGGGTTCGGGACCGGCTCCAGCGGGACGCGATCGGTAGAGACCTCCGAGTCCGGCGAGAGGGCGCCGCGCATCGTGCGGGCCGCGAAGAGCTTCTCACCGTGCTTGATGAGGGCGGTCGCGACGTCGACGCCGCTCGTCCGCTCGATCCCTTCGAGGCCGGGGGAGCTATTGATTTCGAGCACTTTCGGGCCGTCGCGCCCCTCGAGCATGTCGACGCCGCAGACGTCGAGCCCCATGATCTTCGCCGCGAGGACCGCCGTCCGCGCGTACTCGCGGTCGAGGCCGACGGCGACCCCTTCGCCGCCCCGGTGGAGGTTCGACCGGAATTCGCCCGCCTTCGCCTGGCGACGCATCGACGCGATGACCTTCCCGCCGACGACAAACGCCCGAATATCGCGCCCTTTCGACTCGGAAATGTACTCCTGGAGGATGATGTCCTGGCCCATCGCCCAGAGCGTCTCCAGGAGCGAGGTGAGCGCCTGCGGCGTCTCGGCGATCATCGTGCCGATCCCCTGAGCCCCCTGCTGGAGCTTCACGATCGCCGGAGTGCCGCCGACGAAGCTCAGCGCGCTCGTGAGGCCGGCCGGCGACTTCGCGCAGACGGTCCGCGGCACGTCGACGTCCCGCCGGGTCAACAGCTGCATCGCGCGGAGTTTGTCGCGGGATCGGGCGATGGCGACCGCGTTGTTGAGGACCGGGATGCCCATCAAATCAAACTGGCGAACGACGGCGAGCCCGTAGTTCGTGATGCTGGCGCCGATGCGCGGGATGACGAGATCGACCTCAGGGATCGGCCCATTCCCGAGCATGAGCGACGGGCGCCCCTTCGAGAGAACAAGCTGAAATTCCAGCGGATCAACGACGGTCACCTCATGGCCACGCGCCCGCGCAGCGAGGACGATGCGACTCGTCGAGTAGAGGTGAATATTGCGCGAAAGGACGAGGATCCGCATGCGGCGCGAGAGCCTAGTCCCCCGGCACCTGCCTTGCCCAGAACGACCTTTGCATTTCGCCGGAAACCCAAGAAAAACCGCCGAAGATTTCGGGATCGCCCCGCGTGAATCAGCAGCCGTTGCGGCAGCTTCCGCGGTTTGAGCCGCTGGTGCAGCAGGTCCCCCCCGACGAACACTTCGTCCCGCGGCTCGACCCGTTGCTGCAGCCGTCGGGGAGCGAGTCGCCGCAGGTGGTGTTTTCCGGGCGGCAGTCGACGCAGTCCCCGTTCGCGCACGTGAACGCGGTGGGGCACAGCTTTCCCGTCGTCCCCTGGGGCAGGCAGGCGGCGCGCTGGCCGCAGGGGACGGTGAAAAATCGCCGTCATTGCCAAGGAGTAGCGCGCACCCGCCGAACGGCAGCAGGGCAACGACGAGCAAAAGCGTTCTCCGATCCGGCGTCGCGCCGGGCGGAGACTCGGGAGGGGCGATCGCCTTCCGCTTTTGCCCGGTCTGCGGGACGACAATCTGCTTGGAGGTCGACCGCATGCCCGGCTTCGTTGCCGTACCGGTCGGCGTCTTTGCCGAGCCGACGTTCCCGCCCCCCACCTACTCGATCTACGAAGCGCGGAAGCACCGTTGGGTGACCGTGCCGGGCGACGTCGACCACCACGATTGAGACCGCGGCGCGCGAGCGCTCACTCTTCCGGCGAGAGCGCCTCAAATACCTCATTGGCGAGCTCTTGGGCCCGCTCCTCGCCGATGCCGAGTGCGGCGACGACGCCGGCGTCAAAATCGGCCTCGTCGTCGTCGGTGGCGAGGTCGACCATCGAGAGGGCAAACGAGATTTTGTAAGCGAGTTCCGCTGCTTCTCGACGTGCGAGCTTCTTGACGGCACCGGCGAGTCGCCCTTCAAGTCCCTCTTCCGTCCGCCGTTTCTCGAGCTCGCGGACGACCGCTTCCACGGAAGCTTTCTCGCCGAGCAGCCGCGTGATCAACGTCGCAAATGCACGGGTCTCTTCCGCGGTGAACTGGTCGTCGACGGCGGTCGTCAAATGCGCCAGTTCGAGGACGCCGTCGGTCTCGTGCCGCGTAAGCATGATCGAGGGCGAAGCCTCGCTCTGGGGAGCGCCGTGGTTCACGAGGTATTCGGTCGTCAGTCCTGCGGGGAGAACTCCTTCAATTTCGATGGCCATGGCGGCGAGGCTACCGGAGCCGGCTAGCCGCGGTCGACCGCTTTTTTGCGCATTCCGATCGCGACTTCGTAGGCTTCGGTTCCATGAAGCACCGCCGCCTCCGTGAACGCCGCGCCGTCTCGATCCCCTGCGAAGTCGTCCGCCAGCGGGACTTCCAGGCGGTCGCAACTTCGGGGACGCTCGATCTGTCGGAACACGGCATGCGCGTGAAATCCAACGCGAAACTGCTGACGGGCGAGGAGGTCTTTGTGTCGATCCTCCTGCCCGGCGAAGGGATCGTGGCCGCCGAGGCGACCGTGGCGCGCATGGTCCACGGGCGCCGCCCCATCGATCGGCAAGGGCGCGCGATCGGCCTCGCCTTCGAGAATCTCGACGGCGACGCCCAGCGACGCCTCCAACGCTACCTCGCGTAATTACTCAAGAGCATGAACCTCTGCGTGCTCACCATTCCAGGAGGCAGGAGCCCCAGGTGAAGCCGGAACCGAAGGCGACGAGGGCGACCTTCGTCCCCGGCGTCAAGCGACCGGTCTGATTGGCTTCGTCGAGAAGGAGCGGAATCGTCGCCGCGGTCGTGTTGCCGTACCGCTGGATATTGTGAATCGTCTTCTCCGGCGGGATGGCGAGCATGTCGGCGATGTACTGATTGATCCGCAGGTTTGCCTGGTGGAACAAGAACAGGTCGATGTCGTTCCCCGTCCAACCTTGGGCGAGGAGCGTCTCCATCAGGACCGTCGTCATCCGCTCGACGGCATTCTTGAAGACGAGCTTACCGTCCATGTTCGCCCAGAGATCGCTCGCGGGGACGAGGCCATTTCCGTTCTCATCGACGTCGATAAACGGGCGTTTCTTAATGTCCCAAACGCGCTGAGCCAGGGCGTCGGCGTGGCGGCCGTCGGCGCCGAGCTTAAAGCTGCGAATACCGCGATCTTCTTCGGTCGCCGAGACGACGACCGCCCCGGCCCCATCGCCAAAGAGCGCGGCGATCCCGCGCCCGCGCGTCGTCAAATCGAGGGCTGCCGAGTGCGTTTCCGCGCCGACGACGAGCACATGTTTCGCGGCACCGGACTTCACGAACGACGTCGCCGTCGCCAGCGAATAGAGGAACCCGGAGCACTGGTTCCGGACGTCGAGGGCAGGGACGAACTTGGCGTTGGGCCCGTCGCACAATCCCAGTTTCTGCTGAAGATAGACGCCGGACCCGGGAAATGCATGATCGGGCGATAGCGTCGCGAAGATGATCAAATCGAGATCATGCGGCTCAATCTTGGCGTTTGCGATCGCCTTCTTTGCCGCTTCTAGGCCGAGATCACTGGTGGCGATTCCCCGCTCCGAGAAGCGCCGAGCCTCGATACCGGTGCGCTTGACGATCCACTCGTTCGTCGTGTCGATCCCATATTTTTCGCGGAGTTCGTCGTTAGTGACGACGTTAGGGGGGACGAAGGAACCGGTTCCGGAAATGTAGGCGTTGGGCACGGAGGGGGAATCAACGCGAATTCTTCCCGCGTTTCAAGGGGCGCTTTTCCGGTCTGAGGAAAGGGGCAATTTCGGCACACGATGCCGCTTCGGGCGTGATAGGTTCGCGCGCGTGCGGGCCTGTTTCGCACGAAGTGGGGAGGGGACGCCATGGCGCACGAGTTTCGAAATTCGTTCAAAGGGGACTTCGGAAATACCGAGGCCCTTGGTCTGGCGATCGCCGTCGGCCTGATCGTCATCCTCGGTTTGCTGCTCCCTGCGCGTGCCCGCAGGTCCGTCCGGCAGCCGGTCATCCTTCTCGCCCTGCATGGCGTCGTCTATCTCGTTTCAAAAGCGTCGATTCTCGATGTTGATTCGACGCGTGTGGCCCACTTTCTTGCGCTTCTATTTATCCTCGCATCGATCGGGCGGAGCGGCGTGCTCCTCGTTGTCGACGTCGTCTTTGGGCGGCGGCTTGTGCGCCCCATTCCGAAGATCATTCGAGATCTTACGCAGGTTGTCGTCTACCTGAGTGTCCTCCTCTTCGCGCTCCCCGCTGTCGGCATTGCGCCGGGGAGCCTCCTCACGACGTCGGCACTTTTTACCGCAGTCATCGGTCTTTCCCTCCAGGACACACTTGGGAATCTCTTTGCGGGGCTGGCGATTCAGTTGCAGCGCCCCTTCGACGTCGGCGACTGGATCCAGTTCGACGCGGATTCCAAGAATATCGGCAGGGTCCTCGAAGTCAATTGGCGTGCGACGAAGGTTCTCACTCTCGATCTGGTCGAGGTCATTGTGCCAAACGGCGCGCTGGCAAAGGCGCCGATTCGGAATTTTACGAAGCCTTCGTCAACGTCGCGCCGCTCCGTCTACGTCTATGCGCCGGCCGAGGTCCCCCCTCACGAAGTCCACGCGGCGATTCTTGGCGCGATCGAAGGGAGCTTCGGGGTCGCCAAGGAGCCGGCGCCATCGGTCGTCACCAACCAGTTCGTCCCCGACAACGGCGTCGAGTATTGGGTTCGCTTCTTCAGCGACCGCTTTGACGCCCGCGATCGTGTCGATGGCGAAGTGCGTGACCGAATTTGGTATGCATTTCGGCGTTTTGGCATCGATCTACCGACCACGCGCCGCTCCGTGTTTCTTCAAGAAGTCACCGAAGCCTCTCGCGCGAAAGAGGAGGACACACGCGTCCAGCGTCGCGCGCATGCGCTCGCACGAATCGACTTTTTTGCAGCCATCTCCGCCGACGACCAGCGCCGCCTCGCCCAGGCGGCCAAGCTGCGGATGTACGGCGCCGGCGAACTCATCATGCGCCAGGGGGAGTTCGCCCGGGAACTCTACGTGGTGGAGCGCGGCGAAGTCGTCCTCACCGCGACGAGCGGGTCGTCTCAAATCGAACTCGCGCGCCTAAAAGAAGGGGCCGTCTTCGGCGAGCGCGGCGCCATCACCGGCGAGCCGCGCATGGCGACCGTCCGGGCAGTGACCGACTGCGAGGTCGTCGTCATTGGCCAAGACGCCTTTCAAGAAATCCTCGATAAGACCCCCTCGGTCGCCGAGAGTCTTTCGGAGATCCTCGCCGAACGCCAGATCGCCTACGACCGGCTCGCGAGCGAAGCGCCGGAGTCGGTGCGCCCCGTCAAAGAGACGCAAGCGCAGATTCTAGAACGAATTCGAAGATTTTTCTCGCTTCGCTGACTCGCGCTACGATCGCGCTTGCCGCGGCCTCACGACTTGCCGAGCAACGTCTTCAACTTTTGCGCGAGGTCGTCGGCGGCCCCTTCGCCTTTGATTCCGCCTTCCGAACGACGGTGAGTCGCGCGGCCATTTGCGTCGGGAACGGCAAAGAGCGGGATGTAGGTTGAGCGATAATCGGCGGCGAAAAGTGCGCTTCGGGACTCGTCAATGTCAAAGGCGAGGAAGGTGACGTCGCCAAAGACTGCATCGAACTTCCCCGCCTCGATGGCGTGGTGAAAGTGCTGGCAGGGCTCGCACCAGGTCGCACCGACGTACACGAGGACGGAGCGCCCCTGGGCCTTTGCAACAGCCGTCTCTTCGGCGATCGCCTTCGTGACGTCCCCGTTGGACGCGGCGAGCGTCTTCCAAACGACCTTGTTTTTGGGCGCTGGGGCCTGCAAGGCGGCCCGCGTCGGCGCCGGTTCAGGAACCGCCTCGGACGGGCGGCCCTCGAAGCTCTCCGAAACGCGACTGCAACCGGCCGCGGCGAGTGCGACGGCCATGAGTCCTAAAGAAATTTGGCGATTCACGCGGAGCACCGTCACTTGTTCGGAAGGCCGTGGCGGGAGCTCATCGTGATGTCTTCCCAGGCCGGCATCTCGTCTTCGAGGCGCGTACGGAGCTCGCGGACGCGGGCGACGAGGCGCTCGACGCGGGAGGTATACGCATGTTTCTTCCCATCGGTGAACATCGCGTCCATCCCGACGACGGGGAAGGGGAACGAGAACCGCGCCGCGCCGCCTTCGCGGTGCCGTCCGCCGCCCAACCGGAAACCGAGCAAGTGATTTTTGGTCTCTTTGATGCCGGTGTTTCGTTCAATCACTTCGAAACAAACGAGGGCGGCATCGAGGCCGTAAATGCGATTTCGCGTCCAGACTTCAAACGCCCGCCAGGTCGTCCGCTCCGCGGCGCGCGTGGCGACGCGATCCTGCACGAGGATCACTTCAAGGCCGACGCCCTCCGACGGCTTCGCCGGGGCCTCTTGCGAAACGAGGTCGGTGAGGCGCGGGCGCGCGTCGACCATCGTCTTCTCGTCCTCCCCAACGACCGGCATGTCGCTTCCGAAGATCCGCATGGTGTGGCCGGCCTTCTTCTTGATGTCTGCCATGAGTCGCGGGAAAGTACTTTCAGTTCGCGGCATTTAAAAGCACTTGTTTCGAGGAACGAAGAGTCCCGATGGCTACCCTCCACATCGACCTCGAACGGACACTCCGCGCGCCCCGGGCGGTGGTCTGGTCGTTCCTGACTACCGTAGCCGAATTCTCCCGCTGGATTGAGGAGTTGGAGGAGGCGACCACCGACCGTGGGGCCCCAATTGCCACCGAAACCGGCATCGACTTTTCCTTCCGTGACGGAACGCGCGTTTACGCCACAGTGACCGCCTGTCGCGCCGAAGAACTCCTGGCGATCGAAGCGCGGCTTTCCCGCGGTCACGTGGCTTTGGATCGGGTCCGCTTGGAGTCCGTTGCTGGCGGAACTCGGCTCATTTTGACGAGCGAACACAAGACCGACGCCGACGTTTTCAAACCAAGAAACCACCTCGCAGCGCTCTTCGCCGTGCCATACCGCTTTCCGTTTTCGCTGCTCCGGGAACCGCCCAAGACTGCTCTTTTTTACGGCTACGAGCGCAGTCTCGACAACCTCGCCTCCCACATCGAGGCCATTGTCGGCGTCCCCTACCGGCATTGAAGACTGCAAAAGAAAGAAGCGAGGTCCCCGGTGGAGGGACCTCGCTTTCGTCTTTCGTACGACGCGGTGGCATCGAACTCCGCGCCGTCTCCCGCTTTGCGGACGGACGCGGTGGCATCGAACTCCGCGCCGTCTCCCGCTTTGCGGACGGACGCGGTGGCGACGATCAGAACTGGTGTTCTTCCGTCGATTCCTTGAGGGCGAGCGTCGCTGAGGTGCCGCCGCTGATGACCTGGGCCACCGAATCGAAGTAGCCGGTGCCGACTTCGCGCTGGTGGCGCGTCGCCGTGTAGCCGTCCTTCTCCGAGGCGAATTCGGCCTGCTGGAGGATGGAGTAGGCGGCCATTCCGTCGGTCTTGTACTTCCGCGCGAGCTCGAACATCCCGTAATTGAGGGAGTGGAAGCCGGCGAGGGTGACGAACTGGAACTTGTAGCCCATCGCCCCGAGTTCCCGCTGGAATTTCGCGATGGTGGCGTCGTCGAGGTTCTTCTTCCAGTTGAAGGAAGGCGAGCAGTTGTAGGCGAGGAGCTTGCCGGGGAACTGCTTGTGGATCCCCTCGGCGAACTGCTTCGCCTGAGCGAGGTCCGGCGTGGAGGTTTCGCACCAGATCACATCGGCAAACGGGGCGTAGGCGAGGCCGCGGGCAATCGCCGTTTCCGTGCCGGCCTTGATGCGGAAGAAGCCCTCGGCGGTGCGCTCGCCGGGGAGGATGAACGGCGCATCGCGCTCGTCGATGTCGCTCGTGAGGAGCTTCGCGCTGTCGGCGTCGGTGCGGGCGACGAGAACGGTCGGCACGTCGGCGACGTCGGCGGCGAGACGAGCGGCGGTAAGCGTGCGAATAAACTGGCCCGTCGGGATGAGAACCTTGCCGCCCATGTGGCCGCACTTCTTCTCCGAAGCGAGCTGGTCTTCGAAGTGGACGCCAGCGGCGCCCGCTTCAATCATCCCCTTCATCAGCTCGTAGGCGTTGAGGGGGCCGCCGAAGCCCGCTTCTGCGTCGGCCATGATCGGCGCGAGCCAGTTGCGGGTGACCTTGCCTTCGGCCGCTTCAATCTGGTCGGCGCGGAGGAGCGCGGCGTTGATCTTCTTCACGACCGACGGGACGCTGTTGGCCGGATAGAGGGACTGATCCGGGTACATTTCGCCGGAGAGATTCGCATCGGCGGCGACTTGCCAGCCCGAGAGGTAGATCGCCTCGAGCCCCGCGCGGACCTGCTGGACCGCCATGTTGCCGGTGAGGGCGCCGAGCGCGTGGACGTAATCCCGCGAATTCATGAGTTCCCAGAGACGACGTGCGCCGAGGTCGGCGATCGTGTGCGCCACCGCATAGGAGCCGCGGAGCCGCTCGACATCCGCCTTCGAGTAGGTGCGGGTGATGCCGGCGAAGCGCTGGGCGAGCCAATCGGCGTTGTTGACGGCGTTGTTGGTATTGCTCATGGGAATTCTCCTGTCGTCACTTTGCAAGAGGCACACTGAATTCGTCACGAATTGCAGCGAAAACAGTGCACCTTCTGCTCGTCGTTCGGGTTACTACAATGTCACGATCTTCGCGTAGGCGGGGACCGTTAGGAATTCTTCAAAGGTGGAAGCGGTGCTGAGCTTCTCGAAGAGATCTCGCGCTTCCGGAAAGCGTCCGGCGGCAAAGCGGTCGTCGCCGAGCTCCCGGCGGACCTCCTCCATGGTGTCACCGATCATCGTCAGGAAACGCTGACCGGTGAGCTTTTCGCCGTCGTCGAGGGCGACGCCGTAGGTGAGCCATTGCCAGACCTGCGCCCGCGAAATTTCCGCGGTCGCGGCGTCTTCCATCAAGTTGTAGAGGGGGACGCAACCGTTGCCGCGGAGCCACGCTTCGATGTACTGGATGCCGACTTTGATGTTGTGCCGGAGGGCCGGCTCGGTACGCGGACCATCGGGGATGGCGAGGAGGTCGGCGGCGGTGACCGCGACATCGAGGCGTTTGTTCGCGAGTTGATTTTTGCCGGGCATTTTGGCGTCAAAAACCGCCTTTGCCGTCGCCACGAGACCGGGATGGGCGACCCAAGTTCCGTCGTGGCCGTCGTTGGCTTCTCGCTCTTTGTCGGCTTTGACTTTGGCGAACGCAGCGTCGTTCTCAGCTTCATTCCCCTTCACCGGGATGAACGCGGCCATTCCGCCCATCGCATGCACTTCGCGCTTGTGGCACGTTTGAATCAGGAGCTGCGAGTACGCCCGCAGGAAGCCTCGATCCATGGTGATCGTGCCGCGGTCGGGGAGAATCGCGTTCTTGTCCGACGCATGCTTCTTGATGAAGCTGAAGATGTAGTCCCAGCGGCCGCAGTTGAGACCCGCCGAGTGATCTTTCAGCTCGTGAAGAATTTCGTTCATTTCGAAGGCGGCCGGCAGCGTCTCGATGAGCACCGTCGCCTTCACCGTACCCACCGGGAGGCCCAACGTCTCTTCCGCAAAAAGGAAGATATCGTTCCAGATTCGTGCCTCAAGGTGGCTCTCGAGCTTGGGGAGGTAGAGATAGACCCCCTCGCCGAGCGCCTTCCGTTCCGAGCGAACCTTCGCGTTGTGATAGAAATAGAGACCAAAATCAAACAGGTTTCCGTGAACGGTCTTTCCGTCAACGGTGACGTGGCGCTCGGGGAGATGGAGGCCTCGAGGACGGACAAAGAGGATTGCCGGCTTCTCGCTCAGCGCATACTTCTTCCCATTTTGTTCGAGGGAGACCGTGCCCAGGTTCGCGTCGAGGAGGTTAATCTGCCCCTCGACCTGATTGGCGAACGTCGGCGCCGTTGCGTCTTCGAAGTCGGCCATGAAGACGTTCGCCCCGGAATTCAGGGCGTTGATGATCATCTTCCGGTCGACGGGGCCGGTGATCTCGACGCGGCGATCTTGGATGTCGGCAGGGACGGCGGCACACGTCCACGCGCCGTCACGGACGTCCTGGGTCTCCGGAAGGAACCGGTAGGTTTCGCCAGCGGCAAGACGCGCCTGACGCTCCACGCGCGCCGCGAGGCGCTCATCGATGCGCGAGCCAAAACGGCGTTCCAGGGCCGCGACGAAGGCGAGGGCGCCTTCCGTCAAAATCGCTTCGTAGCCCGGCTTGAGCGGACCAAGGACAGAGACGCCGGTGGGGAGAGCGAGGGTCATCGGGAGTTTCCTTCGGCGGCGCAAGAGCCGCGACGAGGTGGAGTGACAATGATGGATGTTGTCGAAGCGGTCAAGAAGCGGTGCGTTATGAGGAAGAAACCTATGTTTGCGCTTGTCATAGTGGTCGTGTAAACATGTAAATTATGTCAACGAACCCTCCGATCCAGCGGAATCTTCCCGGTCGACGAGCGGCGGCCACGCTCGCCGCGACCGCGCCCGAATTCAAGCGTCCTGATGGGGCGACGGCGGCGGCCCCGCGCGGGCGCACGCCGAAGGAAGTTCCCCGGTTCGGTGCAAAAATCCGTGGGCTCCGGCGCCGGGCGGAGCTTAGCCAAGCAGATCTTGCCGATGCATTAGGAATTTCCACGAGTTACCTAAATCTCATCGAGAACAATAAGCGGCCGCTGCCTTCGGCGCTCCTCATCAAGCTCGCCCAGGTGCTGGACGTTGATCTTGCGAGTTTCGGAAGCGACGAGGACGCGCGACTTGTCGGCGAACTCCTCGAGGCGTTTGCCGATCCCCTGTTCGAAGATGCGACGATGACGAGCGCAGAAGTTCGTGAATTCGCAACCGTTCAGCCGACGATCGCCCACGAAGTCCTACGCCTCTACCGGGCCTTTCACGGCGCCCAAGAGGCGGTCGACGAGCTCTCGTCGCGGGTCGCGTCTGGCGACGACCACGGGAACTCACGTGCGGCGGGGCTCCCGAGCGAGGAGGTGAGCGACTTCCTCCAGCGCAAGATGAACTACGTGCCCGAGCTCGAGGAGGCGGCGGAGGCGCTCTGGAAGAAGGCCAAGATCACCCACCTGGATATCTACCACGGTCTCACGCGCTTCCTCGAAACCGAGCACGGAATCTCCGTGCAGATTGCTCGTTGGGGGCAAGAACGAGGAACCCTTCGCCGCTACGACGACGAGCGCAAGATTCTTACACTGTCTGAGCTACTTGCGACGCGTTCACGGCTCTTTCAGCTTTCGGCACAAATTGCACTGATTACCTGCGCAAAGATCCTCGATCGCATCGTCGACGAGCCGGGCCTCACCACCGAGGAAAGCCGCAAGCTCGCGCGCGTAGCCCTCGCCAACTACTTTGCTGGCGCCGTGCTGATGCCCTACGAGACCTTCCTAAAGGCCGCAAAAGACGAGCGATATGACGTCGAAGTCCTCGGGCGCCGCTTTCGCGTCGGCTTTGAGCAAGTTTGCCATCGCCTGACAACCCTCCGCCGACCGGGGCGGGAAGGGGTAGCCTTTCACATGTTGCGCATCGACGTCGCAGGGAATATTTCAAAGCGCTTTTCCGGCAGCGGAATCCGTTTTGCGCGCTACTCGGGTGCCTGTCCACGGTGGAACGTATTCAGCGCTTTTCAAACGCCAAATATGGTCCGCGTAGCGCTCTCACGAATGGCCGATGGAGACACGTTCTTCTGCATTGCACGCACGATTCAAAAGGACTCGGGCGGCTATCACTCCCAGCAGCCGATGCAGGCGATCGGCCTCGGCTGCAAAGTCGAGTTTGCGCGGGCGATGGTCTACTCGGACGGTATCGATCTCGACAACCCGGCGCTCGTGACGCCGGTCGGCGTGACGTGTCGGCTGTGTGAGCGCATGGATTGCGAGCAGCGCGCCCTGCCGTCCCTCAAAGTGCCGCTGCGCGTCGACGAGAACTACCGGGGCCTGTCCCTCTACGCGCCGGCCCCATCACGAACGTAATGGGTTGTTAGTTTCATGGGTTATGAAAGAAAAAGAGTCTCAAGTATGTTTTGTAAACGTTTTTGAGACTCTTTTCAGAATCGCTCGGGAGCCGTCTCTCTTGAATTGAGGTCCCGAGACCTTTTCAAAGAGTCCTAGAGACTCTTCCTCTCACGGGTCGACGAACGTCACGTCGGTCGCGTGGTTTGCCGCGAGTTCCTTGCTGAGATCGAAGGAGATCGTACCGGTCCAGGCCATTTCACAGGGGTCGGCCTCGACGTCCTCGCAGACGTGAGCGACGAGCACCGTCTTTCCCGCTTCCGTTTTCGGCGTGTAGGCGAGCGTGAACGTCGCGCGCTTCGGGCAGCCGCCACCCCCTCGAATTTCCTGAGAAATCCAGGTGTCACCTGTGCGCTTGAAGGCGGGGGCCCCTGTGGAAGTGGGCCCGCCGTCTCTCGCGACGCCTCCGCCAGCGAATTTGCTGGCGGTCGCGAACGGACGGGCCCCGTGGGCTGCCGAGAACGGACGGCCGTAGCCCTTGCAGGACGCAGCGGCTACGGCTTGCGTGTTGTCAAAGCGGGACTTCTTCGCGACCGGGGGGGCCTCGCCGACGGCGGGAGAGGCGACGCTGTGATCCTGGTGGGCCGGGTCGACGGGCAGGGCACCCTCTTGGATTCCGGGGCCGGCCGGCGCAGTCGGAGGCGGGGCCGGCGTTTGGGCACAGGCGCCGACGAGAGCCGTGGAGAGGAGCAAACCGAGAGCTGCATGCTTCATAGATGAGTTCCCATCGGCGTCGACGGGCCGAACTTACGGCCACCACCGAACAAAACGAAAAAGAAGCGTGCCGGTCTGGCGCACTTCTTCTCCTAGCGATTCGTGGAGTCGGCTCGTTACTCGAGGCGCTTGGCGACCCAGTAGCCGCGGGGCGTATCGATCGGTTCGCTGATGCCGCCCGGCGGAAGCGCGAAGACGACCGCCTCCACGTTCGCCTCGAGGGTCCCCTTCGGAAAGCGGCCCAAGTTTGCGTCGCTGCCCGAATCGCCTCGGCTCACCGCGGCGCCGAAGTTGGTCTTCGCGTCTTCGGCGAGCTTCTTTGCGAGGGCGAGCGCGTCGTCCTTGCTGCGCGTGCGCGGTGCACCGCCGACGACGCCGTTCTGGGCCCCCTGGTAGGTCACCATGATGATCCCCAGGTTGACCGAATTCCCCGCCGGTACCGGCGCGACTTCCGGGACCGGTGCCGCCGAAGGGGTCGCTGCGGCCGACGCGATGGCGAGGTCGAGCGGGGACGCCGATGCCGGGGCGGTCGCCGAAGGGGCCGCCGAGGCGCTCGCCGACGCGGACGCGAGCGGCGTGACGACCTTGTAGCTGTCGAGCCCCTGAACGGTCGCCGCAACGGAAACGAGGAGCGCGGCCGAAGCGGCGCCCCAAAAGAGGAAGCGATTCACGCGTCGGCTTCCTTCGTCTCTTCCGCGGCGACGATCGGCTCATCCTTCGCGAGGACTTCCTTGGCTTCGTCCACAAGACGGAGCGTCGCGATCGGCGGCTCGCCGTAAAGTTCGAGCTGGGTCGCAAGCCACAGAATCTTCTCGGCAAGTACCCGAACTTCCCCCTGTTCCTCGACGCCGCCGTCCACCTTGGCCTGAAGTGCATCGAGGCGCTGCTCACACTCCATCAGATCCTTGCGGACCTCGACCGGCTCGACAGCATCTTTGTCGACGTAGTCGTCGGTCAGGAGCATGACCTTGTCGGAGCCCGCTTCGACAAAGCCGCGGGCGACGGCGCACTTCTTCGTGTCCGAACCGACGCGGTAGGTGACAATGCCGGTCTGCAAGGCGGCGAGGAGGGGGAGGTGGCCCGGGAGCACACCAAATTCCCCCTTGACGCTCGGGGCGGTCACTTCGTCGGCGGTCGCCACGAGGGCGCGCCCTTTCGGCGTCACGATTTCGAGGTGGAGCTTGCCGTCCATGTACGATCCGTCTCTTTCGCGAATGTTCGCTTAGGTTTCCGCGGTGCGGCCCGAAAAAAAAGAGGCGCACCCACCCGCGCCCCCCGTCATCGGTGGCCGGATGCATGCGCCTTGCACTCACTTCTTGAGGAGGTCGGCGGCCTTCGCCTTCACTTCGTCGAGGTTTCCGACGAGGTAGAACGCCTGCTCGGGGAGCTCGTCGAGCTTGCCGGCGAGGATCTCTTCGAAGGCGGCGAGCGAATCCTTGAGGGAGACGTACTTGCCTTCGAGGCCGGTGAACTGGGCGGCGACGAAGAAGGGCTGGGAGAGGAAGCGCTGGATCTTGCGGGCGCGGGCGACGACGAGCTTGTCCTCTTCCGAGAGCTCGTCCATGCCGAGGATGGCGATGATGTCCTGGAGTTCCTTGTAGCGCTGCAGCGTCGACTGCACCTTGCGCGCGACGCCGTAGTGCTCGTCGCCGACCACCAACGGGTCGAGGATGCGCGACGTCGAGTCGAGCGGGTCGACGGCCGGGTAGATGCCGATCTCGGTGAGCGCGCGGCTCAGCACGATGGTGCCGTCGAGGTGGGCGAACGTGGTCGCGGGCGCCGGGTCGGTCAGGTCGTCGGCGGGCACGTAGACGGCCTGCACCGAGGTGATCGAGCCCTTGACCGTCGAGGTGATGCGCTCCTGCAGCGCGCCCATCTCGGTGGACAGCGTCGGCTGGTAACCGACGGCGCTGGGGATGCGGCCGAGCAGCGCGGACACTTCCGAGCCGGCCTGCGTGAAGCGGAACACGTTGTCGACGAAGAGCAGAACGTCGCGGTTCTCTTCGTCACGGAAGTACTCGGCGATCGACAGGCCCGAGAGCGCGACGCGGGCGCGGGCGCCGGGCGGCTCGTTCATCTGGCCGAACACCAGCACGCACTGCGACTTGCCGGGCACCAGCGTGATGCGGCCGTTCGCGTCCTTCTTGATGTGCTTGCCGTCGGCTTCCTTCTCGCACGCGATGACGTCGGCTTCCTGGAACTCGTTCCAGAGGTCGTTGCCTTCGCGGGTGCGCTCGCCGACGCCGGCGAACACCGAGAAGCCGCCCTTTTCGATGGCCGCGTTGCGGATGAGCTCCTGCAGGAGCACCGTCTTGCCGACGCCGGCGCCGCCGAACAGGCCGATCTTACCGCCGCGGGTGAAGGGGCAGAGGAGGTCGATGACCTTGATGCCCGTCTCGAAGGCTTCGATCTTCTTG
>DYPH01000260.1 GCA_020720045.1 Sorangium cellulosum | reverse complement strand
CCGATCGACGGGGAAGCTCTTCGCCGTCACTGCGGCGAAAGGGCGCACGGTTCTTACCTTCGATGGGCGAAGCGCTGCCGAGGTCTACGCGGAGGCTGTCGGCAGACCACTCAGCGAACTTCGTGCCATAACTGCTTTTCATCCCTTACTTTTTCGTTGCGACGGCCGCGACTACATTCGTTCCGTTCGGTCGATCGGCGACGATGGAAGTGTCCACTTCTACTGCGCGATTGAAGAGGGGGTCGTCCTCGCACTCGGAGAGACCCACGAGCCGGTAGAGGCGCTGGCGAATCTCATGGATGGGGAGCACACGGGGGCGTTTCTTTTGGCCTTTAATTGCGCCCATCGCGCGATTGAAGCGACGGCAGCCGGCATCCACGAGCAGCTTGCGGCGCGCCTCAGCACCGGGGGGCGCTCCGTGATCGGCTTTGACACCTACGGCGAGCAGTTCGGCGGCCTTCACATCAATCAGACGCTCGTCGGAGCGATCTTCTACGACGCCGCCGCGCCCAAGGCGCTCGCGCCCGAGATCCTCGGCGACGAAACCGCTCCGCGTTGCTCCCCCATCCCCGGGGATGGGCAAGCCTCGCCCGTTTCCTCACCGCCTTCCCAGACGATCAACGTCCTCAAGGCGAAGGTTCGGGACCTTTACGGCGGCGGGAGTTCGGCGATCGGGCGTGAACTTGAGGCGGCGCGGGCCCGAGAGGAGGAGAACCGACGGCGCCGCGCGGTGGCGGAGGTCCGCGCCGTGGAACTTGAGCGTTACAATCAGGGCCTCGAAGCGGAAGTTGCCCGAAGAATCGCGGCAACGCGCGCCATCGTCGACAACGTCTCTTTTGGATTCTTGATCGTCGGACGCGACCTCCTCGTGCAGAGCGAGTGTACGAAATCCTGTTTCCAACTTTTCGCGCTCGCAAAGGACTCCGCGCCGTCTCCGGCTTCGCCGACGGACGCTACAGACCGCGTCGAGGGGGCCTTTCTCCCTGCGCTTCTCCGTCTCCCGAAGGGGCAGGAACTTGAGTTTTGCCTGGGTGTTGAGCAGATCTTCGACGATCTGCTCCCCGAGGATGTGGCCCTCCAGCAGCTCCGACGCACCTTCCCCATCGACGACCGTATTGTCCAGGCAGATGGGCGCGTACTCCGCGGAGCGAATGGCCTCATTGAATCGATCTTGTTCACGATTTCTGATGTGACCGATCTCGAACGGGCAAAGCGAGACAATGCGCGCCACCGGACGTTGGTCTCGGTCCTTCGCCAGCGCGATGCGTTCCTCCTTTTCCTCGGGGAGACGCGCGAGCAGCTCGCCGCCGCCCGGGATTCTGAGCACGAAGTGCAGCTCCACCGCCGTCGTATTGTGCACACCATTAAGGGAAATTGTGCCTCCTACGGCATCGACTCCGTCATCGATGTGATCCACGAAATCGAAGACTCTTTGACGATTTCTGACGACGATATCGATGCCATTGAAGCGGAAATTCGTCGCTTTCTTGAGCTCAATTACTCGGTGCTAGGGATCGAGTACTCCCAGGATCAAGAGGAGTTCTTTGAGATTTCCGCGGAACGCATGGATCAGCTACGCGCCGCCATTGCGGAGGCGCCGGCGGCCGCTGCTGCGTTCCGTCAGTGGCGAGCACGCCTTCGGCAAAAGCCGGCCGCTCACCTTCTTGGGCCGCTCCCCCAGGTCGCCGAGCGCTTGGCGCAAAGGCTTGGAAAACTTGTTCAATTTCGGATTCTTGGCGAGCAGACCTACGTCGATTCTGAACTGAAGACGATTTTTCAATCGGTCGCTCATCTCGTGCGAAATGCGATCGACCACGGAATTGAGAGCCCCGAAGACCGCGGCGAGAAGGATCCCCGCGGTCGCGTCGAGGTCCACGTGGAAGAACTCGCCGATTCCCTGCGGATTGTCGTCATCGACGATGGGGCAGGTATCAATTTTTCCGAGCTTCGTGCACGCAGTGGAGCCTCTTCCGCGGCACTCTCTGACAGCGAACTCCTCTTTGTAGACGGACTTTCGACGGTCAGTCAGGCGACGCGCACCTCGGGGCGAGGCGTGGGAATGAGCGCCGTTCGGGCGGCGCTTCAAGCGGTGGGTGGGTCGATTCTTGTTGAGAGTTCGCGCGGTCTCGGGACGACGATCGCCCTGTTGTTGCCACGAAGGATGGGGACATGACTCCGGAATCTTTGCCGATTCTCGATGCTCTGATGATCGAGGTGACGATTGATCTTTTTGCCGGCTATGACGTCGAGGTGCACTACCTCGGGTGCGGACCATCCGATCCCCCGGAGGACGTGAGCGTCGCTGGCGTCATCGATTTCTTCGGGGACGACTTCCGCGGCACTCTCCTGGTCGCCGCCACAGCTCCGTTTTTCGCGCGAACGTCCTACCTCCCGCCACCGACCACCCCCGCGACGGTCCTTGATTGGGCCGGCGAACTCGCAAATCAGCTCCTGGGGCGTCTGAAAAATCGTCTCTACGGGCGCGGAATCACGATGGAAGTGAGTACGCCCAAGAGCCTGAGCGGCGCACCGCTCAACACCCCAAAAGCAAACTCCACGCGCGCGTACATTTTTCGAGATAGCGAACAGCAAATTTGGGTACGACTCGACATCCTCACCTCGGATGGCGTCGATCTCTCCCACCCTCGCAGCGACGGCGGTGAAGCGGTCCACGAGGGGGATTTGGTGCTCTTCTAGG
>DYPH01000259.1 GCA_020720045.1 Sorangium cellulosum | reverse complement strand
CCGGTCGATTTTGGGAATGCGGGATTTCGCAACGTGTTCTAGGCAGCGTGAAAACTCCACGTACCAAATCGCGAAAAGCATCCCCGACCCTCCCCGGCATGACCGCGGTGGACCATCCGACCATCCACTGGTTTTCGCGTGAAGGCTGTGTCGTCCGCGAGGCAGACCGGCGCATCCTGGTGATCGGCCATCAGCAAGTCGCTTCGTGGGGGTTGGGGGAGCGCGGTGTGCGCAACGCCATGATGGTGCAGCTTGCCGAGGCACCTTCCGTGATTCTCGAGGACCTGGCCAAGGCCTTCGAGGTCTCGTCGGAGACGCTGCGCCTGCAGCGACGGCTCTGCCAGGCGGAGGGGTTGGAGGCCGTGCTCAAGCGAGGCGAGTACCACGGTGAGGGGGGCAAGGCCCTTGGCTCTGCGCTGCGACGGCGGATGGAGCAACTCTTCGCTCGAGGCAAGACCGATGCGCAGGTGAAGGCGGAGCTGAAGGGGCCGGTCCATGCATCGACGGTCGCCAAGTACCGCAAGCGGTGGGAGGAGAAGCGCGCCAAGGAGCCTTTACCAGCAGAGCAACTCGGGCTGCAGCTCGAAGGCCCGACGGTCGCCACCGCAGCGTCGTCGTCGGTGGTCACGGTGGAGCCCAAGTCCGCGACGGAGCAGGCTCCGGAGGTGGGCCCCCCCGCGCCGGAGCCAGCGCCGCAGGCGTGCGAGCAGAGTCCGGCGGCCGAAGCGGTGGCCTCTTCCGACCAGAGCGACGCGCCTCCCATTCGAGCGCCGGCAGTGGCGAGCGAACGCGCTGCGCGCATCAGCTCGACTGCCAAGCCCACGGCCTCGGAGGACCAGGGCAAGTTCCTCCCGGTGTCCGAATTCGCCCCGTTCTCGGCCAAGGGCGTCCAGCACCTTGGAGTCTGGCTCCTGCTCGGAACGGTCGCCAAACTCGGGCTCTACTCCATCCTGCAGCAGCACGAGGAACGCCGGACCACTGGACGCCCGCTGCGGGTCGCCATCGACGCGGTGTTGGCCGCCCTGGCGATGGGCGGTTGCGCCGTCGAGAGCGTGCGGCGTCTGGCCACGAGTTCGGTGGCAGCGATGTTGCTGGCCGACACTGCACCCTCGGCGACTTGGGTCCGACGCACGCTGGGGGGCTACTGCCAGAAGCAGGTCTCCGAGAAAGTCCTCGACGAGTTCTCGGGCAACCTGCTGCGCGAGGCGCGCGAGAGCACGGCCGAAGGTGAGCCGGTGGTGTTGTTCATCGACAACCACGGGCGGCAGTACACCGGGATGCACATGCTGGGGCGCATCTGGCGGATGCAGGACAAGCGCACGGTCGCAGGCGCCATGGACTTCTGGGTCCACGATGGGACGGGGCGCCCGCTGATGGTGATCAAGGCGGAGCCCAACACCAGCTTGCCGGAGGCCATCCGGAGCCGGGTGGCGTACCTGCAGGAGATGCTCGGACCGGAGAAGCAGTCCCTGATGGCCTTCGATCGCGCGGGGGCGTTTCCCGGCCTGTGGAAGTTTCTCCGGGACCAGCAGCAGGAGTTCGTAACCTACCAGCGCGCCAAGTTCCGGAAGTACCGCCGAGCGTGGTTCGAGCGCCATGGCCGGTCGATGACGCTGCACGAGGCGGACGGCACGCCGATCAAGGTCAAGGTGCAGACGGGGCGGATGAACCTGAAGAAGGGCCGTGGTCGCGTCCAACGCATCCGACTGCTGATGCCGGACGACTCACAGCTCAACATCGTCGCGTCGTCGACCAGACCCGTGAAGTGGATCTGCCAACAGCTCTTCCGCCGCTGGAGGCAGGAGAACGGCCTGCGGCACGGGGTCGAACGCTGGGGGATCAACCAACTCGACGGGCGGACGGTCGAGGCCGTACCTGACGGGACGCTGGTGACCAATCCGCATCGTGTCAACCTCGACCACCTGCTGCGGGACGATCGACAGCGCGAGAAGCAGCTCCTCCTGCAGCTTCAGCAGCTGTATCCCGGGCACCCTCAACGACCCGAGGTGAAGAAGGCCCTCGCGGCGAATCGTGCCACGCAGCGCCAGATCCTCGAGGCCCGGAGCCAGTTGCCCAAGAAGCTCCCCGTCGAACAGACCGAACTGCACGGAGAGCTCAAACAACACACGCGGGAGTACAAGCTACTGGTCGACATACTCCGCTGCGCGGGCCAGTTCGCCGAAGCTCAGCTCGCTACAATCCTCGCCAAGTACATGCGTCGTCCAGACGAAGCGAAGCGACTCCTTGAGAACGTCTTCTGCTCCCCTGGCGACATCCGCGTCACCTCGAAGTCCATCACGGTCGTGCTCGCTCCAGCCGCCAACAAGCCAGAGCGGCTCGCGCTCGAGGCGTTCTTTGAGGAGCTCGACCAGCACAAGCTATGCCACCCCGGCGACCCGCTTGCCCGTCCGCTGCGGTTTAGACTCCAACGACCGTAGACATGCCCTACACGAACTCTGGTGCTCTCCATCGTCGGAAAGCCGCACCACCTCTCGCAGTCTGAGCTTGCCGCCCTTGTATTTGACGGTCAGCTTCCGCTCCGCCAGCGAATAGGCCACGGCGTGGCCATCGAAGACGCCTTCGTGCTTCTCGAAGCTCTTCTTGCGCACCTTGGCAATGCGGCCCTTGCGATAGGTCAGGATGTCGAAGCCCATCCCGATCAGGTCTGCGAAGAGCTTCGGGCTCCACCCTCCGCGGTCG
>DYPH01000022.1:34456-56538 GCA_020720045.1 Sorangium cellulosum | reverse complement strand
ATTGCTTTGATCACATCCCGTGTAAATTGCAATTCCGAGCAGCTACCTAGAACGGTCGCGGCAAAAGAAACGCCCGTCTACGAGCTTCCGTAGACGGGCGTTCTTGCGTGCGATGGCGCGTTTGACCTCAGGGCGCAACGACCGGGCAGTTCACAATGACCGGCGCCTTCGCAGCGACGTTGGCTTCGGCGGTCGGCAGGTCCTTGACGCCGTCAAAGCCGGCGAGCTTGCCGACGGAGTGATCCCAGAACGAGGTGTAGCCGGGGTCGCTCGGCAAGAGCGCGACGACGTTGTGGGTCTGCCCGGTGCCGTCGGCGGCGAAGCCTTCGCTCGGGTCCTTGTCGTTCTTGAAGATGACGATGATCGGGATCGCCGGCATCATGCCGCTCGGCGGCGCCGTCACGTCGGTCTCAAACTGCATGAAATGCGCGACCTTGCCGCCCGCCCAGCCGCGGAAGCCGGTGACCGTCTGCCCGCGGAACTTGAGCTTCGCCGTCGACCCCTTCGGGACGACTGCCCAGTTGACGAGGCGGTTCGTCTCCGTGGCGGTCGCACTGCCGGCGCGGACCGCCGCTTCGACGTCGGCGGCGGAGACGAGGCTGTTCACCGCGTAGCCGGCCTTTGCCTTAACCGTCGTAATGCGCGCGAAGTCGCTGTAGCCCGCGTCGCCCGCTCCTTCCGGCCCATCCGCAGGCGCACCCGCCGCTGTTTCGCTCCTTCGGCTACGCCTTCGCCGGCCTTCGCGTCCTCGCCGGCGAGCGGAATGCCCGTATCCATGCCCTGGCGACCGTCGTCGTTGCTGCCCTTGCGCTCGTGTTTCGTCTCCCGCCGCTGGAGAAGGGGGCGCTCGCCTTCGCGGTGACGCTCGTCTGGGTCGCCGAGGCGCTCAACACCGCCATCGAACGGCTCGCCGACGCGGTAAATCCCCAATACAATCCAATGATTGGCGCTGCGAAAGATGTGGCCGCCGGTGGCGTTCTGCTCGCCGCGGTCGGCGCCTGCGTTGTCGGCGCGTCGGTGGTTGCCGCCCATCTCTAGACGACGACAATTGACGCGTACGCACAACCTGCCCCGTTTCCCGTCGCCGACTTTCGGTATGGTGCGCGCGTGCCGCACGTCGTCTTCGTCGCCCCCAGCTTCCTCGAGAACACCAACCGCTACGTCGCCGCGTTCGCCGCGCTCCATGACCGAGGCGTCCGCCTCAGCGTCGTCAGCGCCGACCCGGCAGAAGCGATCCCGGTTTCGCTGAAAAAACATATCGTTGGCCACTACCGCGTCGCCGACGCGATGGCCTCCCGTGACCTCCTCGAAGGGGTCCGCGCCCTCCAAAAGGGGATCGGCCCCATCGATCGCCTCACCGGCGCCCTCGAGCAGCTCCAGGTGCCGATGGCCGAGGTCCGCGAGGCCCTCGGCATCGAGGGGATCCACACGGAAGTTGCTCGGAATTTCCGCGACAAAGACCGCATGAAGGACGTCCTCCGCGCCGCCGGCGTCCCGGTCGCCAAAAGCGGCCTCGCCGTCCACGCCAACGGCCTCCGCAGCTTCGCCGAGAGCGTCGGCTACCCGATCGTTGTGAAGCCGCAGGCGGGCCTCGGCGCGCGCGCCACCTACCGGATTGGGTCCCGGGAAGAGCTCGAAGCGCTCCTCACGAGCGTTGCCCCCAGCGAGCGCCGCCCCCTCCAGGTCGAAGAGTTCGTCCGCGCCCGCGAGCACACCTGCGAAACGGTGACGATCCGCGGCGAGACCGTCTGGCGCTCGGGGACGCGCTACCTCCCTTCGCCGCTCGAAGTCCTTGAAAATCCTTGGATTCAGTACTGCGTCCTCCTCCCGCGCGAAACCGAGGGGACGGTGTGGAACGCCTTCGCCGCCACCAACGACGCCGCCCTCCGCGCCCTCTTCGGCGCGAGCGCCCGCACCGCCGCTGGCACCGCGCTCACCCACATGGAGTGGTTCCTGCGGGAGGGGGTCGGCCCCAACCAGCCGAATATGCTCGTAAATGAGGTCGGCGTCCGTCCGCCGGGCGTCGCGATCATGCCGCTCATGGGGCTCGCCCACGACACCGACCTCTTCGCCGACTGGGCCGAGCTCATCGCCCTCGATCGCTTCACCCCGAAGGCGCGCCGCTGGGCCGCCGGCGCCGCCTTTTTGCGCGGCCACGGCCACGGCAGCCACGTCGCAAGCGTCACCGGCGTTGCCGAGGTGGTCGCCAAGCTCGGAGACGCCCTCGTCGAGCTCCGCGCCCCAAAGGTCGGCCAGCCGCGCGCCCTCGAAGGCTACGAAGGGGAGGGGTGGGCGACGGTCCGCGCCTCCACCACCGACGGTGCCAAGCAGGCGCTCAAGACGCTCATCGAAGGGATCCGGATCACCTACCGCTGAGGGGCTTTCCCCGCCCGAAGGGGACCAGCGCCTCCGGCGTCGGGTGCTGGGCGAGGTCCTCGAGCGTGTAGGTCGCGAGGACCGCCAGGAACGCCGCGAGGGCGGCATCGAGCGCGCTCCGAAGTCGGCACGACCCGTCGAGCCGGCAGGCGGGGCGCCCTCCCGTCTCCGTCGCGCCGGGGAAGCAGGCGACGAGGGCGAGGTCCGGTTCGAGGGCGCGAACGACGGCGTCGAGGCGGAGCTCCGCCGGGGGGACGCGCAGGCGCAGGCCGCCCCCGCGCCCACGAGAAGTCGCCACCCAGCCGAGTTTGGTGAGGTCTTTCGCGATCTTCTGCAGGTGAAAGAGCGAGACGTCGAAGTCCTCGGCGAGCTGGGAAGTCGCCACTTCGAGGGTCGGATGCGCCGCAAGGACCAGCAGGACGCGCAGGGCGAGGTCGGTGCGGACGGTGAGGTGCACGCCCGACCCGTGCCGCGCATCATCGGGAAATGCAAACGTTCCCGCGTTCCCGCGTGCCGCCGCGTGGCCGGCGACCATAAATAGGTATTTGCAATACCCATTTAAAATGGGAAAGCAGCCGCATGTCGCTCAACGCCCCCCTCCTCCGCGCCAGTCTCGAGATCGTCGTCGCCCGCCAACCGGAGATTACTCCTCGATTTTACGAGATTCTTTTCGAACGCTACCCGCAAGTGAAGCCGCTCTTCGGCCGAAACAGCTCGGCCAATCAGGCCCGCATGCTCCAAGACGCCATCGTCGCCGTCGTCGACCACGTCGAGGACGCCGAGTGGCTCACCACGACGCTCCACGCGATGGGGCGCAAGCACGTCGACTACGGGGTGACCGAGGCGATGTACGCCTACGTCGGTGACGCCCTCCTCGCCACCCTCGCCGAGCACGCGGGCGAGGCCTGGACGCCCGACGTCGCCACCGCCTGGACCGACGCCTACACGGCGATCTCCTCGCTCATGATCGCCGGGTCGCGTACCGCGTAGAAATAAAGTAAAAGTAGACAATACTTGTTTGCAAATGCATAAAAAGAAAGGCTCTCTCGGGTTTCGAGAGAGCCTTTTTGGGGGGGCAGCGTCGCTAGCGTCGCCAGCGTCAGCCGCCGAAGGGCGGGTAGTCGGTGTAGCCCTTCTCGCCGGGCGTGTAGAAGGTGCTCCCGTCGGCTTCGGCGAGCGGGTTTCCGTTCGTGTAGCGGGCGACGAGGTCCGGGTTGGCGAGGAAGGGGCGCCCGATGGCGATCAGGTCGGCCTGCTTCTGCTGGAGCGCCTTTTCGGCGGTCTCTGCGTTGAAGCCGCCAGCGAGGATGAACGTCCCCTTGAAGTTCTCGCGGAGGGCGCTCTTGAGCGCCTCGGGGACCGGCGGGGCCCCCATCGCCGAGTGATCGAGGACGTGGACGTAGCCGAGCTTGAGCGCGGAGAGCTCGCGGACGAGGGCGAGGTACTGGTCGTCGACGCCGTCGAAGGCGCCGGTTCCGTTGAAGACGCCGTAGGGGGAGAGGCGGATGCCGACGCGATCGGCGCCGATGGCGGCGACGGTGCGCTTGGCGACTTCAATGGCGAAACGATTGCGGTTTTCCGCGGAGCCGCCCCAGCGATCGGTGCGCGTGTTGACGTTCGCGTTCAGGAACCGCTCGACGAGATAGCCGTTGGCGCCGTGGATTTCGACGCCGTCGATGCCGGCGGCGACGGCGAGCTTGGCGGCGTTGACGTACTCGTCGATGGTGCTCTCGATCTCGGCCTCGGTGAGGGCATGCGGCTTCGTGTGGGGCTGCATCCCCTGGACATCCGTATACATTTCGCCGTCGAGCGTCTTGTCGGTCACGCCGACGACCTTCGCCCCGGCCGGGAGGTTCAGCTCCGACGAGACGCGGCCGGTGTGCATGAGCTGGATGAAGATCTTGCCGTTCTTCGCGTGGACGGCCTCGGCGACCTTCTTCCAGCCAGCGGCGGTTTTCTCGTCAAAAATCCCGGGGATCCGCGGGTAGCCGAGGCCGTTCGGCGACGGGGAGGTCCCCTCGGTCACCAGCAGGCCGGCGCTCGCCCGCTGGGCGTAGTAGGTCGCGACCAGGTCGCCGGGGACGTTCTCCGGCGACCGCGAACGGGTCATCGGGGCCATGACGATGCGGTTCGCGAGCGAGAGCGTGCCGAGTTCGTAGCGGTCGAAAAGCATGAACGGAGACTCCTTCGGAGGACGACTAGGGCGAGCAGGACGAGCAGGACGAGCGGTCAAATACTTCCCTTTGCGCGGTCGCTAGCAAAAGAGAAGTGCCCGCCGATTCTCGCCATCGCGTGAAACGCCGCAAGGGGTCGCGCCGACGAAATCACGCAACCGAGCGTTGCGCCGGCGGCAGCGAAGGCGTCGCGCCTGGCAACGCGCCCGCCAGCGCGCCTGGCAACGCTGCGAGGCTCGCATCGAAGCGCGCTTTCTCCAGAGAAACCAGGAAGTTCCAAAGGTCACCGTCCGGCGCTTCAAGGTCCGTGGTCGCCGCCGGCGCTTGGTGAAACACCGCGCCGAAGCCGGCCAAAAACGGGTGCTCGCTCGCCGGGATCCCGTCGCGGGCGAGGAGCGCGCGCACCGCGGCGCGGAGCGGATCGCCGACGAGGTAGACGCCACGGAGAAGCTCTGAAAACTCCTCAGGTTTCGCCTGGAACGTCCGCTTGCGGAGCTCGGCGAAGAGCCGGCGGTGCTCCTCGATGGCGGGGGCGAGCCAGTAATGGCGGAGCGCCTCGACGCCGGAAAGCCCCGTCGTCGCCGTCAGGCCAAGCGCCTGCCACTCGGCGATACAGGCGTTATTTTCGTTCGCGATTTCAAGGGCAAGCGCCCGCGTCGCCGGCGGGGCGGCGCCAAGATCGAGGGTGAAATAGTCGCCCCAAGCAAAGAGGTCGACGGTCCACTGCCGGTAGAGGAACGCGAGCGCCCCCCGCGCCGGGAGCTCGGCCAGCGCGGCGAGGAACGGGTGCGTCCGGAGCGCGTCGGGAGCGGCGGGGGCGCCTGTGCTGCCTTCACCGCGGGCCGGGTGGGGCGGCAAATCGAGTGCGTTGGACTCTTTTTGAAAGAGTTCATATGACTTAATCTGTGCCGGCGTGTGGAGCGAAAGCTCTTTCTGTTCCAGCACATGGCGCCGCGCGAAGGCGAGCCAGAGGTCGAAATGCGTCGCAAAGATCGCGAACACCGCGTCGACGAGCCCCTCCGCGTGGGCGCGCTCGGCGTCGGTGAAGGTCTCCCGGAAGAAGATCGTCTCGTCGGCGTGCTGAAGGTGGCCGTCCTCGCGATCGAGGTGGTGGCGGCCAAAATAGCGGAGCGCGTTCTCCGATCCGATCACCCCGGCGGCGACCAGCGCATCGACGACGGGGACCGTCCGCCGGAAGAAGACCTGCCCGGCGACTTCCATCGCCTCAATGATCGCGAACCGGAAGCGCGGGTCGGGATTTTCCGCGGCGAGCTTCGTCAGCGCGTAGTCGGCGGCGCGGGCCGGGGCCGTCTCCGGGCCGTTCATCCAGGCGAAGAGGCGCTCCGGGGTGAAGTCGAAGTGGGCGTCGATGCCGAGGGCGGCCCAATCTTCGAGGAAAAGCGCCGAGTGGCGGGCGTCTTCGTCGGCGTGGATGGTGAGCGCCTCTTCGAGGGCGTTCTTCGGGGCCGGGTAGGCGACGTAGTAGGCGCAGAAGTCGCGAAAGCCCATCACGTAGTCGATGGCCATCGGCGCAAAGAGAAGTTTTTCTCGTGGGTTGCGCGCTTCGTCCCCCAGCCACTCGGAAAACAGCGGGTGCTCGGCCAGCGCGCGGCCCCCTCGGTGAATCCTCGCGTAGATCTGCCGCATGGCGGCTGCTTAACGGATGGCGCCCGGCGAAGAAAGCGGCCGCGGCGCCCGCGCGAAGATTGCGGGGAAAACGCTCATCTCGGCTCGGCTCGGCGAAACTTCCGCGAAACGGGCCCCGTCCCGGCATCGTAGCGGAAGCCATGCACAGCCATTTCCGAGTGGTGCTCCCCGTCCTCGCAGCGCTTGCGATGACGACCGCCGGCTGCTCCCGTACGGCGACCCCCGCGAGCACAGAGGCGGCCACGAGCGCGCCCGTCAAGGCGGCGAAACTTGGAGGAAATATGAGCGGTTCTCAGGAAAAAGATTACGTCCCCACCGGCGACCGGACGCTCCCCGACGCCCTCGTCCCCCCCGGCAGCGGCTACGAAACCGCCATCCTGGCCGGCGGTTGCTTCTGGGGCATGGAAGAAATTCTCCGGGGAATTCCGGGGGTTGTCCAGACCGAGGTCGGCTACACCGGCGGCACCGCCGCCGAGGCGACCTACGAGACCGTGAGCACAGAGACGACCCGCCACGCAGAATCGGTCCGCATCGTCTTCGACCCGGCCAAGCTCGCCTACTCGGATTTGCTCGAGAAATGGTTCTTCCGGATGCACGACCCGACGACTCGCAACCGCCAGGGGAACGACCTCGGCCCGAGCTACCGCTCGGCGATCTTCGTCGTCTCCCCCGTCCAGCGGAAGACCGCCTTTGAGGTGATCACCCGCGTCGAGGCCTCCGGGAAATGGAAGGGGCCGATCGTGACCGAGGTCGTCGATGCGTTCCCCTTCTACCGGGCCGAGGACTACCACCAGGACTACCTGCAGAAGCACCCGACCGGGTACACCTGCCACTTCCTGCGTGACTAGAACGCTCAGAGACCAAAGAAATCGGCAGCATAGCCCGCCGAGCAGAGGCCGACGTCGAGAATGTAGGCGCCGGCCTTTCCGCACCCCTTCGTCGGATCGACGGCGGCACCGTGGTTCATCCCGGCGACGCTGAAGCTCTCGACGCGGACGACGCCGGCGCCATCGACGAACTTCTTGTGGGTGGCGCTGCCGATTTGGTCGGTCGCGGCGGCCGACTCCGAAATGCCGGCGACGTTCGTCCACTGCTTTGTGAGTTCGAGGAGGTTTGCCGGCCCGACGATGCTGTCGGCGGCCCCCTGCCAGAGCTGCACACGCGTCTTCCCGAAGCCGCTCGCGGCGGCGCGGACGAGGTCGCCCCAGGCTTGCGCGCTCTTCGTGGTGCCGCCTTGGCACGTCAAGCTGTCGGCGATGCTCGTGGCGCACCGGTAGGGGATGCCGGCGTCGATGGAGGCCGCCTCGAAGACGCTCGGGTAGGCAGCGATCATCGCCGCCGCCATGGCGCCGCCGCTTGAAAGACCGGTGACGAAGTTCTTCCCGGCGCCGGCGGTCGTCCGCACGTGGGCGACCATCGCCGCGACGGAAGCGGCCTCGCCCCCCTGGCCGGTCTGGGCGCTTTCGTACCAGCGGAAGCAGCGATTGAAGTTGTTCGTCGTCGTCTGCTCGGCGTAAATGACATAAAATCCGCGTGCATCGGCCAGGGCATCCCAGCCGACGCCCGCGTAGTCGGCCGCCGTCTGCGAGCAGCCGTGGAGAGCGACGACGATCGGCGCCCCGGCGGCGACGCGCCCCGGCGTGTGGAGATACATCTTCAACCCGCCGGGATTGTTCCCAAAGTTGGCGACTGCCGCCGTGGAGCCGGCCGGTGGCGGGCCGGCGTCGGGGGTTGCCGCATCTGGCTTGGTGGAGCCGTCGACCGCTACGCCGCCGTCGGTCACCGCGCTATCGGTCGCCCCGTCGCGGAGGACCCCACCGTCGACGACTGCCGCGTCGCCGCCAGCATCGGTCGCCGGCGGCAGGGTCGTCTCCCCGCCTTCCGTGCAGGCGCCGATGGCGGCCCCGGTTCCGAGGACGAGGCAGAGCGCGAGCGAGCGAAAGCGTGCGGAAGGTTTCATTTCAGCGCCACTCTGCACGCGCAACGCGTCGTGTCAACGCGACGCGCGCGCCGCCACCGCTTTGTCACGGGAGACCCGGTAGCGATCGGCGTCGAGTTCGTCGCCGGCGAGCCAGTCGCGGAGCGCCGGGACGACGATCTTCTCCCAGCTCGCGCCGAGCCGAAGCGCCAGGAAGTCCCGATAGAGTTCCTGAAGAATGCCTTCGACCTCTTGGGTCAAATCCATCCGGTCGAAGAACGCCTCCGCTTTGCCGTCGGCCTCGCGCTCGGCTTCGTCTTCGGCCCCCTTCTTCTTCTTTTTCGGGGCGGAAAGTTCGGCGCCAAGTTCGCCGAGCGTCGGTGCGGTGCCGTCGTCGAGGACGGCGGGGAGCGTCAGTGCGCCGAGGGCAAGTGCTTCTGCTTTAAGGAAAAAGCCCGATTCGCGTTCGCCGAGTACGAGCCGAAACGTCGCCCGCTCCGGCATCTTACCGAGGCGGAGCGCCTCTTTCGCTTCGCGGGCGTGGGCCGGCGTCGTCCCCTTGATGCGGGTCGCCTCTTTCCCGGCGGAGAGCACGATCTCCTTCTCGATCCAGAAGCCGAAATCGCCGTGCTTCTTGGTCGTTAGCGTCTCCTCGAAGATCTCGCTCTCAAACCAGAGCCACAGGAGGAATTCGCGGCCGATAAAGCGACGTTTCTCAATCTTGTCTGCGAGCTGCATCAGCGTGCCCCCCGTTCGCGCGGTGCGGTCTCTTCGGTGACGAGGATCGTCGGTTCGAGGTCGGCCCAGGCGGTCTCTTCGTCGGCGGTGAGTCCGAGGCGCGCGGCGGTCGTGTAGGGCGCCTCGGGGACGAGGGTGACACCGAAGGTCGTCCGGAAGAGCTCGCTCATCGCGGCGCCGACGGAGGTCGAATGGGTGAAAAAGCGGACGATCCCGTCGTTGAGCGACCAGGAGAGGTCGACGATGCGGGTCGTCGGTGCGAGCTGCTTGCGGAGCTTTTTCGCAACCATATCCTTGAGTTCCGCCTTCTCCTTCTTCGTGAGGCGCTCACGCCCCTTCTTCGCGAGGTAGGCGGTCTCCGCTTCGCGGGTCTTTGCCTTCAGGAGCGACGGCGGCACGACCCAGCGGTCGAGGCGAAAGCCGATGTTCATGAATTCGTTGAAGAAGAGATCTTCGTAGATGAAGCTCGTCTCGAAGGGCTCGCCGACGCGGCACCAGCCGATGCGCTCCGCCGCCTCCCCCTCGGGATCGAGGGGCTCGAAGGGGTGCGCGGCCAGCTTTTCGAGGAAGCGGTCGGCGAAATTGCCGGTGGTCGGCTCGCTCAGGGCGGGGTCGACGAAGAATCGGGCGTAGGTCAGCGAACCGCGGAAGAGGGACACCGCGCGGCGCTACCAGGGCCGGAGCGAAAGGGCCCAATTTCCGGCGGCTTACTTCACGAGCGACTTAACGGAGGCGCGCGAGCCCGAAGACGAGGAGCCAGGTGCCGAGAAAGCCGAAAATTACTGCAGTTCCGGTCGCTTGTTCGCGACCGATCTCGTGGGCGGCGACGCCGAGAAGGAGCAGGCACCCCCCGACGATCGCCGTGATCCGGAACACCCGGCGGCGAAGCGGATCGAGGGGCGTCGGCGCGTGGCGGGCCTCCAGGCGCGCGAGCTTCCGCTCGGCGGCGCGTACGTCCTGAGCGAGGCGCCGTTCCTTCTTCGTGAGCTTCGGCCCTTTTTTGGACGTCTCGGGCTTCTTCGCAGGGGCGGGAAGGGGATTCTTCTCAAGAAAATCAAGAAGATCTCGCCGCTCCGCCTCCAGCGCCTCGACGCGTGCAAAGGCCTCTTCGAAGGGGAGCGTCTCGTCGACGTCGGGCGTTTCCGGCGACGGCTTCAAAACGAGAGCGCCTCGAGGAGCCGTGCGAAGATTTCCACGAGTCCGATCAGCAGCTCGCCGATCCCCTCGGCGATCTCCTGGGCGCGCGGCGAGCGCCCGACGAGGATCAGCGCAAACGCCACGATCACCGCCGAAAACGCGAGGCAAATCACGAGGAAGGTGTGTTCGGTCGCGAGAAGGAGCGTCACCGCGATCGCGGCGAAGAGCCCGGCAAACGCCGCGTAGCCACCATGGACGCCGGTGTTTGTCCCCGACGGGCGCGAGGCCGACTCCTGCCGTTCGGCGATGCGCGCCTGGAGGGTCGCGAGGCGCTCCTCGGGGGTCGGCACCGTCGCCTGCGCGACCGGCGCGCTCTTCGCTTCGGCAAGCTCCTGTTTTCGCTCAAGAACGGACGAACGAAGCCCCTCAATCTCCTCCTCAAGGGCGGCCGCCCGCAGGAGAAGACCTCCGCTATCGTCCCGATAATCCATCGGAATTAGCGGTCGAAGACGAGGGGGACGGCGACGAAGCCGTCGGTTTCGAAGGAGGTGGCCATGGCGGCGAGCGTGAGGTCGGCGTGGAAACCGCGCCGGAGCTCGAAGCCCCCTTCGACGCCGAGCGCGCGCTGGATCACTCCGCGATGCTTACGGAAAATGGCGGTGAGCCCCGCAAAGCCGGCGTCGACGGTGCTTGCCGCGAGCGGCGTCTCCGGGTGCCGGCGCTCGAGCTTCACCTTCGCCGCGTGGTCGCCGTCGAAGAAGTAGCCGGTCACGTCGCCACCGGCCTCTTTCGGGAGGCGCATCGTGAAGAGGACGACCTTCGGCGTGCCGCTCGGTCGCCCGGTCGCCGCCTGCTCCTTGAGGATGACGCCGTTCAGGGTATCGACCAAAGCCCCAAGAATTTCCGCCCGTTCCGCGGTGAGGCCTTCCGTCAGCGCCCAGGCGCCGATGCGCGCGCGCAGATCGTCGCCGCCGCCGTCGCGCGTGAGGAGCGCCTGCGCGGTGAGCGCCGCGTTGCTGAGGAGCGGCTCCTTCCCCTTGCGGAGCGAGCGAAAGATTCCATCGAGGGCCGCTGGAAATGGTTCAAGAACAGGCCCACTTCGGCCGTCCGGGGTCTCCCGCTTCGCGGACGAACGCGTCCGAGCGGCGGCGACGCGCGCCCCCGGCTCCAGCGCCATTTCCGGCCACGTGCACGCGAGCGCATGCGCGAAGCCGAGCTCCCCCGGCGCTTCGATGGCGAATTGGGGCGCGCGGATTTCGAGGGGGACCGCCTCCAAGTCGTCGAATTCCGTCGAACAAAGCCCGCCCACCGCCACGCGCTCGTTGCTCCGCAGCACGAGCGAGCGCGCCATCGCCATCAGCCCCGGTGCATCGGCGGCCGCGCCATCGATCACGACGATCGTCTCGGGGGCGATCTCGGCGACGGCGGCGACTCGAACGCCACCCGGAGCTACAAAGGCGCCGGCCCAGGCGAGCGGCGCGTCGATCGCTTCGGAATCGCTGTCACTTTCGTCGGCGACCGTCGTCACCGATTCCGCGAGGAGCTTCCCCGTGCCGCCGAAGCGCCCCCAGAGGAAGTCGGCAAACGGCGGGAGATCGCGGGGGCGGAGGGGGGGAGTCATGATGGGGATCCGGCGAGAGCGACGAAGAGTCCCTCGGAGGCGCGCGCGCAAATGTCGTAAACTCGCGCGAATTCGCCAGTATACCACGGGTCGGGAGTATCGAGGTCACCGGTTGAAGGGGGCGCCGCGGAGGTGGGCCCGCCGTGCTCGTAGCTCCGAAACAGGGCGACTTTTTTCCGCGCGTCGTCGGTCGGCGCGAGGCGCAGGAGGTCGCGTTCGTTCTGGCGGTCCATGGCGAGAAGAAGATCAAAGTCTTCGAAATCACTCACTTTTACTTGGCGCGCTCGGTGGGTGATCGGCGTGCCGCGCGCCTCCGCCTCCCGGCGTGTGTCCCGGTGGGCGCTCTCGCCGGCGTGGTGGCCGGCGGTTCCGGCGCTGTCGATGGCGAACCGATCGGCAACTCCCCGTTTTTCAAGGAGGGCGCGGAAGGTCGCTTCGGCGGTCGGCGAGCGGCAGATGTTCCCCAGGCAGACAAAAAGGACGCGCGTCATCGTTTCGCCCCCCTACCGCGTTTTTTATGCACGTGTAAGCGGCGGCAGCGCGCAACCGAATGCTAAGCACACGCGATGCTTGCTTCGACGACGCTCCCCGAGGCGCGCCCCCTGCAACCGGTCCCCGAGGAATTGCCGCCCGGGTACCTCCTGGACGGCTTTCGGATCGACGGCCCACTCGGCGCCGGCGCGATGGGTGCCGTCTACCGAGCGACCGACGGGCGCACCGGCGAAGGGGTCGTCCTCAAGCGTATGCTCGGCGGCGACAGCGCCGGCCGACGCCGCTTCGAGCGTGAAGCCATTTTTCTGAGTCAAATCAAGCATCCTGCCGTGGTCGGCTACCGCGGGCACGGCACCGCCGCCGACGGGTCCCCCTACCTGGTCATGGACGCGATCCACGGCCAAGACCTTGAAAAGTTTTTCGAATCGTCGCCACCGCTCCCGTGGTCGGTCGTGCGAACCCTCGGGCTCCGTCTCGCCGCCGGCCTCGCCGAGGTTCATCGCCGCGGCGTCGTTCATCGCGACGTTGGCCCCCGAAACGTGATGCTCCGGAGCCGCAACGGCCTCCCCAGCCCCGAGGAGCCGGTGCTCATCGACTTCGGCCTCGCCCTCGGCGAGCTCGTCCCCGGCCACGGACTGACCCGCACGGCGACGCTCGCCGGCACTCCCCGCTACATGGCCCCCGAGCAGCTCCGCGGCGAAGCGCCGGTCCCGAGCGCCGATGTCTACGCGGTCGGCGCGATCCTCTACGAGGCGCTTACCGGCACCCCGGCGACCCCCGCCGACGACTTCACGAGCCTCGTCCGTCGCCTCGCGGAGCCACCGCCGCTTCCTTCAACCAATGCGCGCGTTTCCGCCATCGTCGGCCAGGCGCTCGACCCGCTCTTTGCGGCGCTCCTCGCCCGAAATCCCTGGGAACGCCCCGCCGACGGCGCAGCGCTCCTCTCGCTTCTGGAGGGGACGCCCCCCTCGGTTCCGGCAACCTACGCGAGCTTCGGTCCGAGCAGCGGCCCGTCCTCGCAGCCGCTCTCGCCGGCCCCCTCCGCGACGCCTCTCCACGCCCAGAGCGCGTCGCCGGCGGGCGGCTCCGTCTTCGTCGCGGCGAGCGGAGCGGGGCTCGAGGTCGGCGGCATCGGCAAAATCATTGCACTTGTGGGTGTTCTTGGCGCGTTGGCCGTCCTCGGACTCGGCGCCGGGATCTTTTTTGCCCTCCGCCCGACGGCAAATCCGCCCGAAGGCACCTTCGTCGCTGCCGTCGCCCCCGCCGACGAACCGACGAAGGCGGTAGCCGTCGCGCCCCCGCCCGCCGCCGCGGTACCGGCCGCACCCCCGGTCCCCGTCGACGCGCCGCGCGTCACCGTTGGGGGGACCTACGAAGCGGCCGATGGGCACCCCGCCGTCGCCGTCGTCGGCGGCAACAGCATCGTCCTCGAGAAGTGCACGATCCGCGCAAAGGGCGGAATTGCGGTCCAAATCGTCGGCGCCGGGAGCGCAAGCCTCACCGACTGCACCGTCGAAGGGGACCTCTCCATCGTCGGCCCCGGCCGCATCGACCTCCTCCGGACGACCGTGCACGGGGTCCGGAAGACGGTCGGTGGCGGGACGATCTACGACCGCAAATAGTGGACGTTCCCCGCGCGCTTTGTCGGTTCGGCGACGCCGATGCGGAGCACCGCCTCTGCCGGCCAATCGTCGGTAGTCTCTGACAAAAGTTTCGGGCGCGCCGTCCGAATTTCTCCCGCGACCCCCTTCGCGGCGAACGGTGCACGCGCCCCGGTGAGCCCCACGTAGGGGCGTGCCGCCGCGCCAGCGAGCCACTCGAGCCCGCTCGCGTCAAGGTCGTCGTCGCAACCGACGGCCCAGAAGGGGAGGGCGTCCTCCAAGAGGCTGTTTCTCCAAGCAAAAAACGGGGGGAGGAGTTCGCTCTTCCCAATCATGCGCTCGACGAGGCCGCCGTCCGCGAGGGTGACACCGACCAGCGAAACTCCCGGGACGAGCGCAAGGCCAACGGCAGTCAAGTAGCTGTAGAGCTTAGTAAAATTCTCTTTCGGTCGGCGCACACGGCCGAGCGCGCTATCCGTTTTGGCGGGGGTGAGAGCCATCGGTGTGAAGAAGATGCGGTCCATGGGCTCCGCCACTGAACGCCGCGTGCCAACCCGAATTCGCTGAAAACCGGCCTCTTTTTCGCCGAATGGGGGGTGGCCCTGCCGCATTTTGCCTGGCCCGGGCCAGGGGGGGACACCGCCGATCCACGGCACAAAGCAAAACGGCGACCCTCGGGGATCGCCGTCTTGCCCCTGTTGAAGTGGGCCCGCCGTCTCTCGCGCCGCCTCCGCCAGGGAATTTGCTGGCGGGCGCGAACGGACGGGCCCCTACGCATGGGGTCACTCGTCGCTGCTGTTCCACCCCCCTTCGCGGCCGGCGCGTGCCGCCAGGACGACGGCGTCGACGACCCCGAGGTAGTCGGCGTAGCGCTGCACGCGCATCGTGGCGTCGGCGGAGGTCCCTCGCGGGATCAGCGCCCCGTCGGCCGCTTTCTTCGGCGTCGCCCGGCCAAAGGCATCGAGGACGACGGTCCCGTCGGCGCCGCGATCGACCTCGTAGGCGTCGATGAGGAGCGCGTTGGCGTGGCTGAGAACACGGGCGCCGATGCCGTTCTCGACGGCGCGCCCGTTGCGGACGCGGCTCCCGAGGGCCCGTGCCACGTAGGTGGTGCCGGTCGTCGGATCGGTGAACTTGCGCGCTTCGCCGTCGGGGAAGCGGCTTATGGCCTCACCATCCCTGTAAATACGGAGGCTTGCGAGGAGTCCGCGATCCTCCGCGTAGCGGGCGAAGAGGTTCGCGTAGATCGCCGCGGGGACCTGCTGCCGGTAGCCGAAGTTGCCGAAGAGGCGCGGCGCGCTGGCGTTCTCGTTCGTCCCCGGGAGCGGATAGACAACCGATTTTGAGGGGTTGTCCCAGGCAGGGCCGACGAGGTCCCAGTCTTCGGCGAGGGCCGATGCGAGGATGTCGTCAACGACCGCCGGCATCGACGAACGGAACGAAATGCGGAGGGCCCGGCCGTCGAGGGCCGTTTCGCGAGCGACCGTCGAGAGCGACGGGCGCGCATCAAAGAGGGAGGCGAGCGCAAGGACCTTCTCCCGCTCGTATTCGTAATGTTTCGGGAAGTTTGTGTAGTCCCAGGAGCCGCCCTTTGTGTCGTCAAACTCGACTTGAATGAAGCGCCCGTCGGGGGCGCTGACGGCGACGTTCGAACCCCCCGTGCTGACGTCGAAGACCGGCGTCGTTCCCCCCGGCGGCGTCACGTTTGCGGTGGCTGCGTAGTTGCCCGACTCCGGCGCAAAGGCGCCCGCGACGAGGAACCGGACGAGCTCGGTTTCGGCGAGCGCGTACCCCTTCAGCTGGGGATCGGCATCAATTTCCGCAGGAGTTGCGCGTCCAAGCGTCTGCGCGACCTGCCAGTGGAGCGTCTGCGCCTTGTGGAATTCGCCGCCGCCGATCGGGGCGAGGAACGAGGAGTAGGGCGGGGCCGTCTGCCCGCGCCGGAAGTAATTGATGTATCCTGCAGCGAACTGCTCCTTCATGTGGCCGACGAGCTCGTAGACGTCGGCGCCGAGGTCCCCCGCGTGCACGTGGACGTAGCCGCTCGCGCCGTACTGCTGACCGAAGCGGTAGGGCCAGCGAAGCAGCGTTTTTCCATCCTGTTTGACCTTCCACGACGTCGCATAGAAGTCGGTCCCCTGGAGAGGGCCCGAGGTGAAGTCTTCCCAGGCGGCGTGGTCGTGGGGCGGCGGCGCACAGACCTTTCCGTGGACGATGCGTCAGGTCCCGCGCGCCTTCTCGGCGTCGGTCGCCGGTCGGCAGTCGCGGATCGGGTCGAAGACCTTCAGCGCCCGCGCGACGTCCGTGTAGTGGGAAAAATTGTTCCCGACGATGTCCCGTTCAAGGCGGTGGGTCCACGTCCGGAACTTGAAGGGGGTCTGGTCTTTTGCGGGAATGACCCGATCATCGATCGTTTCAAGAACGCGCCCGTAAAGGGCCTTCATCGCGAAGAGATCGTAGGTGCCGAGGCCGCGGGTTTCAAAGAAGCGGCCACCCGGGTATTCCATCGTCGACGTGTTCGCAAAGTAGTCGATCGACGGCCGCGCCTCGTCGCCGCGCCCCATCTCGTCCGCGGTGGCCGGGTCGAGCCAGCGCGGTCCGAGGCAGCTATCTTTGGAGCCAGAACGGGCACTTGTGCACGCACCCGCCGCTTGCCCTTCGTCGGTACGGAGCTGCCAGTACTGGGGGGCGTAGTTGGGGGCGTCCCAGGAAGACGCGAAATTGTGGTAGAGGCCCATCGAGTGGCCAAACTCGTGAAGGCCGATCCCTTTGATCGACTCTTTGACGAGATCTTCGTAAATTCTCTTTCCGCGTTCTTCGGCGCTCAACGAGCCGTACTTGGCCTTAAAGTAGGGGGCAAGGGCGGCGGTGTCGATGTTGCCCAGCGGCGATTCCGTATCCTGGGTGCAGACGCCGCGCGCGTGCAGCCGAGAGGCGTACCAGTCCTTCGCAAAGGCCAGGCGCGCCGGGTCGAGGTTCCCGAGGAGGGAGTTCGCTGCCGACGATTGGTTCGCCGGGGCATGGCCTGCCGAAAACTGAGCGCCAACCGGGGAGGCAGCGATTGGCGCTGCGAGCGCAGAAAATGCCTGATCTTCTTTCAAGAACTGGTCAAAGTCGAGCTGGGTCGCCGTCTTTTCGCGGGCGGCGCTGAGGGCGCCCCCGAGGCTTGCGTCGACGATGTGCGGCGTCGCCCCGAGGCGCTGGCGCAGCGCGCCGCTCTTCGCGTCGGCGAGGAGGGCATCGGCGGTGTCCGTCTCGGGGAGGCGGGCGAGCGGGGAGCCTTGTGGGTCGGTAAGCGTCGCTGCGAAGCGGGCCGCTTGGGCGCCGTCGAGGAAGTCCTCCGCCTTCACATCGCCGAGCGCAAGCTGAATTAAATCGCGCTGGTAGGCGGCAGCGCGCGTCGCTGAGCGCCCCATGATCGTCGCGCTCGTGCCGAGGATCTGGCCGCTTGTCGGGTCGGCCGCCCAGGCGACGATGCCGCCGTAGGGGGCCGCCGTCCGGTAAGGCCAGTAGACGAGGAAGTGGCGCCGCAAGTCGCCGAAGCGGGCCGCCGTCCCCGGCGCTCCACAGAGGCGCGGGTCGTCGTAGCTGCGCGCCGGGTTGTGGCAGACATCCAAGACCTTACGCCCTTCGTCGACCGCCTGCGGCTTCACGGTGTCGAGGAGCCAGGCCCCTTCGCCGAGCATCGGCTTGTCACTCGGCGCGGCGCCGCTCGCGAAGTACGCGCTGTGGCAGGCGTCGCGGTCGCCGTCCTTGGTCCGTCGGCACTCGGCCTCACGTCGGTAGGCGATGGCGACCTCCAGAAGCTGGTTCCAGGCTTCGGGAATTTGTTCCAAGGTTCCGCGGGTTTCCTCGGTGCGCTTGCCGCTCTCATCGACGGCATCTTGGTACTCAGGCGGCGCCTCCTTGTTCATGGTGTAGGCGACGGTCCGGACCTTGCGGTCGCGAACGGGGATCGTGCACTTGCCGACGAGCACGTCGCACCGGGAGCCGCCGTGCCCTTTCCAGCCGGTGACTGCCGCTTCGCACGCGTCCGCGGTGCCGTTCCCGTCGCCGTCGACGTTCTCGGAACAGGCGACCGCCTGGTGGGACTTCTCCCACAAATTATGAATGTTCTTCAGACGATGCGTTGAGGCGTCGGTGACGTCGTAGCCGGGATCGTAGACCGACCGAGGCGCCGTCTGCCCGCCGACGCTGAGGCCCGACCCATCGCCACCCGGGTTCCCGACGATCTCATTCCAGGCGACGTCGTCCTGGAGGCTCTCAAAGTCGTCCGCCGCATCGACGCGGGCAAACGAGTAGCGAACTTTCGATTCTTGCTCGCTGCAGTCGAAGGTGTTTGCCCCGGAGAAAATGCCCTCCAGGTGGCACGACGGGAGTTTCCCCCAGCCGAGATCGACGAGTTCCTGTTCGACGGTAAAGCGATTGGTGAAGTCGAGATAGCCTTCCTTCGGCTCGAAATGCAGCGAATCTTCCCCGTAAAGATCACTCGGCTCCCACTTGACGGAAGAGAAACGACCGCCTCCAAAGAACTTGGAAATGAGCTGCTCCCGGTTCATTAGGCTATTCGCGAGATTCTCGCTCCAGTCGACGCGCATGTACTTGCGGTCTTGCCAGACCCGGTCGGTGCTGTTCTCGACGACGACGTTCAACTCCTCGCCGGTGGATGGATTGTATTCGCGGCGAATATCGAAATGGCTCTCGATCTTCCAGCCGCCGACGATCGTTCCATCCTTCGTAATCCCCTTCGTATCTGCTCCAGATACCTCCTGATAGGCGCATCGAGCGATCAGGAGATTCTCGGTGACGTCCCAACGAATTCGATCGGCGCCCGGTGATTCGCCAACGGTATATGTTGACTGTGATTGACTATTATCAATGTAGGTAAGTTTGACGTGAAATTCTGGATCATCGGAGGAATCCTTCAGGCTCTCTCCGAGGAAGAAGGATTTATCGAGCGCCTGTGGCTGTACTCGATTGATCGGATCGCGCTCCTGGGCGCATGCCGCAATGGCAGAAAAGAGACCGATCACGCAGAGCGAACGGAGCTGCTTGAACCTACGCATAGGTCCTCCTTGGCGCGGCTCTTCGCCGCGCGGCTGCACGAACAGTGGCGTGAGTGCGGAGAACTCGTTCCGAGTTTCTCCACCCCTCAGTGCCGGTTAGGGTTCTCATTCCCCTATGCGGATGCCGTGCCAACCCCGAAGAATCCCGAAATTCACAAAATCGCCCCAAAGCGGGACCGTTAGGAACCGCGCGTGCCGCTCCGCGTTACGCCCGTGACAGCGCGATCGTCGGTTTCCTGACAGTCTCCGCCGCTTCGCACAAAACGAAAGAGGCCATGGGAACCATGGCCTCTTTGGAGTCGCGAGAGGGACCGGCTCAGGGGTTCGAATCTTTTAGGATATCCGGGCACTTCTGCACAAGGGCTGCACAGGCCGGCCCTAGGGCCGCCCCTAGGTCGGCGGCTTGCGTGAACTTGAACGAGCCGCAGTAGGAAGCGGACGCAAAGGTCGACCGGAGCGCGGTGATATGCTCCGCGTAGCAGGCGTCGTAATCGCTGACGAGGGCGTCACAATTCTTGAAGTTTGCGGGGACCTTCGTACAGTCGTTGACGTCGGGCGTGTACGGCTTGGCGGCACACTCATCGTAGGCGGACTGGCACACCTTCTGCGCGTCGGCATCGGTGTGCGCGTCCGAGGAGACCACCGCAATCATGCCGCCCGTGTTGCAGCTGATGTTCTTTTCTTCGCTGGCCGAAAACGGGCGTGAAGCTGCGGCGCATGCCGCTTGCGCCTCGGCGTCGGTGATCGCCGAGAGTTTCTTGTCCTTCGGGAGCCCCGTCGATGCGTTCGAGGAGGTTCCCGTCGTGGAATCCCCACCGCTGCAGGCGAGGGCGGTCGGGACGAGCGTTGCGGCGAGGGCGAGGCGGAGCAGGGCGTTCATGGGCGCTTTCTCAGGGGTAAGGGGAATACGAGACGGCGCCGCCCTACCAGGGAGCGTGCCGAAGAAAACGTAATGAAATAAGGTGGCCACCGCAGCGGTGTGAACCAGTGGCCACCGCAGCGGTGTGAACCAGCGGATACCCGGAAAGCGGGCCTATTTCGTCGCCTTCACGCCCCCCGCCGGGATGGCGATGCGCATCTCATCGAGGTAGGCGCCATCGAAGCCGCCCGCCCCCTCCTCGCCGTTCCCCTCTTCCTGGATCTTGTGCTTCACCACCAGGTGTTCGGCGTCGACCACGATGCGAAAACCGTCGCCGGCGCCGGCCCACCAGAAGGACTCCTCAAAGAGCAGACCTTTGGTCGTCGAGGGGGCGAGGGGCGCGGTTTCCACGGGGCGATCGCTCGACTCCTGAAAGAGGTCGTAGATCTCCTTCTTGCCTTTCGCGTCGGTAATCGTGAGGCGAAGTTTGTGGGTCGTGAAGCCCTCCGGACCGTCCGCAACCGGTTTCCCGTTCTCCCAACGAAGAGACGCCGAGAGGGGCCCCGGCCGCGCCGAGAGATCGACTTCCTTTACGGCAACTTTCGGATCATTGAAGCCGTTGGCCGAAGTCTTCATTTCCTCGCGTACGATTTTCCAAACGCCGCTCCCTTCGCCCGACTTCTTGAAGGAAAGGACCTTCTTCCCATGGTCCTCGTAGCTACCTTGCCGGAAACGCTGAGTAAACGTCGCCTCGAGGGTGTCACCCTTCATCGCAAAATGGCGCCCATCGGCGACGACGGTCGCTTTCGCGACGACCATTTTTCACGGTCGGTCTTCCAGGCGGCAAACGTGTAGGACTTCTCACCGCCGTCCCCGAGCCGTTTGATGCCGTGAAAGTTAGCCTCGTCATAGAGGGTGACATATTTGGCAAAATCTCCGCCGTTTTGCGCAGAGAGCCATGCGTCGACGAGCGGGCCTCCCACCGCCGTTGCGTCGATGGCGGCAGCCGGTGCTGCCGTTCCGCTAGGCGCGCTTGTGGCAGCGCCCGCGTCCGGGGTCGTGGCGGTGGGAGGGGCCGGCGGCGCCTTGCAGGCGGCGAGCAGGAGGAGCGCGAGTGGGGCAAAGCGCGATCGGTACGAGGCGGGCATTGCTTCAACCGCTATCACGATTGTTTGGCGCTTCGTCTTCCGATTCAGGGGCGCCAATCACGGAACGCGACGGCGGCGCCGAGCTCCTTACCTGCGGCGGGATACTCGTTGAGGCGCTCTGCAAGCCATTGAAACCACTCGGCAAACATTGACCCCATCGTCTCACGTCGCCGCTCACAATAGGGCTCCACCCGGACCCAGCCGGCCCGCACATAGCCGCCAATCAAGTGGTCGACGAGGGCGAGGGGAAGCTGGCGATGATAGACGAGGACGCCGAGGCTCTCGAGGGCGTGCGTGATGACGTAAATCGCCGTGACCATCTCCGGATCGCCGAGGACGAGCTGGGGATCGGCGCCCGGGGGGAGCTCCATGACGCGGGCGATACTTCTTGTAAAGTCAGGCGTTTGAATGGTGCGTACGAGTTCGGTCGCCGCGGTAAGCGAGCGGGCCCGTCGCCATTGACGGAGGGTGAGGGAGCCAAAGAGGACCGCGACGCAGACGCTCGCGGAAGAAATAAGGGTCGCGACCGCGTTCGGCTGCATGGGCGCACCGCTAGCAAATCGCACGTCACAGCGCGGTGAACTCGCGGCGCCGCATTCGCCGCCCCGGAGGGAAGCGGCCACGTTTTTACCCAGTAATAAATAGGAACATACCAGCGAAAAGCGGGGAAACGAATTTTACCCGGCTTTTATAGACGCGCGTTTCTTCCGGGTATAAAAGGGGCGCATGTCGACCTATACCGCCTTCGTCGGTGACGAACTCCTCGCCCACGGCGATCTCGCGACCGTCTTGCGTGCCCTCGCTGGCGCTGTTCATGCCCAAGAGCCGCTCGTCTTCCGGGATGCCGATGGCGCCGCCGTCGACTTCGACCTCCGTGGCGGTGCCCTCGAAGAGCTGGTCCGCGCTGCGTCCTCACCACAGGAAAGCCTTGGAAAGCCTGCCCGCGGGCGCCCCAAGCTCGGCGTCGTCGCCCGGGAAGTGTCGCTCTTGCCCCGCCACTGGGAATGGCTCGAGGAGCAGCCCAACGGCCTCTCGGCCGCCCTCCGGCGGCTCGTCGAAGAGGCGATCAAACGGGAGCCCGAGAAGCAGCGCGCACGCAAAGCGGCCGAGGCAACAAGCCGAATTCTAAGCGCGATCGCCGGAAACCGCCCCGGCTTCGAAGAGGTGCTCCGCGCCCTCTTCGCGGGCAACGAAGCGGCCTTTCTCGCCGGGATCAAGCGCTGGCCCCCCGCCATTCGCAACTACGCGAAACGCCTTGCTGCCGACGCGTTTGTAGCGATCTCCGCGCCGTCTCCCGCTTCGCGG
>DYPH01000022.1:0-34356 GCA_020720045.1 Sorangium cellulosum | reverse complement strand
ACGGACGCGTTTGTAGCGATCTCCGCGCCGTCTCCCGCTTCGCGGACGGACGCGTTTGTAGCGATCTCCGCGCCGTCTCCCGCTTCGCGGACGGACGCGTAGAAGATCCGCGTTTGTTATTTCATGCGCGTCGTCGCGAAGGCGACGAGGCTCTGGTAGGCGCCGGGAAGGAGGCGGACCATCCCATCGATGGCGAACGCGTCGGCGCCGATCATCGCGCGCCGCGAGTCGCGTTCGACGGCGCGAAGCATGACCTTTGCTGCCTGGTTGGCCGTTGTGCGGAAGGCCTTTTCGAAGTTCGACGTCGCATCGGCGGGGTCGAGACCGAGCGCGGTAATGCTGGCGTCCGAGCGCGCCGCTTTCGCGATGTTTGTCTTGATGCCGCCAGGATGAATGCTCGTCGCCGAGACGCCACATTTCATCATGTCGAGCTCAACTCGAAGCGACTCGGTGAAGCCACGCACGGCGAACTTCGACGCATTGTAGGCCGACTGGGAGGGGATTCCGGCAAGTCCAAAAACACTGGATATATTAACGATATGCCCTTCGCCGCTCGCCTTGAGGTAGGGCAGGAAGGCCTTCGTTCCGTAGACGACCCCCCAGAAGTTGATGTTCATCAACCACTCGAAGTCGTCGTAGTTCATCCCCTCGACCGTCGCCGCGAGAGCGACACCGGCGTTGTTGAATACGAGATTTACTTTGCCGTGCTCACGAACCACCTCGTCGGCCCAGGCGTAGACGGCCTTCCGATCGGCAACGTCTAGCTTTGCGGCGGTCACCTTCACGCCGAAGGCCCGCGCTTTGTCCGCCGTCGCTTCGACGTTCGCCTCGTGAATATCGGACAGCGCGACGTGACAGCCCCGCTTGGCGAGTTCGAGGGCGAGCTCGCGCCCCATCCCTGAACCCGCTCCGGTAATTGCCGCTACTTTGTTTCGGAAGTCTTTCATCTTTTTCCCGGTATCAATAGAGGATTGTTGGGCAATCAGTGCGAATCGTGGATGGTCTAAGCAGCCTGACGGCGCCGGTGATCGAGGAGGTAGTCGCTCGCTTGGAAGGCCTGGGTACGTTCAAGGAATTTGAACGTAAAATCGGGCCAAAGGACCGTAATCTTGCCGCTTCGATGTTGATACCAGCTCTTGCACCCCGTGGCCCAGATCGAGCCCTTCAGCTTCTTCTGTAGCTCGTGATTGTAGGCGTCCTGGACGGCGGGGGAGACTTCAAGTGTCGTCGCCGATGCCGAAGCCATGTGTCGGAAGAGAGATTGAATGTAGGCAACCTGGGCCTCAATCATGTAGATCATGGATGAATGACCGAGTCCCGTATTCGGGCCTACGATAAAGAAGAAATTGGGAAAGTCCTTCACGAGCGTACCGAGGTAGGCCTCCTCGCCGTCCTTCCACGCTTCTGAAAGAAGGAGTCCGTCGCGGCCACGAATACTGGAAGAAATTGGATTTTCGGTGGCGTAGAAGCCGGTCCCGAGGATCAGAACGTCGACCTCACGCCGCGTACCGTCGGTCGAAACAATGGTATTCCCTTCGATCTTCGCGATTCCGTCGGTGACGAGGGTAACGTTGGGTCGCTGGAGTGCGGGATACCAGGCATTCGAAATCAGCACGCGCTTGCAGCCGATCGTGTAGTCGGGGAGCACTTTCTTTCGCAAATCCCCGGCAGGCACCTGGGCTTTCAAATGTCGTTCTGCGAGACGTTGGAAGCCCTTCATCAAGGCCGGGTGAAGAACGATGCCGACAACGCGGGCCTCATGCGTCCAGTAAATGGACTTCCGGTGCGCCTCGCGGAGTGCTGGAATGGTTCGAAAAAGCGTCTTCGTCGTCTCGCTGTAGGTGCGATCTCTTCGTGGAATGATCCAGTTGGGTGTCCGCTGATAGACGTCAAGATGGGCGACCGCAGGCGCAATTTCGGGGACGAACTGGATGGACGAGGCCCCGGTTCCGATCACCGCGACGCGTTTCCCGGTGAGATCGACGTCGTGGCGCCAGCGGGAGGAATGAAACATCGTTCCGCGGAAGGTTTCAATACCAGGAATATCCGGATTCTTCGGCTCGGAGAGCCCACCGGTCCCCGAGACCACTTTCCGGGCCGTGACAACGCCGCCGGTCGTCGTCAGGCGCCACCAGCGCTTTTCGCCATCCCACTCGGCCTTCTCCAGCCGGTGCTCAAAGCGAATGTGGGGCAGGAGCCCGTTGTCGGCGGCGAGGCTCCTCAGGTAGCGGAGCAATTCCGGTTGGGTCGGATAGGTCCGTGACCACTCGGCATTTGGGGCGAACGAGAGCGAATACAGGTGGGAAGGGACGTCGCACGCCGCGCCGGGGTAGGTGTTGTCCCGCCAGGTGCCGCCGACGTCGGTCGCGCGTTCCAGGAGCACGAACCGCCGCTCACCGGTCTCTCGGAGCTTGATGGCCATGCAGAGCCCGGCGAAGCCGGTGCCGAGGATCGCGACTTCAAAATCGGGGGCGTCGAGCGGTGTGGCCATGGAATTTCCCTGGGGCGATGGGGTGGGGCTGTGCGCGGCCCTTCTGACAACGAAGGATGTCAGTGACAACGTTACGTGTCACTTTTCATCTGACAACGATTCGTGTCAATCATTCGCCCATGGCTGGCGACAAAAAAAAGGCGGAGCCGGCGCGCGTCCGGACCTACGGCGGCTTGCCGACGGAAGAACGCCGGCGTGCCCGCTACGAGGCGCTCATCGCGGCGGGGACCGAATTGATAGGTACCGTCGGCTACGAGGCGACGACAATACGTGCGGTATGCACAGAGGCTTCGCTCACCGAGCGCTACTTCTACGAGTCCTTCGAAAACCGCGAAGCGCTTCTAGCGGCCGTCTACGAAAGTCTTATTGAAGAGGCGAACCGCCGCACGTTGGCAGCCGCCGAGCGGGCCCTCGCGGTCTCAGAGAACACTGGGAAGCGCGATCCGGTCGCGCTCGCACGCGAAGCGTTTACCGCGTTCTTTGAATTCAACGAAGATCCGCGCGTTGCCCGCATTCTAATGCGCGAAGTCCTTGGCGTGAGCCCACAAATCGACGCGCTTTATCGGGCGGCGATGGACCGCTTCGCCGCGCTGCTCGTTGCCTTTGCCGCCTGGGACGATCCCGACGCGCGCCTCATCGCCGACGGTCTCATTGGGGCCGTCGTGTTCATCGTCACGCGCTGGCATCTCGACGGTTACGTGCTCCCGCGGGAGCGCGTCGTTGGGAGCGTGCTACGCCTGGTAGAAGCGGTGGAAATGCAGCAGGTTGCGAGAGCTTCTACTTCGACACAATCGTCGCTTGCCCGGTAGTCACGTAGCGGCGCTCGGCATCTGCTCCGGTGAGGTAGCTGTCGCGACTTGCCTGGCCGCGCAGATGGCGGTCGAAGAAGGCGACCTCGTAGTTCCGTGCGAGCGCGAGAACGGCGTCGTGATCGGCGGTGGCCGTGGCGCAAGCGCTGCAGGTAAAGCCGCAATTCGGGTTGTCGAGGAAGCTCATGTGGGAGGCCCCCTTGATGTCCACCGCGAAGGCGGGCGGCTTCGAAGCGCCGTAAAAGACTTGAAAATTCCCCGCAGCCGGCGCGCAGGCCTGACCGAAGGTGCCACCGGTTGCGTCGAGGGTTTCCCCCAAGTAGCCGACCGGGATTCGCAGCGTGGCGAGGGTGGTCGCGGCCGGCGGGCATTCGGTCGTTGGATTGCACGTGCTAAAGCCGCCGGTTCCGTCGACCGGGTCGAGGGCGAGGACCGCCTTGATGCGCGCATCGAGGCCCGCGGCCAGGACTGCCGCTTTCCCGCCGCGTGAGTGCCCGGTGACGCCGACGCGGGTCTCATCGCCGCGTGCCCCATTTCCGCGGGTCACCGCGTCGATGGTCGCAACGAGGTCCTTCGCGTCACGGAGGAAGTTGGAGGAGAACCCGGTCGGAAAGTCCGGAATAACGGCAAGATAGCCGTGGCTAGCGAGGTGTTTCGCGTAGCTCGTGTACTGGGAGGGCGGGAGCTGAAACCCGTGACCAAACACAACGACCGGAAACGGCCCGGTGCCACCCGGCGTCGCTACGATCGCCGAAAACGTGTCGCCGGTGCTCGCGGCCGTGACCGATGCGTTGCTCACCGCGACGGAGAACGGCCCCGGTTCGGCCGGATCGCTCACCGGGCCGGCATCAACGGCGCCACCGTCGCCGACCGCCGCATCTTCCGAGGACCCGTCGTTGCTCGCTGCATCGTCGCGGGGCCCGCCGTCGTTCGGCGACTCGACGAGAGCATCACTCCCACCGTCGGCAAGGACCGCGCCCGTAGAGTCCCCGCAGGCGAATGCGATGAACGGGGTGAAGGCGGCAAGGGCGAGAACGGCGACGGGGCGATGCATAGCCCTTCGATGCGAGACGGGCGCACGCGTGTCAATCTTGGGACAAAAAGAAACCGCCCCCAGAAGAGGGGGCGGTCTTTTGAAAAGTTACCTGCGTCCTGCGACGCAGGAACCTTCTCACCAGCGGTCGCCGCCGCGGTCACGGCCACCGCCGCCACCGTTGCCGCCGCGGAAGCCACCACCGCCACCGCCGCCGCCACCGGTGCGGGCCGGGCGCTCTTCCGCTTCGTTGACGCGGAGGGGGCGGCCGTCGAGGAGGGCGCCGTTCATCTCCGCGATCGCCTTGGCGGCCGCCTGGGCGGTGCCCATGGTGACGAAGCCGAAGCCGCGGCTCTGGCCGGTCTCACGGTCGGAAACGACGTGGACGTCGGTGATCTCGCCGAAGGCCGAGAAGGCCTCACGGAGGGAGTCGGTGTTGGAGCGGAAGGAGAGATTGCCGACGTAGAGACGATTGCCCATGGAAGTAGCTCGATTTCGATGCGATCGGAGAAAGGAGTGCCCGGATTCCAACGGATCGCGTCGTCGGAGGGAGGGGCCAGCGGAGTTCGAAAACTTCGCTGCCCACGGAAGCGTCACCAGATCGGAAAGTCGCACTACCGAGAATCGAGAGGGCGTCGTCGTCGTGGAGAGCAGTGTCGTGAGTGACCGTCTTCATACTCACGATCGCTGGCCGTGTTGGGAAAATCGGTGTCGTTCGGTCGATTTGTTCCGCGATGCTCAGAAGATGCCGCGAGGCGTTAGTCGGCTCAACGCTCCGCCGCACTGCGTTGTCGCCGCGCGCGCTCCACCCTCGCGGGAGTGCTGAAAAATATTGCGAAAAGAAGAAAGTGGCGCCCAAGCATGCAACTCGTCGATTCGACTCGTGTCCTCAGGAGGGCACGGTATGCTCGCCGCCCGAAATCGACCGCAGAGAGGTCTTTCGACGCCCCCCAATCCGGCCTCTCGCCGGCTAAGGACGCGCGATTGTGCAAGCGGGAAGACTCCCGATTGCCAGGATTTTCTCCCAGATCGTTTGCCGCACGCCTCGCCGCTCGACCACGCCGAACGAAGGATGATCCCACCGATGCGCCGCTTCGAATTTTCCGACGGTTCTTCTAATAAATTCTGGCAGATCACCCGTGACGGTACTTCGCTCACCGTCACCTTCGGGAAGATCGGAACAGCGGGCCAAACGCAACTGAAGGAGCTCGCAACGGAGGCGGCCGCCATCGCCGAACACGACAAGCTCGTGAAGGAAAAGACGAAGAAGGGCTACGCGGAAGTCGGCGCAGTCGCCACCGCTGACGGTGCAGCGCCCGTCGCAGCGGCCCCCGTCACCAAGAAGGCACCAAAAGCGGCCAAAGAGGTGGAGCCGGCGGCGCCGGAAGAGGGGTTCGTCGACGCCGGTAAGGGGTATTCTCTTGGCCTCCGCGACGGCAAGCTTGTCTGCAAGAACGACAAAGGGAAGCTCCTCAGCGCCGTCCCGAAAGAGGTGAAAGATGGGGAGGTTGCCGAGCGCTTGATCGCAGTTCGCGACTTCCTCGCCGCCCACGCGAAGGAGTGCGAGGCGACCGCCGAAGGGTGGATGCTCCGCTCGCTGCCGACACCTGCCGAAGTGCTCGCGGCCGTGTGGATCGATGCAACCTACAAGGAAGTCTTGGAGAACCTCATTGTCGCCCCCGTCGACAAAAAAGGGGCTCCCGAACTGGACGCGGCGGGGTTCTTGAAGGGGGCTTCGGCGGAGCGCGGCGTCGGCGTTGTAGATCTCGACGGCGAGACGAAGTGGCACAAGACCGCAGCGTTTTTCGTTCCCCACCCGATTTTGCTCGGCGAGCTCGACGAGTGGCGCGGCCTCGCCGCCGAGTTGGGGCTCAGCCAAGGTACCAAACAGCTGTTCCGGGAGGTTTTTGCCAAGCCGACCGACGCCAAGGAACTCGACTCAACTTCTGTCGAGAAATTCCGTGGCGGCGAGTTCGAAATGCTCGCCCACGCGCGCGGCGCCGCGAAGGCGCTCCGCTACCGGGTTTCCGGCGGATGGACCGTCTGCCGCGTCTTTAATCCGGGTTCGGCGAAGACCATTGAAGCGCGCTTCTGGATCGGCGCCGACGACCCGATGAGTGAGGCCTACACGGAGAATCTCGTGTGGGTCTCCTCGAGTGCCGATGGCACGGAAACGACACTCAGCGTGCGTGACGTGCCGCCGATCGCCTTCTCGGAAGGCATGCGTATGGCGAGTGCTCTCTACGGCAAGCGGAAGATCGAAAAGAAAGAGGACGAAAATGCTTGATGGAAATTCCCTCGTCCTTGCGGGCGGCATCGCAGCACTTTCCGCGAAGACGGACGCCGACGTGGCGTCCCCTTTCTTGGCAAAATCCTTCACGCACCCTGCGCTCGTCAATCGCGTGATCGTCCGCCTGGCTGATGAGAGCCTTGCGGCCGCCGTCGACGCGGAGATGGGCGTGCTCGGCTTCGAGCCCCATGGCGAGGCGACATCGGTCGGTCGCGCGAAAAAGCGCGCGCTTGGCTTTCCGAGCTGGGCGCTCGTCCACCACCCGAAGGATGCGCGCTTCGCCCTCGACGTGATGCGTGACTTCCGCCGTGCAGCGAATCGCATCAAGACGAAGCCCGGGCACGCCCGTGATGCTTTTGCCGAAATCGGCAAAGAGCTTGAGCGGAAGGTCCCCGCATTTCTTCCGAGCTTCTGGGAGGAAGCAGGGCGCGCATTTCTCGATCAAGATAGCCCGGCGATGGCGGGATCCTGCTTTGAAAAGGCACGCGCCGCCGAACGCGCCTACAAGCTCGTCGTCGACGAAGACCGTCGCGGCGACGCCTACCTCGAGTTCACCCTTGCCGGCGCAGTGCCTGCCAAATCGCTGGCCGGCTACGCGAGCGAGCTGGTCACAGCCTTCGGCGCCCTGGAGGCGGAACGCCGCTATCGGACGCTGAATGTGCATCGAATTCGAGGGGGTGTGGCGCCTTTCACCGGTCTCGCGAAGGAGCTCCGTAAGCTCGCGAAGGAGGCGAAGCGCCCCGAAGCGGAAGCGGACGGCGAGTTCCTCGTCGCCGTCCTCGAGGCCCCATCGCTCGCAAAAGCTCCGGCCGACTTCTGGGTCGCCTACGGCGCGTCGCTCCGGGTCTTGGCGAAGAAGGATTCGATCACAAGTAAGCGTATTCGCGATCTTTTCCCCAAGCCGAAGGGCTTCGAAAAGTTCCTCGCCGATTGGCTCGATCTCCTCGCCGACATCGGCGTCGTCGCGACCCTGAACGCCGGCCCCGCCGAAGAGGCGGCGGCATGGCTGGCGGCGCTCACCCAGTTCGTGACCTTCCATGACAGCTGGCGACGCGACCCGAAGCCGCTCCCCGCCGCCTATTTCACGTTCCTTGAGGCGCTCGCGCCGCGACTTGCCGCGGAGAAGACTCCTGTGGAACTCGCGATCTACGAGCGTTGGTCCGGGGAAGACGCCGAATACCAGACCGACATCATCGAGCGAGCCCTCGAACTCGGCTTGGTTGCGAAGCCGAAGACGGAGAATTCCTCGTTTGAGCTCTCGACGGCGATTGAGAAGGACCCGCTTCTGATCGAAGCGAGTGAAGCCTGGAATAGACTGCTGAAATCTGCAGTTTCTGGCGTTTTCGGCAATCCCAATTTTGAAGCAAAAGCAGCCGGGAAGAAGGGCTTCGTCGAGGCTCGCCGGGCCTGTCTCCATTCTTTGATCGATGCGCTCTCCGGCGGTATTCCCGGCATGGAAGCGGCGCTGCGAACCCTCGAATCAAAGACGACACCGGCGATCTATGCGGAATTTCCGAAGGCGAAGGAGGCCCTCGCCGCCGTCAAGATTACGCCGGCCGCTCAAAAGACCCTGCAGTCGGGCCTCTTTGATGAGTTTGCCTGGCCCGCGTGGGAGAAAACGCTCGCGGAAGCGACAGTAAAACCGCAGGAAATTGCCGTCGAGGGGACGGCGCGCCACCCGATTTTGCGTTTCGGGCAGCGCGTCGTCGTCTTTGACGGCGCGACCGTCCTCCGCAGCTACGACCTGCCCGCCATCGTCGAGCGTGTCGAGCGGACGATGTACGTCTGCGCAGAGCCGACGAAGCCGATGGGCGGCGACCTGCTCGTCTCTTTCCGGGAGAAAAAATCGTACGATCGCAAATACTTGTGGATGAAGGCCCCGAAGGACATCCACGAGGGCGAGTTTTACTTCCGGGACATTCCCGAAGACATTCCGCTCCCTGGTGGCGTCGTGACCTACGGCGGCCCGCCCGTCCGCCCCGGCGATGCCGTCGAAAAGCTCGATACGAGCGGCAACCTGATTTTTGACGGCACGCAGCTCTTCCGTGCCCAGCACACGTACAACGAGCCGTTCAAGCTCGTTGAGGTCGACCTGCAGACCTTCGCCAAGGGGCGCGCCTCCTGGCCAAAGCATCTCCAGACGATCTCCGAGGCGAGCGACGGCTTCCGCCTTGCTGGGGTAACCTACATGCCCGCGCCGAACGGTGCGGAGAAGTCACCGCTCGGCTTCAAAGATGGTTTCGTCGGTTTCTACCGACGCATTCAATCGCATCAAGATACCGCCGACATGCGCGAACACGTCCGCGTGGACGGGGTGAAGTACACATCCACATCGTTGCCGGACGCCCTCCTCTCGATGCCGGGCGACGGAAGCACCCGACGGCTCGACGTCTCGTCGGGCTGGTCGGATACGCGGGACGACACGTACAGCTTTGAGGGGGAAGACGGGGAGACCCTTGGCGCTTTCGGCGCGAGCGGTCTTCGTCTCGCCGGCTTCGCGCGCACGCCGCGTGTCGACTGGCTCCACTTCCTTGTCACCCGCGATGAAAGGACCAGCGCCGCCCTTCGCGCCGTTGACGAGGCGACCGTTGAGGCGCTTCTCGGGGGGGCCCGTGCCGATGTGCCCCCGCCAAAAGCGAGCGAAAACGGCGACAATGATGACGACGACGACGACGACGACGATGATGACGAGAAAGACCCGACCGACGACGCCTTTCCGGCGTGGCCGGCGACGACTGCAGCGCTCGCGACGGCGTTCCCGGGCGTCGATGTCGTCCTTCAAAAGGCGATTGCACAGGTCCTCGCCCGCGCAGTGGCCCTCGAGCAACGCCTTGGTGCGTTGACGGAGGCTTCCGCGACGGAAGCTCCCACAAAATCGGGGCGAAGCGACAGTACCCTTCTCCAGAATGTTCCCTTTGATTTTGACGAGGGGTACCAAAATGGTCCAATTGATCTTGCGTTCCCGCTGATTATCTCCGCACTCCTCGGCGACGGGAATGTGGTGCCGATTCCCGATTCAAAAGTGACCTGGGAGCGTCACGCAGCAACGTTTGTTCGCGCGCTCGTCTTCCTGATGACGCGCCCCCACCACGATCCAGAATCGCGGAGCGCCTATCGGGCTTTCCTCGGATCGGTCGCCGAGCAGGCGTCGGCGTTCTTCGGAGCGACACTCCATGTGGCGGCGCTGAAGGTCCTTGTCGGCAAAGGGGTCCTCGCCCAGCGGCCGAAGGGGCGCGACACCTTCCTCGCCAAGCTCGCCGACGGCCGCATCGCCTTCGTCCGCGTTACGAGCGAAGACGACGATGAGCCACAGACCCCCTACGAGCTCACGCTCGTCGTCGCCGATCGCGACAATACCCAGGGATTTTCAGTGCCTGCCGATGCGACCGGCGACTTCACGACGATCACCGTCCCCGACGATCATCGGTTCCTCACCGAGGTCCTCGCCGCCTACGACGCCCATGGTCCGGTCCCCTACGTGCCCGCGACTGACGCTGCGAAAATTGCGGCCGCTGTTGAGGGGACGCCGTTGCTCCCCGTTGACGCGACGCTGATCTTCGCCGGCCTCCCGAACCTCCGCACCTGGACCCACGACTTCCTCGGCGCGGAACTTCGGACTGCCCTCGACCTGAAGCTACGCGACGCCGCGCAGGCGAAGGACCGCCTTCGCGAAACCTCTCGCGAGCCTTACTTCCCGAAATTCCTTGCCGATGCCACCCGCGTTCCCGCGGACGGTGACCTCTGGCGGGATGGCTACGCAGCGTTCCAGGCGGCGGTGGCGACCCATCTCGGCGCCCAAATCGCCGTCCCGGAAGAGCTCATTGCCGTCTGCGAAAAGCAGCTCTCCCTGGAAGGGGCCACCCGAAAGGTGCTGGCAGCCCTCCGCACCCCCGACGCGGAGATGTTCCGCGGGGCTGGCCTCGTTTCCGGCGAGCGCTTCGGCCTACCGAGAAGCGAAGTGCTGTTCCTCGATGAATCCCCCTTTGTCGATCTCGCCCAGCTCCTGCCGTTCCTCGCCGCTACGCTCCCCGTTGGCGATCCCTTCCGGACGGCACTGCCGGAAATCTACGATCGGCTTCGCGGGGAACTCCTGGAGAAGAATCGCTTTTTCGCGCTCCCGAGCACCTACGAATACGACGCAAAGAAGCGCGCCGCCCTCTTCGCGCGCTATGGCGGAACGGAGCGGAAGCTCAAGAAGGACGAGCAGGAGTGGGCGGCAAAGGACGACGGTGTTGTCCTCGCGGTCGAAGATGGAAATGAGATCGAGATCTTCGTTCGAACGTCGGAAATTACCGCGGAACGCGCGCGTATCCTGACGCTCCTCAACGGTTCTGGCGATGACGAAGACCGTTACGGGGGCGATGGCGTCCGTGCGGCCCTCTACCTCCTCTCCGAGGACTGCGCGGCGGTCGTCGCGCGGCTCCGCGAGACGCCGGTCGCCGCCGGCTCCCTCGAGACCAATCCGGCGATTTCGGCACCGAAGCTCGTTGCCAAAGTCGCCAAAGACCAGGGGATTTCCTCGGAGGGGGCGACGCTCTACCTCCAGACGCTGGCCCTCCCGCAACCGACGACGAAGGCCGTCTGCGCCATCAACGGCTGGAAACCGGCCGCCTACACAAAGGCCTGCGCGGAACTCGCGGAGAAGGGGCTCTTTGTCGAGGGGAAGCGCGAAAAGACCGGGCGCGGCCACTTCTTGCCAGGCGGCTGGGACGCGAAGTTCGGCCCGATGGAGACGTGGAAGGCGCCCCTCTACGACCCGAAGTTTTTCGGCGAACCGATGGCGCTTCTGCCGTTTCACCTCCTCTTTGAGCGTGCGTACGCGCGCATCGAAAATGGAGATACGCCGCGCTTTGAAGAAGCGGTTCGGGCCAAGAAAACGGCAAAGAAGTCTTCCAAGTAATCTGAACGAAGTCGCGAAGTACGGAAAGAGACCATCATGCAAAGCCCCCCTGCGGAACTCCTCTACGCGGACGAACTCGCCTTTTTGGAAGCCTACGACACGGGGGTGCGCCCACCCGGCTTTCGGCTGACTGCCAACGCCGTGGTGACCTTCGTCATGGGATCTAACGGCGAGGCGCTGAAGCTTCCAAAGGGGGCAAAACCTCGCGCGCTCCCCGACGGGAAGGACGTGCCGAAAACCCTGACGATCGGCGCCAAGTTCGTCGGGGCCCGTGCCCTCGTCGAGCGCGCCGTCGTCACGCTCGCCGGTGAGCGGGGGCTCCTCCTTGTCGGCGAGCCGGGGACGGCGAAGTCCTTGCTTTCCGAGCTCCTTTCGGCGGCGGTCAGCGGCACAAGCGCCCTCACCGTCCAGGGGACCGCCGGGACGACGGAAGACCAGCTCCGCTACGGCTGGAACTACGCCTTGCTCCTCGCCAAGGGGCCGAGTCCGGAGGCGCTGGTGCCGTCGCCGGTGCTAACGGCGATGCGCGGCGGGGCGATCGCCCGCATCGAAGAGGTGACGCGATGCCTGCCCGAGATTCAGGACGCTCTCGTCTCGATCTTGAGCGATCGTCGCCTCTCGGTCCCTGAACTCAGTGGGGACAAGCCGCACGTCGAGTTCGCCAATCAGGGGTTTAACGTCATCGCGACGGCAAACCTCCGCGATCGCGGCGTCTCGGAAATGTCTGCCGCCCTCAAACGACGTTTCAATTTTGAGATCGTCCCGTCCATCGGGGATGCAAATCAGGAAACGGCGCTCGTCAAAGAGCGCACCACGAAGACGCTTGCCCGTAGCGGGACGCCACTACCGGTCGACGACGCCGTCCTTGAGGCGGTCGTCACCATCTTTCGGGACCTCCGCCTCGGGCGCTCCGCAGAAGGGTATGCCGTCGAGAAGCCGAACGCTGTCATGAGCACCGCGGAAGCGGTCGGCGTTGCGAGCGCCATCGCACTACAGACCGCCTATTTGCCGAGCGATCGCGACCCTTTGAGCCTAGTCCCTGGCTACCTTCGCGGCGTCGTCGAGAAGGACGAACCGAAGGACCGCGCGCGCCTCCTCGCCTACTGGGACGGCCCCGTCAAGCGCCGCGCCGATGGCGGGCCCGAGGTCAAGAACGCATGGTTGTGGAAGACGCTCCACGACCTCCGCACCCGCCTCGAAGGCGAGTGACCGCCATGGGGACGACGATGCCAACGGCCACTCCGCGTAACCTCGACGAACATGCTGCCGCATCGCTGGAGCGGCTCGCCTCCGCGACGGCCCCTTGGCTTATCGGCGTCCGCCACCACTCGCCGGCGCTCGCTGCGGCGATTCCCGAGCTCCTTGCGAGCTACCAACCGACGGTGATTCTTCTCGAATTGCCGACCGATCTCCAAGATCTCCTCCCTTGGCTCTCCGACCCGGCCACGCAGGCGCCGGTCGCTTTGGCGGCGGCCCCGCTCGTCGGGGAGGGGGTCTCTTTTTATCCGTTCGCCGACTTCTCGCCCGAATTGGCGGCGGTGCGTTGGGCGCGGGCGGCAAACGTTCCGGTGATCGCCATCGATCGCGCCGTCGGAGCGCCGCTGCCGCCGCGCGTCCGTGAGGCGGCAACCGACGACGCCCACGAGGCGGCCGATGGTGGGCGCGCGTCGGTCGATATCGAGGAGTTGTGGGACCGCCTCGTCGAGGGGCACGCGCCGAGTCGCGCGACGAACGCCGCCGAAGCGATTCGTCGTGGTGCGCTCCTCTTCGGTTGGATGACCCGAAACCTCGACCCCCGCGTGCCGACCCGCGACCTTCTGCGCGAAGCGGAAATGCGCAGACATGTGCAGAATGCACTTAAGGTACCCGGCGCCCGACCTGTGGCGATTGTGGGCTCTTTTCACGCGGAAGCGCTCCTCGCCGCCGCGGTGGAGACGGAACTAGCTCCGGCACCAGCGCCGGTCCGCGCGTCGATCGTCCCCTACGATTTTGCCCTGTTTGACAGTCGCAGCGGCTACCCGGCCGGCATTCGCGATCCGGCCCTCGTGCAGGCCCTCTACGAGCAGCTCGTCGCCAAGAGTTCGTTGGAGCCGGTGCTCGCCGGCTTCCTCGTCGCCATCGCCCGCGAAGTTCGCCAGGCGGGGCACGTCGCCTCCTTTGCCGACGTCCGCGAGGCTGCGCGAATTGCCAATGAATTGAGTGCTTTGCGTAACCTTCCGGCTCCGGGCCGTCGCGAGCTTCTCGAAGCGATCGAGAGCGCGATGCTCCAAGGGGAGACGCTCGGTCGCGGGCGCGTCGTCGCGAAAGCGCTCGAAGCGGTCCTTGTTGGTCAGCGCCGTGGCCGTCTGCCACCGGGGGCGCCCCGTTCCGGGCTCGCTACCCACGTCGACGCCGTCTTTGAGGAGCTTCGTCTGCCGGGCCTCCACAGCACGCCGAAGTCGGGGACCAGCAAAAAACCGGATGAGATCACGCTGGATCCGCTGCGTTCCCCCCTCGATGCGAAGCGGGCGATCGCGATTGCGCGCCTCGCCGTCTGCGGGATCCCCTACGCGGAGCGTCGTCACAACGCCGTCCAAGGGGCGCGTGGCACGCTCCCGACGCTGACCAAGCGCTATCGCCTCCAATTCACCCCAGAAACTGCGGCGCGGATCGAGCTTGCGAGCCTCTTCGGGATCACGCTCGCCCAGGCGGCCGAAGGGGAGTTGCGTGCCGCCCTCCGCCGCGCGACCGGCAGCGCCGAGGCCGCTTCCCATGCCCCCGCGCACGCCCTCGTAGCCAACGACGCGATGACGGTCGGCACCTGGCTTGAGCTGGCCGAGCAGGCGGCCGAAGCGGCTCTACCCGCTCTCGTTGATGAACTCTTTGCGCGACTGAATGGTGAACTCATTCCGTCGGCTTCGTTCGCCGAACTTGTTGCACTTCTTGCGTTTGTGGGGCGTATCGTCGAAGGGCATATCGTCGGCCTTTCCACCACCGATGCGAAGCCTCAAACCGACTTTCCCGCCGCCCAGGAGGCGCTCCTCGCCGCCGCGCTCGCCGCCCTTTCCGGCGTCGAAGGGTCGACTCAGGACAGCGACGTCCAGGCGTTCGCCGAAGTGGTTGCGCTCTACACCGATCGCGAGGAAGGGCGCCCCGTCCCCTTGCTTCTGACCGACGCGATCCGGCGCTTCGCCGAACAGGGCAGCCCGTTGCTGCGTGGTGCCGCGCTCGCCGCCCAGGCGCTCTTGGATGAGACGGCGCGATCAGAATTTTCAAATATCTTTGTCTCCTTTTTCCAGTTCGGGACGGACGACGCGAACGGTGCTCAGGAGCGCTCGGGTCGCATTCGTGGCGCACTCGTGCTCGGTGGGCCGCGCTTTGAGGGGGACCCTGCATTCACCGACGCGGTACTTGCCGGTATTGATTCGCTGGAAGAAGCGGTATTCCTTCACAAACTTCCGTCGCTTCGTCGTGGGTTTGACGTGCTCTCGGCGGCAGGCCGCCAGCGGATGCTCGATGCGCTCGGGGAGGGGGCCGGCCTGCTTACCATCGCGGCCGACCCGTCGCTCTTGGCGTTTGGTGCAGAGGCCGACGCGGCCGGGAGTGCCGCCGTTGTTGCCCTCGGCCTCGGTGGCTTGGAGACGAGTACGGCGCTCGCGCCCGTAGGCGCAGAAGATGCCGTAAAGACAGGATCTTCCGACAAGGAGGGGCGACGCCTCACCCTTGCCGACCGCCTGCGGCTTTTGCTCGGGCGCGAGGCCGAGCGCTTGAGCGGCGCAGCGGCCCCCTTCGGGCGCGCCCTCGATGAGCTTTATGGCCAGGGGCACGGCGAAGGCTCCCGCGAGGGCGGCGGCGCTGGCCGCGGTGCCCCGTTTCCGACGGCCCGCGAGTGGGCGGACGAACTCACGACCCTCTTTGGCGATCGCGTCCGCGAGGAGGTCCTCGGTGCCGCTGCGGAGGCCGGTTACGGCGCTGCGGCGACCGCCCTCGACCCGGAGACCGTGCAGCCTTCCGTGGCGCTCCTCGAACAGCTCCTCGCCCTGCGCGGCGGCCTCGGCGAAAAGGACCTCGCTCATCTTCGCAAACTCATTGAGAAAATTGTTTCTGCGCTCGCCCGCGAACTCGCGACCCGTATCCGACCGGCGCTGAGCGGTCTCGCGACGCCTCGCCCCTCGCGGCGCGCCCGAGGCCCCCTCGATCTCCGGCGGACGATTCGCGAAAACCTCGGCACCGCCCGCCCCCGCAGCGCCCGCGCCGAGGACGGCTACGCGTTGACGCCAAAGGACTTCTTCTTCAAGACGCGGGCGAAAAAGAGCGTCGACTGGCAGGTCGTCCTCCTCGTAGACGTCTCCGGATCGATGGAGCCGTCGACGATCTACGCGGCACTCGTTGCCTCAATTTTGGCAAAAATACCGGCACTTTCGACCAAGTTCATCACCTTCTCCGACGGCGTGGTCGACCTCTCCGAACACGTCGACGACCCCCTCGAACTCCTCCTCGGCATTCGCATCGGTGGCGGGACGAACATCGGCGGCGCGATCCGCTTCGCGCGGACGCTCGCCCGCGTCCCCTCACGAACGCTCCTCGTCTGCGTCAGCGACTTCGAAGAGGGGGCATCGGTGTCGACGCTCATCGCGGAAGTCCGCGACGTCGTCGGCTCGGGAATCACCGCGCTCGGCCTCGCTGCCCTTGATGATCGCGGAGCTCCTCGTTTTCACCGGGGAATTGCCGAGCGTGTCGCTGGCGCGGGGATGCCGATTGCGGCACTTTCGCCGGAAGAACTCGCCGGATGGATCGGGGAAAGGGTCCGTGGACGATGACTGCCCAAGAGCGACCGAATCTCACGCCCGAGCTGCTCGCGAGCCTCCTGGAGGCGCTCCCCGCGCGCATGAAGAAGCGCCTCGACGGTGCGCCGACGACCGCCGAAGGCTGGACATGGTCGGTGCAGGATGCAGCGATCTCCGTTGCAACCGACGGCGAAGAGAAGGTGACCCTGCATCCGAAAGAATCGCTGATTGCCGATCTTTCCCAGGTTCAATGTACCTGTCTTCTTTCACCGAAGTGCTTTCATGCAGCGGCGGTTCTTTCCGTGCTCCCTGTCGCCCTCCCGGGCGCCGCCGGGGCGTCGAACGAGGCGCCGGCCGCGCTAGCTAGTGCCGACGCAGGGGCGACCGAGAGTCTCTCTCCGTCGGAAATCGCCGTTGGCGAAGCGGCGTTTGCCATCGGAGCCGACGTGCTCGCCGCCGGCTTTGCCGCGACCTCGGCGCTCCGCACGGCGACCCTACTCCGCGTCTCCTTCGAAGCGCGAAAACTCGGCGTTCCTGCCATTGAAGGGGCGCTCCTTCGCGTGTTTGTGGCGCTCCGTCAGCGTGCGAGCGACGACCCTGATTTTCGACTGAGCGACGCCACGCGGGACCTCGCGGAATTGCTTACGCTGGCCCAGCGCCTCCGCCGAGGAGACGCGACGGCGGTCGGCATCGCGCGAAACGTGTATCATGCATATGGTTCCGCGCGACTGACCGGGCTCTGCTGCGAACCGATTCTTGTCGGCGGGCAGGCGGGCGTCGTGACGCATTTTTCCGACGGGAAGCGCCTGTTTTCCGCGGGGGACGTGATGCCCGGCTCCGCGGAGCGGGCCGTCGCCGCCTACGACGCCCCGCTGCGGTTCGGAGAAGTGAGCCTTCCCCAACGCGAAGCGTGTCGCCAAGGGCTTGTATTTGCTGCTGCTAAAGTCGCCGCGAACGGTCGCCTCGGCGCCGGAAAAGAGGTCGTCGTCGCTTCGACGAAGGCCGATGCCGCCGTCCGCGACGCCCTCTTCGCGGAGCCGCTCGCCAACCAGCTCGCGCGCGCGGCGACGGCGGCCGGGCAGGGGCTCGTCTTCCTCGACGGCGTGTTTGCGGAGAACGCCGCCGGTCGCCCGGTCTTCGTGGCCCACTTTTTCCTCGATCCGCGCGAGCGGGCGACGACGAACGTTGGGGATGCCACCGTCACGGTGGGGGTGCGTGTCGCCATTGACGATCCGCGCTTCGCCTTTCGCGAGAACCTCTCTTTGCTCGCAAAGAACGTCGTTCAAACGCGTTTGATCGCGCGACTCGAGCCGGGGACCGAGGCGATGGTCGTCCCACTCGCGCTTGTTTCTGGAAGTGTTTTGAGGGTACCTGAAGGCACGGATGACGATGGCGTGAGCCAGGCGCCGAAGCTTTTCCCCTTTGATGAAGAGGAAAAGTCGATTGTCAATTTGGCCTTCGACCGGGTGCGCCATGCGCGCTTCCCGCGCCCTGCCGTCGACGTCGATCCTGCGGCTTCCGCGCCGGCGGCCCCGTCGCTCGCCGCGGAGGCGCCCACCCACGGCGACCCGCTCATGCCGCTACGCCGTCGCCTGGAGCGCTATGCGCTCGCGGGGCGTGGTTCGTTGCCAGCGAGCGCTCACGAGGCCCTCCGAAAAGATGCCGCTCACCTCGATGGGGCCTTCCTTCGTGGCGGTGCTGCCCTGTTGACCGCCCTCTTCGCGGCGGCTGGTGGGCACGATCGTCGCGCTGCCGCCGAACGCTTCGTCGCCGCGACTGCCTACCTTTACGCCGCCGAAGGGACGTTTGCGAAGGCGGCCTGGCTGGCAGAACTCGCATTGAAAAATTAGCGCGTTTCCGGATTGTTCGCGGCGACGCGAATCCAGCCCCGTTCGGCGGCGACGTGGAACAGCGTCCCTGCGAGAAGGCCAACCACGTAGCCGTAGGGGAGGGCGACGACCGCCGCCGCGACGACCGCAATCGTCCACGGGGCGATCCCCGCGTCCGGCGCGCCCCCGTCGGCGGCGAGGGTGGCCAGGCCGAGCGCCTCCACAAAAAGCACGACGCCGAGGATCGGCAGCGGAAAGACGAGCGCGAGATCGGCGAAGGCGGGCCCTGCAAAAAGACCGGCGGCAAGGTAGGCGGCCCCGTAGAGGATAGCGGCGCCGCCCGTCCGCGCACCGAAGCCGTAAAAGCCAACAAGGCCGCCGCAGCCGTGGCAGGTCGGGAAGCCGCCGAACCACGGGGCGATGAGGTTCATGGCGGCGAAGGTGACGCCGATCGACCGCACCGCGACCGGGCGCTCGGGGAAGAGCGCCTTGGTCGTGTCACTCGTGGCAATGACCGAGTTCCCCAGCGAGAGGGGAATTTGCGGGAGGGCAAGCAGCAACGCGCCATCGATCCAATCGTGGGATTTCGGGACGATCAAATGGGGAAGATGGAACCCAAATGCCCCTTTCCAGTGGCTCGGGTCGGCCTTTGTCAACAGCCCGTAGGCGACGCCCCCCGCCATCACGATCAGCGGCGCAGGCACCGGAAGTTTCCGATTTCGCGCGAGAAAGAGCACGCAGAAGCCGACTGCGACGATCACGTAGCCGCGCAGCCCGTCGGCGGCGGCGTACTCCTTGAGCGCCAGGGTGGCGAGGGTGATGGCGAGGCCGAGCTGAATCCCTCGCACGACCGGTTTCGGGACCGCGCGCGCGAGGTGCTGGAGGGCGCCCGTCGCGACGAGGATCGCCATCGCCGCGCCGACGACGACACCGCCGGCGGTAAGCACCCCCGTACCAAGCTTTTTCGCAAGCATTACAGCGGCCATCGCCTTGAGCGGCTGGACCGGCATCGGCAGGCCGTAGCGAATTCCGGTGGCGATTTGGGCAAGGCCGAAACAAACGAGAACGCTCGTAGGGTCCAAGTGGCAGGTCCCTACGAGCGCGAGGAGGAGCGGAAGGTCGGTGCCGATGTCGCCGAAGGCGCCGGCGAGCTCCTGCCGATCAAAGCGAATGCGGTCGGTCCTCACGGGGCCGATCTACCGCAACTTACCGTAAACGGTCAGGAGAGAAGGCCTTCCGCCTTGAGCGCCGCTTGGACGGCGGCGCGGCCTGCGACGCGGCCGAGGAACGCGCCGACGTTCGGGTACGCGGAGATGTCGACGCCGACGAACTTCGTCCAGCCAAGCACCGTGAAGAGGTAGCCGTCGACGACGGTAAACGCGTCGCCGACGAGAAAGTCGCGGCCAGCGAGCTTGCCGTCAATGTAGGCGACCCGCTTCAAGACGCGCTCGACCGTCGAATTTCGGAGCTCTTCCGAGGGCTTTCCGAAGAGGCCGCCGAGCGGCTTGTGCACTTCCGAGTTGATGAAGCCAAGCCACTCCTGGAGCCGGTAACGGTCCACGGAGCCGGCGGCCGCCGCGAGGTTCTTGGTCGGCGCCTGGTCGGCGATGAACTGCATCACCGCGGTCACCTCGGTGAGGATGTCGTCGCCGATTGCGAGGGCAGGGACGTAACCCTTCGGATTAATGGTGTTAAAGTCGGTGCCGGCCTCGGTCTTCTTGGCGGCGAGATCGACCTTTTCCGTCGTAAACTCGAGGCCCGCTTCGAGGAGCGCGAGCGAGCAGGCGCCAGGGGAGAAGTAGAGCTTGAGGGGGGCGTTCATGGCGCGGCACGTTCGCGGAATGGCCCGCGATAGGCAAACGCCCCTAACGGAACGACGCGTTCCGAAAAGGGGAACGTGGCTACACAAGCGACGGGAGGTACCCCTCGGGCGCCGCATAGCCGAGTAGGGCGAGGACGGTCGCGGCAATATTTCCGAGGACTGCCGGTGCTCCTTCGCGGCCGGTGGCGGAGTCCAGCGTCAGGTCTGGCCGTTCGGGGGCGTACAGATGGAGCGGCACAAGGTTAAGCGTGTGGCTCGTCTTCGGGCGCGGCGAGCCGTCGGGACCGCAGGAGAACGCTTTCGCCTTCTTGTCCCATTCGTACATTTCGTCAGCGTTTCCGTGGTCGGCGGTCACGAGGAGGGCGCCGCCGAGGGCATCGATCACCGGAAGGAGCCGTCCGAGCTCGAGATCGACCGCCTCGACTGCGAGGACGGTGGCGTCGTGGGCGCCGGTGTGGCCGACCATGTCGCCATTCGCATAGTTGACGCGCGCGTGGCGGTACCTTCCGCTGCGCAATTCATCGATGAGCCGATCGGTGATCTCGGCCGCCTTCATCCACGGGCGCTCCTCGAAGGGTCGAAGATCGCTCGGAATTTCGACCCACGTCTCACCGGGATGCGGTTGAGAACGGTTGCCGTTCCAGAAGAACGTCACGTGGCCAAACTTCTGTGTCTCCGAAATCGCGAGTTGGTGGACGCCGGCGGCCGAGAGGTACTCGGCGAGCGTTCGATCGATCTCGGGCGGGGCAACGAGGAAGTTCGTTGGGAGTTTGAGATCGCCGTCGTATTGCATCATTCCGGCAAAGAACACGTCGGGAACGGTTCCCCGTTCAAACCCTTTGAAGTTGTCGCGATCTTCGAAGGCGCGGGAGATCTCGATGGCGCGGTCTCCTCGGAAATTCCAGAGCAAAACGGCGTCGCCGTCGGCCATCGGGCAGGCCCCCTCAATGACGAAACTTGGCAAATTTTGATCACCAATTCCCGGTGACTCTTTGCGCAAGGTTTCGACGGCTTCACGGAGGGAAGGGAACGCCCGCCCTTCCGCGCGAACGTGTACCTTCCAGCCCCGCTCGACCATGCTCCAGTCGGCTTCGTAGCGGTCCATGGTGGTCGTCATGCGACCGCCCCCGGAGGCGACCCGGTAGTCGAAGCCGCGGGCGCGCAGCTCGTCGAGAACCGCTTCCAGCGCGTCGACGTACACAAGTGCCGACGTCTCCGGGACGTCGCGTCCGTCGAGGAGGGCGTGGATGCGTGCATGCTGCACCCCTTCATCGGCGGCGCGCCGAAGAAGCGCGAAGAGGTGTTCCTGGTGGGCATGGACGTTACCGTCGGAGAGGAGCCCAAGCAGGTGGAGGGTGCCGCCGCGGCGCGCCTGGGTGACCGCTTTTGTCCAGGCGTCGCCGGCGAAGAGCGAGCCGCTCTTGAGGGCGGCGTTTACGAGCTTCGCCCCCTGATCAAACACACGACCGGCCCCCAAGGCGTTGTGGCCCACTTCGCTGTTGCCCATGTCGTCGTCGCTCGGGAGGCCGACCGCCGTCCCATGGGCTCGAAGCGCCATCGACGGGCCGCGACGGAGGCGGTCCAGCGTGGGAGTGCGTGCAAGATACACAGCATTTCCGGCGTCTTCGCGACCGAGGCCGACGCCGTCCATCACAACGACAACAACGGGACCGCGCAGCGCGGAGAGAGAAGAATGCTTTGCGAGCGAGAGCGCCATGGCGGTCGCGTTTACCACGAAACTCAGCGGTTTTCCTCGGCCGACTCTTGCGCGACAGCCTGCGGTTCCTGCAGCGTTTCGTCCTCCTCGGGCAGGCCGGCGAGTCCGCGGCGGCGCCGAAGCTCGCTCTCGGCGGAGGCGAGGTTCTCTTCGCGCTCGGCGAGGTGGCCGCGGACGAAGTAGTGGCCGGTGAGGAAGCCAATCAGCGCAAACCCAAAGACCGCGAACGGCATTGCCAGGTGGTAAAAGACGCTCGGAATCGCCAGCGCACCACCAATTTTCAAGAACCAAATCATGTTCTTGGCTTCATTTTTGTGATCGGAAACCACGCCCCGAAGGCGCAGCACCTCGGCTCGCCACTTGGCGAGCGTCGCCGGGTCGCAGGCGAGTTCTTCGCCGCCCGTGCGCCGCTTTTTGGGGGCCCTGAGCACCACTGCATCGCTGGAACCGGTCATAGTCGGCCGACCTAGTGTCGTTCGGCGAGCACGACAAGGACCGCCCGCGGGTGCCGCTGAGATCGCGCTCGCCCGCAATTGCGGGTGGGACCCCCTCTCGGGATCGAGTAAGGCGGCCCAATGCTTTCCCGTCGCCTGTTTTCTGCGGTCGCACTGATGGGTGCAACGTCGTTTGCCGTCGCATCGACGATCGCCGGTTGTGCCTCCGAAGAGGTCGACCTCCCGGTCGCAGACGCGGGCGTCGACGCAAAGACCGATGCGGCTCGGGACGGTGGTGATGCTGGAAAAGATGCCGGTCCCGCCCGAAATCCCGAGGCGTGGTGTGCGGCCCTCGGGACGAGACAGGACGCTTGCGACAAAGAACGCGAGTGTGGCATCGACTTCGCGACGTGGTGCCCCAAGCAGGCGGCGACCAACAGCTACGCGTTTGAAAAGGCCGATACCGCCTGCGTCGCTGCAAGTTGCGACGGGACGGCGCGCTCCGGCTGCCGCTACGCCAAGTACGCCGAGGCAGACCTCACCGACGCCCAAAAGGCGCTCGCAACCGCCTACTGCCAGACCTGCTCGCCGAACGGCATCGATACGTGCGTGCGTGCACTCTACAGCTATGACGCCGGCGCAGGGCCGAATGCGGTCACCGACGCTTACGTTGCCGTCTGGGAGCTTTCTGACGCAATCGTTAACGAAATCAAGAGCACCTGCACCAACAAGGCCACCCCGGCGGGGACGACCTGCGCAAAGGCGTTCGGAGGCTGCGCCGCGGATGTCTATTTGAACGCGCTTCCCGCCTGCAAGTAGACAGACCGACCGGTATAACCGTCGGCCATGGCCGCCGAAGCATCCCCGGGCACCACGCGCCCGCTCATCGCTGCATCCTACACGCACCCTGCGCTACCCGGGCGGACGGTCATTCGCCTCCTCGACGAGGCGCTCCACGGCGCGACCGACGTCGAGATGGGGGTGCTTGGGTTTGCGGAGGCGTCCCCGGCGAAGACCGTCGGGACGACTGCTCCGCGTGCCCTCGGCTTCCCCGCGTGGGCGCTCGTGCATCATCCGAAGGATGCGCGCTTTGCCTTGGATATCATGCGTGATTTTCGGCGAGCGGCGACGCGCATTCGGACGAAGCCGGGCCACGCGAAAGACGCCTTCGTCGCTCTTGCGAAGGAGCTCGAGGCGAAAGCGCCCATGTTCCTGCCTTCCTTTTGGGAAGAGGCTGGCCGTGCCTTCGTCGCAGAAGAGTCGACGGGAATGGCTTCGGTCTGCTTCGAGAAGGCGCGCGCAAGCGAGCGCACCTTTGGGCTTTCTGTCGATGAGGATCGGCGCGCAGAGGCCTATCTAGAATTCTCGCTTGCGGGGGCGGTCCCGGCGAAGTCGTTCGGCGGGTATGCGGACGATCTCATGGCCGCCTTCGGGGCGCCGGCCGGCGAGCGGCGCTACCGAGAACTGCACGTCGCGCGGATTCGGGGCGGGGTCCCGCCGATGACGGGGCTCGCGAAAGAGCTCAGAAAGCTTGCGAAAGTCGCCAAGCGCGACCCCATCGACGCCGATCTCGAGTTTCTCCAGGCGATCGCCGACGCCCCGTCGCTCCGTCGCGCCCCCGCCGACTTTTGGGAGGCCTATCGCCCGGTGCTCTCCGCTTCGACGGCCTCCCCATCGCCGCTCCTTGAGGCGATTCGCGACCGCATTGTCGGGTTGTTTCCCGCCTTTGACGGCAAGGCGCTTCAATCGGGGATTTTCGGTTGGCTCGACTTCCTCGTCGCCCTTGATGCGCCGAAGCGCGTTGCGCGCAGTGGCCCGATCCACGACTGGTTTGGGCGTTTGAACCGCTTTGTCGGCGCCTTGCGCGGCCGGCAATCGGTGCCGCTCCCCGCCTCTTACTTTGCACTCATCGAAGCGTCGGCGCCGCTGCTCACGCAAAGCGGTGGGGCGGTCCCCATCGACGCGTGGACCTACTGGCACGCCGGCAGTCACGCCGGTCGCGGCTACCTGATGGACGCCGTTGAGGCGGCGCTCGCTCTCGGACTCGCCGTCGAGCCGGCCCCGGAAGCGCGCTTTGAGCCGTCCGGTATTCTGCGCGATCCCGTGCATATTTTCGCCGATTCACGATGGGCCTCCGCCCTGGCGACGACCCTCGAAGCGGGGATTGGAAAAGAGCCCTTCGAAAAGTGTGTCCTTGGAAAGCCCTGTTTGATTCGCGCCCGTGAAGACTACTTGCTCAGGATCGCCAAAGGGGTCGCCGTTCCCGGGCTCCTCGGCGCGAAGGATACCCTACAGAACTTCGTTCAGAAGACGTCAACCGGGGTGACGTCGCCGGAGCGTACGATCGCGACGACGCGTGCGATCCGGGAAGCGCTTACCGCGGTCAGCGGGCCGGAAACGCTGGCGGCGACGCTGCGAGGGGGGCTCTTCGACGAGTGGACCTGGCCCGTTTTCGAAAAAGAACTGAAGGGGTTGAGGACGGGGATCGCCGGTGCGAAGCTCCTCGGCTCTGCGTCCTATCCGGCGTTGGTCGCGGGTGCGCGCGTTGTCGTCTTCGTCGATGCGGAGACGGTCGTGCGCTACGATTTGCCGGCGAACATCGGGGACGTTCAGCAGGTGCTTTACGTCACCGCCCCTGCGACAGGCCGGAGCGACCTGCTCATCGCTCACCGGCCGAAGGGGACCTATTCGAACCATTTTCAATGGCACTCGGGTGGGGAGCCTATGGAGGTAAATGCTTACTTCTATGGGGCTATCCGCGACATCGTAACGCCCCTTGGTACCAGCTTTGGCGGGCCGATCCTCGCCCCCGGGGAACGGTTTGAGAAATGGGAGATCCACGCTCAAACCATCAGCAACGGGCGCGAGCACTGGCTCGTTTCCGCCGGCGAACGGCTCGGCTGTTTCCCCGTCGACAATGCGTTGAAAAAGCTTGGCGGGCGCACCGAGTGGCCGGCGTGCTTCGCCGCTTTCGCTGAAGTGAGCGACGGGGCGAGCGTCGCCGCGTTGTCGCTGACGCCGGCGCGTCCGGGCTCCGAGCACTCGCCGGTCGCCGGTGGGGCGAACGGCGTTGGCGGGATGCTGCGCCGGAAGCAGGTCGCCGGTGGAGGGACCTTCGACTACCAACGCGCTGACGGTGCCCGTTTTCGCGGGGATTTCGACTTTCAGGCCCTCGTCGACATCCCCTTCGGTCCGACGGTCCCGTTCCGCGCCGCCGCGGCAAATTACCAGTCGGATGAGCGCTTCACGATTCTCAACGGCAGCGGCGTGTCGGTCTCGGCGGTCGGTTCTGGGGTGACCCCCTCGGCGGGATTCCTGCGCCTGCCGCGTGCCTCTTCGCTTCAGAACCTTCGTGTGCGCGATGCAGCCACCAGCCGTGCGCTTCGCGCCACCACCACGGCGACCGCCACGACGCTTCTCGCTGCAGCCGCCGCCGACCGAGCTGCCAGCGCCGCTCCCGGTGCGCCAAAGGGGGTCCCGCCTAGCGCGGCGGCGACCGAGCGCGCGATTCAAGAAGCATTTCCGGGGATTGACCCGGTTCTCGTCGGCGCCATTGCATCGCAGGTCTTCGGCGCCCACGAACTTGTGCAGCGGATCGATGCACTCTGCAACCCGCCGCGCAGCGAAGCGTCAGCGGGCGAAGCCACAACGGGCACGACCGCTGTCGCCCTCCGCGATGGCGCCGTCGCCGAGGCCATGCACCTCGGCCGGTCGCTCGTCGCTCGCAGCGACGGTGGCGACGTCCGCACCGGCTACGGCCTCGCTGCGGCGGCTCTCGCAGGCCCCCTCGTTCCGGAAGTCCTCCCGATTCCGAGCCATTTTGCTTGGGAGACGATCGTCGAAGGTTTGCCGCAGGCGGTCGCCTTCTTCCTCGCCCGCCCGTTTCCGGGCACGGGGGAGAGCCCTCGAGACGCCCTCCGCGCATTTGCAACCGCCCTCCGCGACACGCCGCTTGCCGGCGACTTCGTCCGCGTCGCCGTGCAAGCTTCGATCACGACCGCGTGGGTCACCGCCTGCCCCAAAGGCCAGCTCGCCTACGTAATTTCATCTGATAAAATCAAAGGTTGGGAGTCGCTCTCCCCGCGCAACGTGCTCGTCCGGCTCGGCGCCGGAAACGCGACGACGGCCGGCTTGCGCGCAGTCACCCTCTTCCTCCGCGCAACGCTGGAAGAGGGGGTCGTTCCCCCGGCGGACGCCACGGGGAGCGTGGAACGGGTCGTCGTTACGGCGAAAACGGCGCTGCTCGACGCAGCGATCGCGCGCTCCGAGCCGGTCCCTGTTCCGACGGGCAAAGCGGGCGTCGCCGTGCTCGCCGCCCTTGTCGCGGGCACGACGTTGGAGGTCGCAGATGTGCGATTGTTGCTAGCCGGTCTGCCCAACTTTGGTACTTGGACGAGTGACTTTCTTGGGGAAAAAATCCGCAAAGCAGTCGATCTGAAAATGGCCGATGCAAAGGTGTCGAAAGAGCGGTGGAAGCGCTACTCGGCACGCCCCGAATTCCTTTCCTTCCTCGCTGCATGCCTTCCGGCGCCGGAAGCGTTTGGCGATGACGCCGCCCACCTCGCCGCCGCTGAAGCGACGATTCGTCAGCGTTATTCAGCATCTATTGCGGTGCCCGACGCCACCGTTGCCCTTGTGACGAAGCGCCTCGCGTGGAAGGGGGATGTTCGCGTCGTCCTGACCGACTTCGCGACGGGCGCCTCCCGCGTTGGAAATTTCTCCGAAGATTCTGTACTGGGAACTACGCCCGAAAAACCGGTATTTCCGGCGCCGGAGACGCTCGCTTCTTTCGCGAAAGTGCTCGTGCTCCTCGCGAACGAAGGGGCAGAAGAGGACCCGGTTCGACGAGGCCTTCCGGGGACATTCCGGCGTCTCGTCGCTGCCCTCCGCGACCCGCGCCTCGTCGTGGCGCTCCCGATGGTCTACCTGAGCGAAACCGCCGCGAAGGAGCAGTATTTGGCGACGTTTGGCGGCGCGCCCGTGACATTCCGGAACGCCGCCGGGAACGAGCAAACGGGCCGCGAAGTCGACGGTCTTCTCGTCACCGAGGAGCGGTGGGGCGTAAGCCGATGCTTCCGGCCAGCGCGACTCGACGGACCGCTCCGCGACAAGGTTGCCGCCGCCATCGGCGCCGAGAGCGCCTACGGGACCGACGCGGCACGGGCGGCGCTCTTCTTGACGAGCTCAGAAGTTACTGGACTTGTTGAAGGAATCGTCTCCTCAAGCCCGACGATCCACGTCGACCCACGCGTCTCGGCGCCGGACGTCGTTGCGGCCGCACGCAGGAAATTCCCACACTTTTCCGAGGAATCGGTCGTCGTCTACCTCGTACTCCTCGCCGCAGCGACGCCGACCCGCAAGGGGCTGGAGGCGCTCGTCGGGGGCGCCGCTGCCTTTGAGGCCGCGGCAGCACCGCTCGTCGCCGACGGGCTCCTTGTCACCGGCACCCGCGAAAAAGCGGGGCGCGAGCACTTCCTACCCGGCCCCTGGGACGCCAAGTGGGGCCCGATGGAGACCTGGAAGGCGCAACTCTACGATCGCACCTTCTTCGCACTCGCGCTGCCCCTTGAACCGATGGGTGTGCTCTACAAGAAAGCCTGGGAGCGCGTCGACGCCGGGGACCTTCCGCGCTTTGAAGAGGCGGTTCGCGAGAAAAAGAAACGCTGAATTCGGTCTAGCCCGTCCCCCTTGGCGCGCGCGCGTACAGCGCAGCCCAGGCAACAAACAAAAACTGAAACGGCAGTCGCGTGATCGCGGCTGCCGCACTTACGCCGAGCGCTTCCGGATGGAGGGCTAGGTAAATGTTTGCTGGAAAAACAGCAATATATAGCGCCACGAGCCCAAAAGCCGCCGCGCGCCGCGTATGTGGAACCAGGAGACCTACTCCACCCGCGATTTCGAAGAATCCGGAAAGGAGCACGAGGAAACGGTGTTTGTCTGCCGGGATGTATTCCGGCATGATCTTCATAAAGAACTCTGGATGAACAAAATGAAGGACGCCGACCGTCACCATCAAGCCGGCTAGCAGTCCACGCAGGGGGCGGGAGGCTGCAAGCCGGTCGAGGCAAACGCGATCGGGCGGCGCTGATGGGGGCGGGGCGAGAGGCATCGCCCCTCTGCTTACCAGGGGAGCTTCTTGCCGAGGTGGAAGTAGCCGCCGGTCGGCCCATCGTCGTTCAGCAGCGCAAGTTCAACGGCGGTCTTCGCACCGGTCTCGACGTCGAGGGGGGCGTTGGCGCCGCCGAGGTCGGTCTTGACCCATCCGGGGTGGGCGGCATTGACCTTGATCCCCTTTGCCGCCAATGCCTTCGATTGAATGACCGTCACCATATTCAGTGCCGCCTTCGAAGAGGCGTAGGCGTAGGTGAAGAAGTCATTCATTTCATCGGTCGCCTTGAGCGTCTCGATCGACCCGAGGATACTTGAATGATTGACCACGCGGCCGTGGCCGCTCTTTGCGAGGAGATCGGCAAATGCCTCCGTCGCCGCCCAGGGGCCAATCACGTTCGTATTGAGGGTTGCGGCGAAGCTCTCCCGAGTGATGCTTCCTCCCCAGTCACTTGAAATGCCTGCATTATTTACGAGAATATCGAGCTTGCCCGCCTTCTCCCCGATCGTCTTCACGGCGGCATCGAGATCCGCCTGATTCTCCACGTCGAGCTTCACAAAGTGGGCATCGACCCCCTCTGCGCGAAGCTCGGCCTCCGCCTTCTTGCGACTGCTTGTGGCGCTTCCGCTCCTCCATCAATTCGAGGCGAATCGCCAGCGCCTCTTCGTGGGACAAGACGCCTTGCTGGGCAGGCACCTCCTCCGTCGACGGAATCGGCGCGTTCGGATCGACGATCCAGAACACGATCACGCGGCGGCGCCCCTCGGTCGATCCATCGGCGAGCTTCAGCGGGCTGAGTTTGTGAATGTGCGAGTTGGGGAACACGACGAGGCGCCCCTTCGGCGTCGCGACCTCGCCGACGGGGACGGTGCCCTCATCGACGAGCGCCTCCAGCGCCCGCGGGCGGCTCTGGGAAATGTTCCAGAAGAGGTGACCGGCTTCCTCTTCGGTGTAGGGACGCTTAAAGCGCAGTTCACCGCCGGTCAAAGCCTCATCCCGATCGAGGACATAGACGCAGGTGGCGACAATGTGCTCGTGGCTCATTCCTTCGACGTGCCAGACCCCTTCGTGAGTTTCCCCAGCACCTAGGCGATATTCGACGATCTTCGGGATCACGAGGAGGTTGCGACCGCGGAGGTTGCGCACGTTTGCCGGACGCGCCGCAAGCGAGATATTCTTGGGGAGCTCCCCCTCGTGCTCGGTCTCACTGTCGTCCTTCCAGAAAACCGTGCCATCGACGTAGCCAACGACGCTCTCAATCAGGGGAAGTGCCGTAGCGAACAGGGCCGCGAGGTCGTCGTAGGTCGACGCGTGGCGCGTCTGATCGAGGTTGTTGATGTACGACCGGATGGTGACCGAACCGTCTTCGGCGACATGGAACGGAGTCGGCAACCATTGGTACTTCGAGCTCTCGTAGGTCCGCCCGAAGCGATCGTAGGGTAGCGCGGGACCGTGGTGGAAGAGCTTGTTAATCTTCGATTTGTCTTGGATATACGGGTAGAGAGACGGGTGCACGAGGTCACGCACGCGCGTCCCCGACCCGGGGTGGTAGTCGACCGGTTCCAGGGCGATGAGGCGCTCCACATCCGCGTTGAGGCGCGTGACGAGATCGGGACTCACGAGGGCATCGGCGAAGGCGATTCCATCGGGAAAGGGGCGGCGAAGATACTTCTCCCAAACGGCCGAAATGTGCGGCGATTCGGAGATGTAGAACCACTCTTCGTTGCCAACAACGTACTCAGTGCCCGATTCAGTATCGCGAATGGTCGAAGTGTCGTCTTCGGAGTTTTGAGCGACGACGAGGCCTTCGTTGCCGGGGAACTCGGTCCCATCGACGGCGGTGAAATCGCATTCGCTCACCGTGTCCCCCACCTGCGGCTTGTAGTCTTCCCCGTAGGTCAGGAGTTCATTGACGAACGCGTAGTCGGTAGTCGTTGCGAGATGGACCGTCATCGGAATTTCCTTCGTTGAAAACAGAAGTACCTGCGGCTAGAGGGCCGCGGAAAGTTACCGGATCGGGGGCGCCACCGCGGCGTCAAACGTCCTCAAACGGTGGGTCGCCAGTAGCGGCAGCCGAATGCGGCTCTCGGCGCCGAACGCCTTCAGGAAGCCACACGTCGCTTCGTCGTCTTCCACCATGAGCGAAAGGTGTTTCTCGATGGCGTGGCGCTCGACCTCGCGGAGGAACGCGGTTGCGATCGCCGGGCGCGCAACTCGAAATGGAAAGCAGCCGGGGAACGCGGAATCGAAGAGGGCTACTCCAAGCGGCGCTCCGTCGTCGTCCCAGGCGCCGATCGGAAGCTGGGCGGCGCGACTCGGCGTCAGCCGCGCCACCGGTAGCGCGAAGGCATCGGCGAACTGGGCGAGACGTTCTGCGGAGAGAAGGCCGGTGCTGCACGCATAGACTGGCATCGCATCGACGTCACGAAAATCGATGCGAAGCGCCTCTGAGAGCCCCGATTGTACAAAGCCGAGGTGTTCGTAGAAGGCGCCATTGGGACCTTCCCGGTCGGTGTTGAGCTGAATCGCCCTCCCCCCAGACGCATCCTCCAAGAGCTTCCGCGCAACGCCGCGGCCCCGTGCTTCCGGCGCGGTCACAAGGTGCCTCAAAAAAATAGGAATATCCGACGTTTCATCATGCTCGGCGTAGCTGTAGCCGACAACCGAGAGCTGGGTATCCACAGCGACCCGGAGCCGATAGCGCCCCGCGACGGGCGGCAAACCGGGCGGTGGACCGTCAACCTGGAGTTCCCTATACAATTCGGCAATGCGCGGCAGATCTTCCGCGGTACCTTCGCGAAGCACGAGCGCATTCATCGTCAATCCTTGCGGCACGTCAATACTTGAACCACGTAGAGTTCTACGCGGCGGCGGGAGTGGGGGCGCGGCCATAGGAGGTCGTCGTCGCAGGCGGTGACGGCGAGCCCCGCCTCGCCGAGCAGTTGGGCGAGGGTCGTCTCGTCGTCCCCTCCGAGGGCCGGGTCGGGGCTGCTGACGATGGCGGTTCCGCCACGTCGCAGGCTTCGCGCGATCGCGGCACAGGCGCGGGCGGGATCGCCGACGAGGTCGAGGACGTTTTCGGCGACCACCAAATCGAGGGAGTCCTCCAAGAACGGCAGGTCTTCGACGTCGGCGACGACGGGAGTCCCACGGCCGAGCGTCTTCGTTGCAAGCAGTGCTCCGCGGAGGGAGAGATCGACGACCCACGGCGCCACCGTGCGCGGAAGCCAGCGGGCGGCACCGAGGCCGGCCCCGGCACCGATGATGCAGACGTCTCCCTTGATTTTCTTCGGAATACGGAGCTTTATCGCCTGCGCGACCGTCGACCCTTGGGGGCCTCGGAGCGGCGCGTAAATCGCCTCCAGGGGGCCGGCGGTCGTTCCGCGGCGCGGGAGTCCTTCGCCGTCCGCTTCGGCCGCCGTCCAGTCGTCGGCGAGGGGGACAAGGTCCTCTTCGGCGGCGAACGCGCGAATCGTCGCGAGCGTGCTGCGCGAGAGGCGATCCGCTTCGGCGAGTGTCGTCACAAGGCTCTCTCGGTGGCGGCCGACGTAGCCCTCGGCGTCGACCAGCAGGAGCGGGACACCACCCAGCACCGGGTAGACGCACCCTTCCTCGCAGGTCAGTTCGGTGACGCCCTCTTCGTCTTCCTGTCCGGGGCCACCGGGCGTGAACGGAAGATCGGCGCCGCAACGGGGGCAGGCTAGCATGCTGTTATTCACCAGGATTCACCATTCATTCCGGGCGAAAGTTGTGGATTTGATGGGGGCGTCGGGACGTGGAGCTCACCGATGGCGTCGACGCAGTAGAAGCTCGAAAAGAGCCCCGCCGGGCGATGATTGCCGGAGGCGCGGCGCCCGCCGAAAGGAAGCTTCGACGAACTCCCCACGCTCGCCCGGTTCCAGTTGCAGAGGCCGACGTCGAGCTCCTCGGCGAAGCGCTCGAAGCGGGGCTGATTCTGGGTGAATACCGCTGCAGCGAGCCCATAGTTTCCGAGGTTTGCACGTGCGAGCAGGTCGTCCTCGTCGCCGGCGACCTCGACGGTGAGTACCGGCGCGAAGAGCTCTTCGAGATGCAGCGGCGCGCCCGTGAGATCCGCCGGCGTGGCCGATTTGTGTGCAAGATACACAGAAGGGCGCGCGTAGTGGCCGCGCACTCCCGTCACGTCGATACGCGAGAATGGCACGATCGCCTCAAAGGCGTGTGCCGACGCGGTCGTCATCGTTTCCATTCGCTGAAGGGCGCGTTCATCAATGACGGGACCCAAGAAGCAGTCTTCGTGGGGGCCGATGCGGAGGGCGCGTGCGGCGCGAGCGAGGCGGCTGACGACTTCGTCGGCGTTCGCTGCGGTCACGAGGATGCGGCTGTTCGCCGTGCACCGCTGGCCTGCCGTTACGTAGGCGGAAAAGACGATTTCACGAATGGCATGGGTGATGTCGGCGTCTTCCAACACAATCGCGGGGTTTCGACCCCCAAGTTCGAGTGCGATCAGCCGACCCGGGAAGCGGGCGCTTGCGGCGAGGATCGCCGAGCCGACGGCGGTGCTCCCGGTAAACATCACCGCATCGACGCCGGCATGGTCGACGAGGGCCCGTGCGACCTCCGGGCCTCCGTGGAGGAGCTGAAAGACGCCTGGCGGGAAGCCGGCTTCATGAATGCATTCCGCAAGTAGTTGCCCGACTTCGGGCGCCTTCTCGGAAGGCTTGAAGATCACGCAGTTCCCGTTCGCGAGGGCGGGGACGAAGTGGCCGTTGGCGAGGTGGGCCGGAAAGTTGAACGGGCCCAAGACGGCACAGACTCCCACCGGCCGAAGGCGGATGCGCGTGTTCGGTTCCGGCGTGACCGAAAACTGGAGCAGTTCGTTTCCGGCGCCGAGGGTAACGGCTACCTTTGCGGCAAGGGCATCGGCCTCGGTGCGTGCCTCCCAGAGGGGCTTTCCAATGGAACGGGCGATCGCGACGGCAATCTCCTCGCGCCGCGCCTTGAGCGCGCCCGCATAGCGTTGCAGGTATTCTGCACGGACTTCGTGCGGTGCCTTTCGCCAGGTATTCTTGGCCGCGTGTGCGGCGGCGATGGCGACGTCGACATCACCCACCGACCACGACGTCCGAAACGGCGTGTCGGTGAGATCGGCCGGCGAGGGGGGGGCGAGTTCGCCACTCGCCCCCGTTGCGCTCGCTCCGACGAAGCGCCCATCGAGGTAGTTGCCGAGACCGTCGCGCGTCGCCCTTCGGAGAGTCATGGCTGCGTTTTACCGCGGCTCGGCGCGGAGATGGGGGAATCCTCGCGCCCCGAGTTGCGGCGTTCACAGGCCTTTCGTTTCGACCTTCGCTCCGGGCGTGAGCTCGTCGGGGGGGTGAAGCACGACGCGCTCGCCGGGGCGGAGACCGGTCGCCTCTTTTGCGGCGCTCGCTTCGGCGAACGGCTCGACTTCAATCTCTTTTCCGAGGTCGCGCACGATTACGAGCCCTCGCGGTGTGACCTTCCCTGTCTCGTCCATGACCCAAACGCGAGGCCCCTCTTTCCGGATGAGCAGGGCCGCACTCGGGACGACCATTGGCGGTTTTTGCCGCTTTACGTGCAAGGTGACCGTCGCAAACATTCCGGCGAGCACTCCTTTGTCTCCGGGGATTTGGACCTCCGCGCGAAGGGTGTGGTTGTCGAGATCGAGGGCATCGGCGATGCGGACGACCTTGCCAACCGTGGAACCGCCGCCGCGAACCTGCACGACGGCCGCCTCGTCCGGCTTGGCCCGGACCGCATCGGCGAAGCTCTGCGGAACGTCCACCAAGAGCTTGAGGGTGTCAACCCGACCGATCTCGAAGAGCGCCGACGTCCCGCTCCCGACGAGCGCGCCGCGATCGACGAGACGACGGACCACGGTGCCGTCGAAGGGGGCGGTGACGCGCTGATAGGCTTTGAGAGTGGAGAGGCGTTTGAGATCTGCCGCGTTTGATTCGACGGAGCCCGTCTGGGAGTTCGCTTTGAGGGCGAACGACTCTGCTTCCTGGGGCGTAACGACGCCGTTCTTGGCGAGCGCCGCGTAACGATCGGCCTGGACGGTCGCGAGCTTTTCGTTCTTTTGCGCTTCCGAGAGATGGGCCGCCGCTAGGTAGCTGCTCGGAATTGCAATTTACACGGGATGTGATCAAAGCAATG
>DYPH01000258.1 GCA_020720045.1 Sorangium cellulosum | reverse complement strand
GGCGTCTCCGACCCCGAACAGAAACGCAAAATCATCGGCCGCGAATTCGTCCATGTGTTCCAGGAACAGGCCGAAAAACTGCCCAAGGCGAAGTGGCTCGCGCAGGGCACGATCTACCCCGACGTGATCGAATCGGCGAGCGCCAAAACCAAAAAAGCGCACACGATCAAGAGCCACCACAACGTCGGCGGCCTGCCTGACACGCTGCATTTGAAGCTCCTCGAACCGCTGCGCGAACTCTTCAAGGACGAAGTGCGTGAACTCGGCGTCGCGCTGGGGCTGCCGCACGACATGGTCTACCGCCACCCCTTCCCCGGCCCCGGCTTGGGCGTGCGCATCCTCGGCGAAGTGAAAGCCGAATTCGCCGAGCTACTCCGACGCGCCGACGCGATTTTTATCGAAGAGCTGCGTGCCACGATGGAGGGGAAGACATCTTGGTACGAAAAAACCTCGCAAGCCTTCGCCGTCTTCCTGCCGGTGAAGTCGGTCGGCGTAATGGGCGACGGCCGGACGTATGACTACGTGGTCGCGCTGCGTGCCGTCGTCACCAGCGACTTCATGACCGCGCACTGGGCCGAGTTGCCGTATTCGCTACTCGGCAAGGTCAGCAACCGCATCATCAACGAAGTGCGCGGCATCAACCGCGTCGTCTACGACGTATCCGGCAAACCGCCGGCGACGATCGAGTGGGAATGAGCGTGCCCAGACCTTGAGGCTGGGCATTGGCAGGGCGCTTGTTCTTGGCGGATGCCTCGTCAAGCGCCCATTCACCGCCTCCAGTATCTCCAGATAGCCAAATAAAAAAGCCCCGCCGATCAATCGGCGGGGCTTTTTACATTGTGAAGCCGGGCGTTGCTCACGCCCGGCTTCATCCCGCCCTGTCGTGCAGCGGGAACGATGCGGGCTTACTTCAGCGGCGTGATTTCCACACGGCGGTTGCTGTAGCGACCCGCTTCGGTCGCGTTGTCGCCGACCGGCTGCGATTCGCCGTAACCCTTGATGCTCATACGGTCAGCAGCGATGCCTTTTTCGGCGAGGTAAGCGCGAACGCGGTCAGCGCGACGCTCGGACAGCTTCTGGTTGTAAGCGTCCGAACCGCGGCTGTCGGTGTAGCCACCGACTTCGACCTTGGTGTCGCCCCACTGCGAGAGCGTCTGTGCGGCTTCGTCGAGCTTGGCCGTGGCTTCGGGCGAGAGCGCAGCGCGGTCGGTATCAAAGTTCACGCCGTCGAGCGTGAGCTTGCTGGGGACGACCGGGCAGCCGTCAGCGGTCTTGGCGTAAACGGTCGGGCACTTGTCGACGCCGTCGACCAGGCCGTCACCGTCGGTGTCGATTTCGCAGCCGTCGGCGTTGACCTTGCGACCAGCCGGGGTGCCGGGGCACTTGTCGAGGCCGTCGACGACGCCGTCGCCGTCGGAATCCAGCTCGCAGCCTTCTGCGTTGACGGTGCGACCGGCCGGGGTGGTCGGGCATTTGTCGAGCGCGTCGACGACGCCGTCACGGTCGCCGTCGAGTTCGCAGCCGTCTGCGTCAACCTTGCGACCGGCCGGGGTGGTCGGGCATTTGTCCTTGGCGTCGATCACGCCATCCTTGTCACCGTCGGGCGGCGGCATGTCGCAGGCTTTGTCAAACAGCTGGCGGCCGGGGCAGCCGATGGTGCCGAAAAGCTCGTAGCCGATGGTCTTGCCGGTCGGGCTGGCGACGTTGGACGGGTCGTAAAAGACGCCGGTGGCCGCATTCGCGGCAAATCCGGCAGACATGAGGGTCGCGCCGACAAGGCTGTAGAGATAAGGTGCAGCTCGCATGGGTCCAGGCTCCTAATTTTGGGGGGGTGGCCGTTTAGATTCGAGGGGAATTCCGCCGGGCTTGCGGCGGCGTTTTGCCCTCGCGCGTGGCGGTACGCTGGCAGGCATTCTACGCGATGAAGCCATTACGCCACATCCCGTTGTTGCGGCGCAACGACACATTGCCGTGAAAACCCACCGAGATTAGAATGCCGTACTTTTCGCCTGATTTTTGCTTTGTGTCTGTGAGGCGAGCCGGGTTAGCGACCGCTGACTTGTGCGTGTAAAGCTATTTGACTATGGAATGACGGTGGCTCCCCGAATCGGTGCGCGACCGACGAACGAACGGAAACATGGAAACGACTCAACAAAGCTGGCTGGACGGAACCCTCTACTCCCCTGATTTCGAGCAGGATAGCTGCGGCTTCGGCCTGATCGCCCAGATCGATAACCTCCCCAGCCACGACCTCGTGCAAAAGGCGATTTCCTCACTCGCGTGCATGACGCACCGGGGGGCCATCGCCGCTGACGGCTTGTCGGGTGACGGCTGCGGCCTCCTGTTCAAGAAGCCCGACAGCTTCCTGCGTGCCGTGGCCTTGGAGGCCGGGTTGACGCTGGCCGCGTCCTACGCCGCCGGCCTGGTTTTCCTCTCCAAATCCGACGTCGCCGCCCGCGACGCCGCGCGCGCGACGCTCAAAGCCGAGCTTGAAGGCCAGGGGCTGGTCGTCGCGGGCTTCCGGCTGGTGCCGACCGACCCGAAAGTGTGCGGTGCGTCCGCGCTCGAGTCGTTGCCGCATATCGAGCAGGTATTCGTCAACGCCGGTGTCGACGGTCACGGCGCGGCCATGGCCGACGACGAGTTCGAACGCCGCCTCTACGTCGCGCGTCGCCGCGCCGAAAAGGCGCTCGCCGCCGACCCGGTTTTTTACCTGCCGACGCTGTCGTGCCGGGTGATGAGCTACAAGGGTCTGGTGATGCCGGAGAACCTGCCGGTGTTCTACCCCGACCTCAACGACGACCGT
>DYPH01000131.1 GCA_020720045.1 Sorangium cellulosum | reverse complement strand
GGCGCCCGGTCGTTAAACGTCGCCGTGGCGACGAAGTGGGCCCAGCCCTCCTGCCGCGCCGTCATTTGGCGCCCCTTGCCTTGCAAGCAGTGGGTCGGCCGCGCGAGCGTCACCTGGCGGCACGCGCAAATGTCTTTCTCCGCGTCGAGATTGTCGCCTCCGTAACCCGCGTTGTTTGCAATCGCGGCGGCATCTGCGCTTTGGCCCGGTTCGGGCTCAGGTGTACCGGCAACGATCCGCTCAATCGCGTGGCCGACTTCATGGGCGATTACGAATTTGTCGCGGGTCGTGTGGTACTCCTCCGCAAGCTCTCCGGTCTCCCACTCCGCCGGAGCGATCATTTTTTTCTCCCCGCCGGCACACGTTTCGAACTTCGCGGAGATCCCGAAGTAGATTTCCGGCAACCTCGGGTGGTTGCATGCGTCCGACCTTACCGGCGTGGGATCGGTACACGATCGAACAACGCTGTCAGCGGTATCGCAGGGGGTTTGCGAGAAAAGACCAATCGTTTTTGGACCGCTCAAACGCGTTCGGTCTCGGCGCATCGCCTCATCGAGCGCCGACCCGAGCTGGAAAAGGACCTGCCCAGCTACCGCGGCGCTTCGGGTCTGGGGCGACTCGGCCCCTACCGTGTACGTCATGACCGGGTCGTTCGGGTTCTCCACGAGGCGGTGGACGACAAGCGCGTCGGAGACGTTCTTATTGGCCACGATGATTGGCTGTTCGCCAATCGTGAGGTCGAAATGGTCGTAGTAGGGATCCGGGTTTCGCCGAACCTCGTTGCTGTTGAGGATCGTCAAGCCGTAGGCTCGTTGGCCGGTCGTATCGAGCCCGTAGGGCATCCACCCGCAGCCCAACGTCGAAAAGTGGTCAGACGAAGCGCGGATCCCGTCGCCGCTCAGGCGCTTCGTCGCCGGGTCGTAGGCGAAGAGCACATTCGTGAAGCGCGCGTAGCGGGCCTGTTGGCGGTTCCAGAGGCCGCCGCGTGAATCGTTCGTGCGAAGGAATTTTTCGCCCTGGTTGTTGTCGCGAAAGCTCTTGATGTCCCAGGAAAAGCACTCAAGCTTTTTCGGAAAATTCGGGTCGGTGATGCAGTTTCCGCGCGTATCGGTGAGCCCGGTCGGGCAGTCGCCGACCACGTTGAACTCGCCGTCCAGCGGCGAGATCCAGTTCTGCGGGAGTAAGGTCGTCGTCGCGCCGCGCGTCGTCGCCGGAATTCCGGCGGGCGCATCCGGATTTCCGTTTCGCACCGCCTCCTCAATCGAAACAAACCCATCGCTGGTCTTGTACCGGCCGCGCGGTTCGATCGCCGCCTGGACGATCCGCATCGCAATTTCTTGCCGAACTGCGGCCGGCCGGGTGTCGATTTCGTCCCGCTCGCGGAGGAGGTCGCCGGGGAGCGGGAGCCCGTCCGCTTCGCTCATATGCATGGCGGCTAGGCTGACGGTCGCCGCGCTCGTGTCGGTCGAGTAGTAAACGACGGAAGAATCTTTCGAGAAGGTGACGTGGAGCGGGGCGCTCTCCTCCCGGATCGTCCGGTCGCCGTTGAGAAACTCAAGGACGAGGCGGGCCTCCGCGGTGCTCCCGAAGGGCTGCAGGGCGAACGAGGCGGGCGCGATCGCCACCGGGATTTCGCCACCGGCCGGTACGGTGAGCGTCTGGATCGTCCGCTCGGTCTCCCAGCCGTCAAAGCCGCGCATTCGGAGCTTGAGCGTGACCGACTTCCCGGCGGAAAGCGCGCTCTTCACCGCGATCCGATTCATCGAGGACGTCGCCGCTTTCTTGGCGATCCCTGCTCCGATCCCCCCACGTCACCGTCAGGCGCGGGACCATCGGGCCTTCGGGAATGCCTCCCGTCTCTTCGATCGCCGCAGACGTCGCCGCGACCTCTTTGGGCGGCGTCTCCGAGCTCGTGCAGGCAAGGACGCTTGCCGTCGTTACAATTACCGCTGCGAAACCAACACGTTTTGAACGCATACAATCTCCCTCGTCGAGGAATCGCCCTGGCGGAGGCGTGCGAATCACGGCACCCAAGCACGCGAAACCACGCTGCGCTCGCCGTTGGGCGGTTACAAGAGAAATCGCGGTGAACTCCGTCAGATGGCGCGTCGCAGGGCGAGCGAAGGCGGCTTGGCGCCCGCCAAACCATTCGCGAACCGCCCGAGACCCCGGTTTTCGCCCGCCAAACCATTCGCGACGCGCCCCGAAGGTCGTTTTGCGGCCGATAACGGCCGAAATCGGCGCCCGGACCCGGTTTTGCGCCCGTCAAACCATTCGCGACGCGCCCCTCACCCCGTTTTGCGCCCGTCAACGGCCGAAACGCGTGCCCAAACTCGGTTTTGCGTCCGTGAACGGCCGAAACGCGTGCCCGAAGTCGGTTTTGCGCCCGTCAACGGCCGAAAAGCGTGGGCGAGGTGGGTGGCGCATTGGTTTGTCGCCGTGACCAAGCGCCACGGGCTTTGCGCAACGTTCATGCCTATCGTCGGTCGCTACCCGCCGTATCCGCAGTTGCCGAACAACCAGCTCCACGCGTTTTTGCATGACGTTTTCAGGCAAAAGTGATGGAGATGTTGGTGTGAGCGATCGTCGCCCCGGGCTACCGCCCGCCAAAGAACTTCTGAAACTGCGCGAGACGCAGAGCGTCGCCGCGATCGCGCGGGCGCTTGGCCTCCGTTACTCCACCGTCTACGGCGCGATCTACCGCGCCGTGATGGGCTTGCCCTCCGAACGTCGGAGGCCAAAAACGCTCGAAGCGCACTACGAAAAGCGCGAAGACGGCCACTGGATCTGGCTGTACGAAAATCCGGACCGCAGGGCCGTCTGGACCGCGACCCACGGAGCCGCCCCCCCGGAACCGCTCGACCGGTGCCCCGAGGAGTCCGCGTGCGTCAACCCGGCACACGTGCTGTTCCGCAAAGAGGGCCGCCAGGCGCGCCTCGAAGCTGCCGTTGCCGCCGCGCAGTGCCTTGCCGCCGAGGTCGACGGCGAGACCGAAGTTGCGAAGGCGCGCCGACTGCGCGAAGCGGGCGTCAAGATGGCCGTCATCGCTCGCGCCCTGGGGCGGTCCCGTGAGTGGGTCTACTCGCACGTCGCCGCATCGCCGACGCTTTCGGAAACCGCGCAAGAGCGCGCAGCGCTGTGCCTCGCGCTCCGAAAACGCGGCCTCGGCCTTGCGAAAATCGCGCAAAAGACCGGGATCGCGAAAGCGAGCGTCTCGCGGCTCCTCGCGATGATTGCGGCTCGGGCGGCCGGCTGAGAGACTCGGGCCCGTCCGTTCGCGACCGCCAGCGAATTCCCTGGCGGAGGCGTCGCGAGAGACGGCGGGCCCACTTTCACCGTCGGGCCGCCTGGATCGCGGCCCACCGTCCGACCCGACGCGGGGACGTCGTGGGGCATCGGGCATCGTCCGCCGTTCTCCGCTCGAGGTGCATCTCAAAGCTGAGTATGGTCGTCCGCCCATGGTCCTGTTCGCCGAGCTCACTCCCCTCCGCCAGCAAATCCTGGCGACGATGGCGATCCTCGCGCCGTCGTACGGCTGCACCGCTCCGCTCGTCCGAAAGGCGCTGTGCGCGGCCGACCTGGCGTCGGAACGGTCGCTCACGCTCACTGCGTTGCAGGGCGAGTTGGACGCCCTCGCCCAGGAAGGGTGGATCGAGCGCCCTCGCCCAAACGTCGGGTACCGGGTCGTGGCCCTACGGTTTCCAGAGGTCCTTGACGCAAGCGGCGCCCTTCCGGCCTCATGCCTTCGCGCGATCGCCGACGGGCAAGACGTCGGGACCTTCGGCCTTGACGGACCTGCGATGAGCCGCCTGCGCATCGCCATCGCCCAGAGCGACGGCGCCCGCGTCGACTTCGAGTTCAAGCATCTCCCCTCGCCCTTCGCGAAGCATCCAGAAGTCCTGACGTTTTTGCGGCGTACCCTGGGGACCCGCGCGCCAGCCACCTGGCTTGAGCTCCTCGGTCCCCACAAATCGGCATACCTCGCCGTCGCTCTCCAAGGGGGGCTGACCGAGCTCGAGCCGGTCAGCGACGCCATTCTCGACGCCGCCCTCGCCGGTACGCCATGGCCCCGCGCCCACGCGATCGCTCTCCTTGTCCTTCGTGGGACTCCGGAACGGGCCGAAGCGGCGCTGGCGCCGTGGCCAAGCGGCCGCTCAGCAGCGGCGCTCCGGGAGAGCCAACAGGCGCTCGCCCTGGCAAAAGGGATGGTGGCGCTGGGCCAGGGTGCGTGGGACGCGGCGCTGTCCCATTTTCTCGAAATGCCGATCGCGAACAAGGAAGTCGCGCTCCCGATTCGCGGCCTCGCGCGGCTCGTGCAGGCGGCGCGTTGCCCGGCGAACGCGTTGACGACTCTTGAAGAGGATCGAGCGCTTGCCCGTGAGTTCTCCCAAGAGCCGGCGCTGGTCTACTCCATCGAGGATCTCGTTCACCTGCGCACGGGACGCGAGGTCCACTACACGCGGACGGTCGACCGTGGTTGGGTGGCGTGGCTTGCAGCAACCCTGGTGGAGCGCTGGAAACCGAAAACCGAATCGAGGATCGCGTTTTCTTCCATTCGGGGCGACGTCAGGTCGGTGAACGCCCGATTTGAACCGTTCTCGCGCGAAGCGATGGAGCGAAGCGGCTACCAGTGGGTCGCCACGCAATTCGCGGCAGCGAGCGCCGACGCGACCACGCCGCCAGCCCCCTCCCTCGTCGACCTCTATACGCCTGTGCCGCCGTGGGTGATGAAGCTCGATGCGCTCGCGACGGCGGTGACGCCGGAAGCAGACGGACGCGAAGGCGCCGCCCACGAGACCCCGTCGGGGTCGGTCCGTTGGATCTTGGGCCACATCTCCCGCACCGACGTCCAGGTGCGCGCCCGTGTGATGGGCCGGAGCTCCGGTGGCCGCAGCGAACGGATCCCGGCGCTTGCCGCCGGCGACTTTCCCGCCCGCGATGTGGCGATCGCCCGAAGCCTCCTCGAAACACTCGGAAACCTGCATGACACCGACCCAAGGACGTTCCCGCTTTCGGCGCTCCGATTTTTCCTAGATGACGGGAAGACGCCCCCGCCCGACGTTAGCGATGTGGATGGCCCTCTCCGCGTCGTCCGCGAAGCGCCAAAGCTCGTCGTCACGCGCGGCGAAAACGGCGAGATGCACGTTGGCGTTCGCCCCAAAGAGCGCTCAACGCTCGGTTGGTGCGTACTTCCGGAGCGGATCGAGGCCGGCCGAAGGGTCCTTCCGCTCGTGGAGCTCACCCCGTCGTTCAATCGGGCCGCAGAGGTCCTGGAATTTCATGGGCTTCGGATTCCGGAGGCAGGGCTGCCGCGCCTCTTGGAGGTGTTGACGCTTGCCTCCGCCCGCCTTGTCATCACCAGTGACGCCACCGCGCTCGAACAGCCGGCGAACACCACGCCCCACGTGCAGCTCTTTCGGACCCCGACCGGGCTTCGCGTCCGGCTTCGCGTCCTCCCCTTCGACGGAGCGACCGCCGTTCGGCCCGGGGAACCGCCGGCGAAGATCCTGGTGGAGCGCAACGGTGTGCTTTCCACGGTAGAGCGCAATCTCGCGGCCGAGCGCGCCGAACTGGAAGCGCTGCGGGCCCGCTGCCCCAACCTGGACGCACTCCCGCGCGTCGGCGAAGACCGCATCGCTGGCGACCTCGAAGCGGCCTTCGGGCTCCTCGTCGAATTGCGAGACGCTGGCGTCGCGCTCACGTGGCCGGATGGCGTCCCGCTCCGCCTCTTCACGCCGCCGGCGAGCGCCAAGCTCGCGGTGCGCTCGACGAGCGGCATCGACTGGTTCGCCTTGGACGGCGAATTCCCCGTCGATGACAACAGGGTCGTCGCAATGACGGAGCTCCTCGCCCACGCGTCAAAGGGGCGAGGCCGGTTTGTGCCGCTCGGCGACGATGGGTTCCTCGCCCTCGCCGAGGACACCCTCCGCAAGCTGCAAGAGCTCGCGCGCGCCCAGGAGCTCGGAAAAGGGAGGTTTTCGAAGGCGCTGCTCCCGGCCGTGGAGGAGTGGCTTGACGGGGCCGACGTCGCTTGGGATGCCGACCTCGAAGCGACACGCGCGGCGATGGTGGCGGCCGAGGCGAGTCCACCTCCCCTGCCGCGCATGCTGCACGCCGAACTCCGGGACTACCAGATCGACGGTTTTCACTTCCTGGCGAGGCGCACCAGCGCCCGGCTCGGCGCCTTCCTGGCCGACGACATGGGGCTCGGCAAGACGGTGCAGGCGATCGCCCTCCTCGCCCACCGCGCGAACGACGGGCCTGCGTTGGTCGTCGCCCCGACGAGCGTCCTGCGAAATTGGGAAACGGAGTTCTCCCGCTTCGCCCCCGGGCTGCAGGTGCGTTCGCTTGGCGACACGGCCGACCGGGCGACCGCGATCGACGCAGCGGGGGGAGGCGATGTCGTCCTTGTCTCGTATGGGCTCCTTGTAAGCGAGCAGGAACGCCTCGCGTCGCGCCCCTTTCAGACGGTGGTCTTTGACGAAGCGCACGCACTGAAAAACGGGAGCACCCGTCGCTGGGAAGCGGCCCGGGCCCTCGACGCGGTGGTGAAAGTCGCGCTGACCGGGACCCCGGTCGAGAATCGGATCTCGGAACTCCATGCCGTGTTCGACGTCTTGATGCCGGGGATGCTCGGGTCCCGAACGAACTTCGAACGGCTGTTCGCGCCGAACGCGCCCGTCGAGCCCGAGCAAACGCGCAGAGAGCGGCTTCGTACGCTCCGCCGGATCGTGCGCCCGTTTGTCCTTCGCCGTACGAAAGCGGAGGTCCTCACCGAACTTCCGGCGAAGACGGAGATCACAAGGCTCATCCCCACCTCCCCCGACCATCGCGCCTACTATGAGGCGCTACGACGTTCCGCGGTCGCGGAAGCGGCGGAGGGGGGGCCGGGGCAACCGATGAAGGTGCTCGCGGCGATCACCCGCTTGCGACGGGCCGCCATCGACCCTCGGCTCGACGGAGGCGAAGCGGCGCCACCGGGCCCCAAGCTGGAGGCGCTCGCAGACCTCATCGAAGAAATCCGGAGCGAAGGGCACCGCGCCTTGGTGTTCAGCCAGTTTCTGGAGGTTCTCGACCGCGCGGGCGAGCGCCTCGCGGCCGCAGGCATCTTGTGCCGGCGCCTCGACGGAACGATGACGGGGACCGCGCGCGCGGCCGAGGTCGAAGCCTTTCAGCGGGGCGACGGGGACGTGTTCCTGCTTAGCTTAAAGGCGGGAGGCGTTGGGATGAACCTGACGGCCGCGGACTACGTGATCCACCTCGACCCTTGGTGGAACCCGGCGGTCGAAGATCAGGCGACCGACCGTGCCCACCGCCTCGGCCAGCGCCGCCCCGTCACAGTGGTACGCCTCGTCGCCGAAGGGACGATTGAGGAGCAGGTCATCGCCCTGCACGGGACCAAACGCGCCCTCTACCAAGACGTGGTCGGCGAAGCCGACGGTGCCGGCGTACTCAACGTCGAAGCGCTCCGCGAGCTCTTGCAGCAGCCGCTTCGACGCGACGCCGAACGCGACGAACGCTGAGGACGCGGCTCCGACGCCCACCGACGGAAAACGGCGCCCCGGCTGCAGGCGAGAGCCAACAACGGGACCGGGCCTGTTGAAGAGGGCCCGCCGTCTCTCGCGCCGCCGCTCCCAGCAGAATCGCTGGAGAAGGGGGGCGAGTTCTACACGCCGCGAGGGGTCGTGAAGCTCCTCGTCGAGATCCTCCAGCCGGCCGAGGGGATGCGCATCTGCGACCCGACCTGCGGCTCCGGCGGTATGCTCATTGAGTGCGCCCAGTATTTGCGCCGCCACGGGAAGAACGCGAAGAACGTGTCGCTCTTCGGCCAGGAGAAGAACCTCGGCACCTGGGCGATTTGCAAAATGAACATGCTCCTCCACGACATCCGCGACAACCGGATCGAGAAGGGGGACACGATCCGCGATCCGAAGCTCGTGAGCGAAGACGGGGTCCTCGTCTTTGACCGGGTGATCGCGAACCCGCCCTTCTCCCTCGACGAGTGCGAGCATGCAACGGACGTTATCGCGCGTTGCGACCCTTGAGTCGCGGATCTCCAATGTGCGCCCTGCGGAGAATGGCGAGTGAATCGCGCCGTTTGACTCTTGGGATCGTGGGCGGTAGCGTCCGGCCGCATGAGCGAGAAACCGACGATTCGAAGCGTGGCCGAGATGCTGGCGAACGCCCATCGCGATGCAGACCCCGACACTACTGACATTTTCTGGTCGCCGGACGAGGAAGAAGTGCGACTCGTCGAGGTCTCGAAGGGGGTGGGCCATACGGGCGATTGGCCCATCACACCCGTCTGCTTCATGCCCGCAAAAGCGGTCCCATACCCTTCCGCGGTCGTGTTGCTGAGCGTGTCGGAATGGGCTGCCGTCAGGGCGGGGACGAAAAAGCTTCCGACGGGATGGCTGTCCAACGCTCTGGAGGAATTACAAGCCAAAGGGGCGGGCTGACGTGGCGACCGACAGGGAGTGGTCCGACGCGTACCTAGCGCAGGCCAAGGAAGACTTGACCGGCGCCATTGCCGTGCAGGGTCGTTCCACCGCCGTGTTCGCGATGCTGCTTCAGATGTCCTTCGAGAAATTCGCGAAGGCGCAAGCGCTGCGACGAGGCTCGTACGCCAGGTCGTACCTGGCATCGCACCACGGGATATGCGAGGACTTTGCGACCGCGCTGTACAACCAGCACCTCTTTATCGACGGTCTCGGAAACAAGCGGGTGTGGGACGACGCAAAGTACGTCATTTTAGCGCTCGAAAAGGCACATCCGGCGCTCGCCAAGGCGGGGCCTCACCTTGAGTATCCTTGGGAGGACACCAACGGGAAGGTCCTGACGCCCATCAAGAACTTGGCGATCGTGCAGACGCTGGCCGACGCGACCAATCGACACGCCGCCAATACAATCGCTTTCGGAAAAGCCCTTTCAGAAAACTTCCACACGATCTTCAGGTGATGGAGATGTTGGTGTGAGCGACCGTCGACCGGGGCTACCGCCCGATGAAGAACTTCTAAAACTGCGCGAGACGCAGAGCGTCGCCGCAATCGCGCGGGCGCTTGGCCTCCCGTACAGCACCGTGCACCGTGCCATTTCCCGTGCGCGGCGCCCGCCAAAGTCGCGGCCCGCGGCGACGCTCCACGAGCGCTACGTCAAGCTCGGGGACGGCCATTGGATCTGGACCTTCGCAAATCCGGACCGCAAGGCCGTCTGGACCGCGATCCACGGAGCCCCCCCGCCGGGATGCTTGGCCAATGCCCCCAGGACGAACGGTGCGTGAACCCGGCGCATATTCAGCTCCATTGGGACGCCGAGCGCTCCGAGCGCCGCGCCGACCGCGAGGCGGGCATTGCTGCGGCGCGAGCACGGATCGCCGACTTCGCCCACGAAACTGACCTGGAGAAGGCGCGCCGCCTCCTCGAAGCCGGCTTCAAGAGGGCCGTCATCGCCCGCGCCCTCGGGCGCTCCCGCGAGTGGGTCTACTCGCATCTCCCCGTCGCCGCTCGCGCCTCGAAGGCGAAGCGAACGCGCCTGGAAGAATGCCGCAAGCTCCTCAAGGCGGGCCTCGGCGTCGCCGAAATCGCCCGCAAGACCGGCATCCCGCAGGCGAGCGTGTCGCGCCTCGTCGCCCAGCTGGCGGCCAAGGCGGAGAAGGTGGAGGGGCGTGCGCCGCTCCCGCCGGGCGCCCCTACCGACGCTGCGGTGAACCTCGCCCGCGCCCGCGCCGCCCGCGCCCCCAAACGCCAAGTGCGCGCCGCCCCCCTCGAAGCGCGCTACGAAACGCGCAAAGACGGCCACTGGATCTGGCGCTACGGAAATCCGGACCGTCGGGCCGTCTGGATCGCGACCCACGGCGCCCCTCCCGAAGGCCCGCTCGGCCGTTGCCCCGACGATCTGCGCTGCGTCAACCCGGCGCACCTCCCGCTCCACCGGAAAGCCAGGCCATCGCCCCTCAGCGCCGAACGGCAAGCGATCGATGCCGCCGCCCGAGCGCTCATCGCCGACCTTGCGGGCGAGAGCGAAATCGCAAAGGTCCAACGACTGCGCGAGGCTGGGACCCCCATCGCCGTCATCGCCCGCGCCGTCGGCCGCTCGCGGGCCTGGCTCTACGGGAACGTCCCCGGCCTGTCGCCGATGTCCGAAGCGACCCGAAAGCTCGCGGAGCGCTGCCTCGCCCTCCGCGAGAGCGGCCTGCGAGTCTCGGACATCGCGCGGAAGGTCCGCATCCCGCTCGCTGCCGTCGTGCGGCTCCTCACGCGTCTTGGGGCGAGCACGTAGGCAGCGCGAGGAGCGACGTCTTGGGGCATCAGTGGCTCGGTCACCGCCAGATAGCCCTCCCCCTCGAAAAGCAAACGGGCGCCGAGAGCCCTCTGGTGAGCAATGCTGCGGGCGTAGGGTTTCGCGCCGATGAAGTTGTTTACTTGGAATCTCGACAAGAACGCGGCGATGGCGGAGCTCGCCATCCGGGCGGCACTTCGAACTTTCTGACGCGAACGAACAATTTGCGGGGCAAGAAGTACGCCTCGGACCATCTTCCGCTTCTCTGTGAACTCAATTTTTAGCGAGGATTTTCACGATGACCAACAACCCATTCTTCGCAACTCTCAAGAAAGTCCGGGACGCGCGAGACCCCCGTCCGGAGACTGTCAAGGAGTTCGAGGCCGTACTCGAAAGTTTTGCCGCAGCCCTTCGGGAGTTCAAGATTGATGCCTTTTGGTCAGACACAAGGAGTGGGCGGCACAGGCTTTCGGTAGCGCCGAAATATCAACCCGGTCGCGCAAGCTCGATGTTGAGCGTCGCCTTCGACCACGAAGGGGCCGAAGTTTTCGTTAACCCTCCGCGTCGCGCGAAGAACGTCGATGAGCTCACGCGCATTCTCAACGATTTTCTTAGTCTCCCCGCGTTCCAAGAGACGATCGATGAACTCTTGGAACAAGCCAAATTTCCCGTCGAAGGCTTCTTGCGGCAGCGCCCGATGACGATTTCACGCGGCGATGTGATGTTTGAAGTTCCGCCCGACCAGCAGAAGGGGCTCGCTGAGGCCGCAGCGGCCGGAACGTGCGTCGACCTCACTCTAAACGTTTCAACGTTTGTCGGTGCCGGCGTGGTCAGCCCGGATATCGCCTACGTGCGCCTCGAATCGGCGGGGTACACGCTCGGGACTTCCACCTCCCCGGTGACAACGACGGACCAAGGAAACGGCGTGTACAAATTGTCCGGGCTCGCAGGACGGATCGAGGCGTCGGAGGGGCGATGAACGCGATTTTTACTGCCGACGACTACGCCTGGCTGACTCCCGTGCTCGCAACGTGGATCTCCCGCATCGAGCGCTACTCCGAAAAGTGGGCGAAAGCTCAGTCGGACGGCGGGCCGAAAGACGTCCCCTACTGGCACAATGAGATGGCGACGCTCTCGACGTTCGTCGCCGCCCTCGGCGCCCACGATGCCGACGTCGTCAGCGAGCTTTCGTGCATCCGCGAAGACGCGAACATTCCGGACCCGAAAGAGGCCGGTGCTGCAGCATCGCGTCCTCGCCGCGGACGGGTCGACCTCTGGTTCCAGCTCCCCGACGAACGCTCGGCCTACGTCGAGGCGAAGCAGGTCTGGCCGAGTTCCGCCGCCGAGGTAACGAAGTTCGTGGCTGACGCGTTCGCTGCGACTTCGCGTCAGGTGGCGAATTTCCAGGGGATGCGCCTCGGGTTTGTCTTCATCGTTCCGTCCGTGGCGCCAAACGGGACGCCGCTCAAACAGCTTGTTGACGCCTTCGAAACGCTCAAGGCGAAAGACCCGACGCTGGTGGCGACCGCCAGCGTGTTTCCAACGGTGGCGCACGACCTCAAAGGGCAGCGCGAAAAGGCCGAGCACAACACCTTCCCGGGCGTCATCCTGGCCATCCGCGACCTGACCTCGCCGAGCGAACAGAAGGGGCGCCGCTAGGCCGGTTTTCGGCCGCTGCGCGTGACCATTTTGCGGACGGAGGCGATCAGTGTCCGAACGGCCTTCCTGCTCGCCGCTTCATCCCCCTGATAGCGCGCCCACCCGTCCCATTCGGCGGGAATCACCCACGTTCCGCCGTCGCGAAACGGATAACGGTAGCTTACCTCGTCGGGCGATTTGGCCGGCTTCGTATCATCGATCTTGCGGAGCTGATCGAGCTTGTCGCCCACCTTTGTGTTGAGCTCCGCGTCGATCTGGCGACGAAGTGCCCAGATCTTCTTTGGGGGCAGCGTGAACTCGTCGAGCTGGCTGAGAGGGCTGTGCGCGAAGCAGAACTTTCCCCACTGCTGCTGCTCCTCAGGAGTGGCACCAGCCGGGTTCCAGAGAGCGATTCCGTAGGCCTTGATCCCTTTCTCATAGGCCTGCTGAAGCCAATAGCGCCGATGGCACTCGCGAATGCCTTCATGTTCCGATTCGGCGGCCTGGAGGTCGGCGGTAGCCTGGTCGATCCAAAGGAGCGCGTCGGCGCTCATCGAGCGGCCTTCTGCTTCACCGTCACCTTTGCAGCCGCCGCCTTTCGTGCCGGGCGCTGGATCGGTTCTCTCAGCTCGTGAACGTTTGCTTTTGGAGCCTTGCCCAAAGCGAACTTGATCAGATCGGTCCCGAGCTTCTTCTTATCTTCAAAGACGACTTCGCCGGCCGCGACGAGCGTAGCGAAGCTCGAATCTCGGCGCAGCGCGTTCTTGAGGCTCTGCGCGTCTGCTGCGTAGAGCCTTAGGGGAAACCGGAAGGTAATTCCCGGATTGAAGTAGGTCGCCTCCTCGGCGCGGTCGTCCTCCAACTCGGAAAGGATTTCGACCAGGCACACCTCGTTCGGCTGCTCCGGGGTCGCTACATAAATCGCGGCGGAAAGCGGCTCGTCGAGCTTCCGGTGCGCGGCTACGAGCTTCCTGACGTCTTCAATTTTCACCATCCGTTTAGAGTATCTGCCCGTCGCGAGAGTCGCAACGTGCGCTTCGATCCAAACGGCGCCAAAACGTGCCGGGGGCGCGTCGACTCTGCTAGGTAAAAAGCGATGTTTCTCGGCGAAGGACTCCAGCAAGCCCGCATCGCAGCACGGCTCTCCGAAGAGGCGCTCGCTGCCCTTGCGGGCGTCTCTGTCGAGGCGCTTCGCGACGCGGAGGCGGGCGGCTTCGGGGCGGAGACGGGGGCGACCATCGACCGGTGCGCCTGCGTCCTTGGGCTGCGTCGCGTCGACTTGATGGGCGAAGTCCACACCGCCGCGCCGACGCCGCTCCCGCTCCTGTTTCGCGACTCCCTCGCCCCCCAACGCCGACTTCCTTGGGGAGCTTCCCCACGACGCGCTCGCCGTCCTCGGGCGCTTCCAGCAGACCGTCCGTGACATCGCCGAACTCGAATCCCGGTTAAACCGCCCCGCGGCGCGGCTCCCCGAGGTCGACGGGAAGACCAACGCGTCCGTCCGCGAAGCGGGAGACGGCGCGGGGTTCCTGCCAAACTCTTACGGGGGACGTCGCGGCGAAGAGCTCGCGCTTCGTGCGCGGCTCGCGCTCAACCTGGGGAACGGTCCGGTCCCGTCCGTGCGACGGCTCCTCCGCGTCCTCGGGGTTGTCGTCGTCGCGGCGCGCCTCGATCGTGGCATTGATGGATCCGGCGCAGCCGGGACGTCGTTCGGTATTGATGGCGCGTCGACGTCGCTCCCTCGCCCCGCGATCCTCGTCAATGTTGCCGGAGCGTCGCCCGCCCGCTTCCGGACGACGCTTGTCCACGAGCTGTGGCATTTGCTCTTCGACTACCGGGAGCGCTCCGCCCTCTTCAGCCCCCGTGCCCGCGAGGGGCGCGACGGGAAGGTGACGAAAGATCCTGCGCTTTTCGGCGACCTTGAGGCGACGGCGCGCGCGTTTGCCGCCTGTTTCCTCGCGCCGACCGCCGCGGTTCACGCGCTCGTTGGCGACGAGCCACCGACGACCCGGGATGCCGTGATCCTCGTGGCTCAAACGTTCGGCGTGAGCGAAATCGTCGCCGTCAACCGGATCGTTCAAACCTACAAACTCACCGCCGACGCGCGAGCAACGCTGCTCACCGGGCTCCGCCTCGGGCCCGACGGGGACGCGCAAGTCACCGCTCGTCGCCACGCGGAAGCCTTTCCCGACGACGCCGTCCCCTCGCCGAGTGAGACGGCCGACGTGGTGCTCGAACTGACCCGCGACGCCCTCCAGACCGGCGTTCTCCGACCGGGCGGGGCGCGGCGCATTCTCGGGCTCCCTCTCGAAGCCGCGCTCCCCTTCCCCGGCTACCCGGCGATTACGCGGTCGCCCCTGGAAAAAATTCGGCGAGCCGCCCAGGATTTCCTCCGGACCGAGCTCCCCAACGAGCCGCTGCTTGACGCTGCAGTCCCCTGCGAGACTCAAAGTGGTTTCGACGTATCGGTCATCTGGGGAGGCGTCGGCTGTCAGGCGCCCATTCCGGCAGGAACGATTCACATCTCGCGCAGTGGCGCCGTCACGTTCGACCGCCTCGCCGTGCACGACGCCGAACCGCCACAATCGCCTTCTTATGAGGAACGTAAGTAGAAGAGGCGCCCTTCGCGCCCCCGGAATTGCAGGCCGAAGTGATTGGTTTTCAACAGTCGTTCCCGAACTCGTGCGTGCCAGCGTGCATGGTGATGGTTCACCAAGCGCGGAACGCAGCGCTGAACGCGGTTGGCGCGGCAGCCTTGGAGGCCAAGTACCACCAGGGCGCGCAACGGAAGGGGCATGCGCTCAGCCACTCGCTTTCGCTGGGCGGCGAGCGCATCGGAAAGAGGCTTTCGGGCGACGAGTTTCCCGTCCTCAACGACGCCTCAAACATCTTCGTCCTCACCGACGAAGCCCACCGAACCCAGTACGGCGGCCTCGCGGGGAACATGCGCCGCGCCCTCCCCCCGCGGCGACGCGGAGCCTGCCGTTCGCGCCGTGCTCGAGAATGCCGATTCGCCGGGAGAAAGCCGCGTCGCAGACCCGATGGCAGCGACCCCCGAATTCGTCTCCGGCGAGACCTTTCGGTACCTCGGCCGCGGCTATCGCCTCCGCGTTTCCACGGGAACGGCCGACGCGAAATTCAAGGCCGCTCCCACCGTACGTTTGCGAGGACCGTGGCTGGAGGTCGCCGTTCCTCGCGCCGCAGACGTGCGTGCGGCGCTCGTCGGGTGGTACCGCGCCCGCGCAGCGGCCTACCTCCCCGCGGCGCTCGCCCCATGGACACGACGCCTCGGTGTGACGCCCCGCGACGTTCGAATCACCGAGCCGCGCGCCCGCTGGGGAAGCTGCTCGGAGGGCTCTCTGCAGCTGAATTGGCGGATCATCCAAGCCCCGAGAATCGTAATCGATTACGTCGCCGCCCACGAAGCGACGCACTTGGTGCATCCGAATCACAGTCGCGCGTTTTGGAGCACGCTCGGCGCACGGATGCCCGACTACGACGCCCGAAAAGCGCGCCTCCGCGTCCTCGGGCCATCGCTCATTTGGTAGCTCACGCCCCCTTGCGCGTCAGGTACCCCTCGCCGTGGAGCTTCAGGATCAGCCGGCCGGCAGTGGCGCCGCGCATGTCCCGCTCCTTGAGCGGCCTGATCACGAACCCTTCGCGCACGTGCGCAGGCTCGATCCGTGCGACCGCAGGGAGCGTGACGGTCGAGCCGCTTGATGGCGTGCCGGAAACAAGCGTCGTGGTCCCTTCGGCGAGCGGCAAAAGCTTCGCAAATTCCCCCTCGCCCCAGACGCCGCGGCAAAGCTCGGGGACGACATCGAGCCCGAGCTCTTCGCAGGTCGCGAGGAGCTCGTCGTGGTCGTACCAGCGGCCGGTTTCCGAGCAGAACGCGTCGAAGAACCGCAGCTCGTCGCCGGTCTTCCCGCGCTCGACGCCGTAGGGCATGTCGCTGTTATTGCCGTAGGTTTCGCCAAAGAAGACGACCTTCGGCCGCTTCGCCAGCTTGGCGGCGAGGCCATAGCGGGCGGCGACGTCCGACCAGGTGTTCCGCTCCTCGGTCGTGAGCCAGCGGTTCCGCGAGCCGACGTGGAGCTTCTCGCCGTCGTGGACGAAGCGTGCGTTCTGGCCGTGGATTTTCTCCGTGCAGACGTAGGCTTCACCGAGCTCGAAGGTGTCGGTGTAGCGGCGTAGCCCCTCGATATCGTAGGTGTTCGGCATGATCGTCAGCCGCGGCGCCGGCACCTGAAAGCCGTTCGTCCGCGAGGCGCTGATGACCTCCTCCGGCGGCTCGTACTTCGTGATCCCGAGGAGCTCGGCGACGTCCTGCCCTTCGACGGCCCCTTCCGGCACCGGAACGAGGAGCCCCATGGAAAAGACGCCGCGGAGGCGCTTCGCCCGCACCCGGCGATCCTGTTCGCGGAGCACCGGAGGGGCGACCATTTCGGTGCCGCCCCCCGGCAGTTCCACGGGGACGGGCGGCGACAACCACGCGAATTCCTTCGTCGCCGGGAGCAGGCTGTCGACGGGCACGTAGACGGCGAGATCCCCCTCCTGGAAGTGGCCCCCGTGCTCCTTCCCCCGGAAAATGACCGGGTAGCCGCCGTGGATCTTCGCGATGTAGAGCGAATCGGCGTTCGGGTGCTTGGTCACGTCGGTGAGGCGCACGATATTCACATGAAATTCTGTCACGTTATCCTCTTGTCTCGCCCCGTCGCAGCGACGGATCCGAGAACCTCTTCACACAGGCAGTTTCAGCCCCAGGATCAGCGTCGACGCACGTGCGACCCCTGGGGCTCTGTCGCTCGGCGAGCGCCCAGAGATACCTCGGAGCCGGCGAACCGCAAACCGACGCGCGCCGGTCTGGCGTCAAACCAAGCCGAACGCCTTCGCGTCGACCCGTTTGGCGAGCGGCGCTGGCAAAAGAACCTTTAGACCGCCCGTGGGTTGCATCGATCCGCTGCGTTGACGCCGGATCCAACTTCTG
>DYPH01000257.1 GCA_020720045.1 Sorangium cellulosum | reverse complement strand
ACACGTACGCCGAGGCCACGCGCACGCAGACGTTGCCGGACTTCGTCGCCTCGAACGTACGTGGCTTCGAATACTTCGGGTGCGTGCCGGCGATCGTTGTGCCGGACCAACTGCGCAGCGCCGTGACGCGCCCGGATCGCTACGACCCCGGAGTGAACGCCACGTACACGGAGATGGCGCAGTACTACGGCATCGGGATCATCCCTGCGCGACCGCGCAAACCCAAAGACAAGGCCAAGGTAGAGGCGGGTGTGCTGCTGGCCCAGCGCTGGATTGTCGCGCGGCTGCGCAACCGCACCTTCTTCAGCCTCGAGGAGCTCAACGAAGCCATCGCCGAGTTGCTCGAGGATCTGAACACGCGTCCGTTTCAGAAGCTCGACGGCTGCCGGCGCTCGGCGTTCGAGAGCATCGATCGACCGGCGATGAAGCGGCTGCCGCCGACCCGCTACGAGGTGGCAGAGTGGGGCCAGGTCGGCGTGAACATCGACTATCACTTCGACTACGACGACCGGCTCTACAGCGTGCCATGCGCGCTGATCCGCCAAAAGGTCGAATTCCGGGCGACGCGCACGAGCGTGGAAGCGTTTCACGGAGGGCAGCGGGTCGCCAGTCACCTGCGCAGCTACGGTGCGAAAGGCACGGCGACGACGTGCAAGGAGCATCGGCCCAAATCGCACCGCGATTACGGCGAGTGGCCGCCAGAACGGATGATCGGGTGGGCGGGAAGCATCGGGCCATTCACGCAGCAACTGACGCGCGCCATCCTGGCGCAGTACGTCCATCCGGAGGTCGGATACCGCTCGTGTTTGGCCCTCTTCCGGATCGGCAAACGTTACGGCGGGGATCGCATGGAAGCCGCATGTCGGCGAGCGCTGGAGATTGGAGCGCCGACGCGCAAGTGCGTGGAGATGATTCTCAAGAATGGCGTAGAAGGCATTCATCGGCCGATGGAACCAACTGCCCGACCGGTCGTGCACGAGAACATCCGAGGAGGCAGCTACTACGACCGAGGGGAACAGGAGGACCCCGACAACGGTCGAGACGCCACCAGCACGAGCGCGTCAACGAGGCAGTCCGACTCACCCTCTCGAGGCGGCGCTTCACCGCAACGCGACCTGCCATTCGAGTCGCCGCACGCACCACCGGAGCCCTCCATCGTAGTGACAGACGCGGCCCTTGCAGAAGCTGAGGGGCCGCACGAAGAGCATGACGAGGACAACCACGTTGCGACGCTGGCATCTCGCGAAAGGATCGACCCTCGATATACCAATTAGCAGTCCGACATTGTGATGCATTCAACGCAACAGTTGGCCACGTGACGAGGAGTGTACATGATTGAGAGAGAGGCGATGAGAAGCCTCCTCAACTGCACCTCAAGGTGATGGCATAGGCGCTGCGAGAGACGACGATGTTGCCGGGAGCCGACGCCCGAAAACCGTCTATTGTGGTGGCAGATGCGGCCCTTGCGGAAGCCGAGGAACTGCACAAGAGCACGACGAAGACAAGCACGTTGCAGCGCTGGCATCTCGCGGAAGGATTGAGAACCGATATGTCAACTAGCAGTAAGACGCTGTGACGAATTCAACGCAACAGTTGGCCCTTTGACCAGGAGTCTACATGATTGTAGAAGAGACGATTGAGAAGCTCCTTCAACTGCATCTCAAGGTGATGGCTCAGGCGCTGCGAGAGACGATGGAGTTGCCCGGAGCAGACGCCATGTCCTGGGAGGACAAGATCGCACTGATCGTCGACCGCGAGTGGACGGATCGCCAGAACCGGCGCCTTGCCGGTCGCATCAAGCAGGCCAAACTCGGCATGAGCGCATGCATGGAAGACGTCATCTGCAGCCCGACCCGCGGCATCGACAGGGGCATGATCCGGTCGCTTGGCGGGTGCGGCTGGGTACGCGCTAAGCAGAACGTGATCGTGATCGGCCCGACGGGCACGGGCAAGAGCTACCTCGGGGCCGCCCTCGCGCAAGCCGCGTGCCGCGCCGGCTTCCGCGCCCTGCGGACCCGCGTACCGAGACTACTTCAGGAGCTCGCCGTGGCACGCGCCGACGGCTCCTACGTCACCGTGCTCAACAGGCTGGCGCAGATCCACGTCCTGGTCCTCGATGACTTCCTCATTTCCCCGCTCAAGGACTCGGAGCGTCGCGATCTGCTTGAGGTGCTGGAGGACCGCTACGACAAGTGTTCCACTGTGATCACCTCGCAGCTGCCGACCAAAAGTTGGCACGAGTCACTCGAGGACCCTACGGTCGCGGACGCCATCTGCGACCGCACGGTCCACAACGCGCACGTGCTGTCGATCAAGGGACCCTCGATCAGGAAGACGAAAGGACTGGGTGACGGCGGAACGAACTCGGCGAAGTGACCAGGGTTGACCACCCAGGCGTCGCTTCGCTCCGACACGAAGAGAAGACCTCGTCGCTACGCTCCGATTGGGAGCCGCTGGCCAAGTCGTCGGAACGGCTGGCCAGGTGCGGCCGGAACGGCTGGCCAGGTGGACCGGAATACGCAGCCTGGATCTCTTGCACGAGATTGGGCACCGAGCGCTGCCGGAAGCGCGGTCCTGACGACGTTCGATACCAGGCTTGGATGCTGCAATACGTGCAGGCGCCGTAGCAGCCGCGACTGCCGACCAAGGTCGCGTGTCCGACTCCCAAGTGGTGCGGTGCAGGGTGCACGCGGAGGGGAGGGGGAGGGGAGATGGCGTCGTGCTCAGATGAGCCGGCCCCCCCCCCACAAACGACACTGACGTCCCAAAGCCTGATCCCGCGAGAGTCCTATGCCAACCTGAAGCGTCCCGTCAC
>DYPH01000256.1 GCA_020720045.1 Sorangium cellulosum | reverse complement strand
ACCTGGGGGCATACGCGCGCGCGAGCGGAAACTGCGTCCGCATTTTCGCTCACGACCGCCAAGTTTTATTCCATCGCCGCGCAGGATGGCTGGGTTCTCGAAAGCGCGGAAAACAGCGCGGCAGGCGGAAACGTCAATGTCGCCGCGCCCACCCTGCGTCTGGGAGATGACGCGGGCGACCGTCAAGTTCGCGGCCTGCTCTCGTTCAACACGTCGGCGCTGCCCGACGGCGCGGTCATCGTCGGCGCGCAACTTAAAATCAAACGGCAATCGGTGACGGGAACCGATCCATTCCAAACCCACGCGGGACTGCGCTTCGACATGCGTTCTCCTCGCTTCGGCGCTTCCGCCGCCCTGCAAGCGGACGACTTTAACGCGCCCGCCTCGTATTCGGGCGGGACGATTCCATCCGCCGCGTCCGCGCAGGGCTGGCATACCGCGCCCCTCGCCGCGGCCGCGCGGACACGCATCAGCAAAACGGGGAAGACGCAATTTCGCCTGGCTTTCACTCTCGACGACAACGACGATGGCAGCGCCGACCTGGTTTCGTTTCACAGCGGCAACGCCACACCGGCCGCGAACCGACCGACGCTCATCGTGCGCTATTATCTTCCGCCCGCGGAAACTGCGTTCATCCACGTTGACCAATTTGGCTACCTGCCCGCCGCGCAGAAGAACGCCGTTCTCAGCGACCCGCAGACGGGCTACAACGCCGACCTGTCGTTCACGCCCGGCGCGACGTACGAAGTCCGCAACGCTGCGAACGACGCGATCGCGTTCAGCGGCGCGCCCATCCCATGGAAAAGCGGACAGACCCACGCGCAATCGGGCGACAAGGTTTGGTATTTCGATTTCAGCGCGTTGACCGCGCCTGGCGATTACTACGTGTACGACGCGGCGCATCACGTCAAGTCCTACAACTTCCGCATCGCCTCGGACGTGTACGTGGACGTGATGCAACAAGCAGTGCGGACGTTTTACTATCAGCGCTTCAACTTTGCCAAGCAGGCGCCATACGCCGAAGCCAATTGGGTGGACGGCGCGGCGTTCGGCGGCGCGCAGCAGGGCGCGGATACGCGCGCCATCAACCCTGCCAATCCCAGCGCCTCGGATCCCTCCACCGCCAAAGACTTGCGCGGCGGTTGGTTCGACGCGGGCGACTACAACAAATACGTCAACTACGCCGATGGAACCATCCACGACTTGCTGTTTGCCTACGGACAAAACCCGACGGTTTGGGGCGACGATACCAACATCCCCGAATCGGGCAACGGCCTGCCCGACCTGCTCGATGAATTGAAGTACGAACTCGACTGGCTGTTGCGGATGCAGGTCTCTTCGGCGGATGTGGCCTTGCCCAATTTCGAGGCGGGCGACGTCGGCTCGGTGTTGCACAAGGTTTCGATCATAGATTGGGACACCGCCGCCACTCCGCCCAGCGCCGACGCGTCCGTTCATCGCTACGCGCCGCCCACCTCGTCTGCCACCATCTCGGCCGCGGGCGCGTACGCCCATGCCGCGCTGGCCTATCAATCGCTCGGCGACGCGTCCATGCAGGCCTACGGTCAAACGCTCGAGGAGGCCGCGCGCGCCGCGTGGTCATGGCTGGAAGCAAATCCTGGATATTCCTCCTACGACAACGCGGGCTTTATGAACGCCGCCGCGGAGGACGATCCAACCGACCAGGCCTCCAACAAACTATCCGCCGCGATCTATCTCTTCGCGTTGACGGGCGAGACGCAATTTCACGACTACATTCAAACGCATCTCGCGGACGGGCGGCTCGCGAACCCCGCCGACGCGAACGACTACTCCTGGGCGTATTTCGACGCCGACAGTTTGCGGACGGAATCGGCCAGCGCGCAAATTTTCTACGCCCACCTGCCAGGCCGAAACGTCTCGCTGGCGGCGAACATTCGCGATAAATATCTCTCCGCGCAAACCGATCCCTACGTGGACTTTGCCCCCCTGCGCGCCTATCAAATTCAAACCGACGCGTACCGCGCCTTCCTTGATAGTTATCACTGGGGCAACAATCGCGCCAAGGGCAACGCGGGCAACCTGATGGTGAACATGCTTCACTACGGGTTGAACGCGGCCAATGCGGCCAATTACGAAAACGCCGCGGCGGGATACATCCACTACCTGCATGGCGTCAATCCCAACAACCTCGTTTACCTTTCCAACCTGGGCGCGCACGGCGCGGAAAATTCTGTGCCAGAGGTTTACCACCTGTGGTTCAGCGACGGCTCCGATTGGGACAATGTGAACGCGTCGCTCTATGGCCCCGCGCCGGGTTTCCTCGTGGGCGGCCCCAACCAGTGGTTCTCGCTGCGCCAAACCGTCACGGTGGACGGAGTCCACACCTTCGCGCGCCAGCCTCCGCAAAAAGCCTGGCGCGCCTGGAATACCCCCAGCGAACGCTCGTGGGAAGTGACCGAAAACTCCATCACCTACCAGGCCGCCTACATTCGCCTGCTGGCGCATTTCCTCCCCGCGCCGTAATTCACAGAACCCAGGTTTCTTTAAATAACCTGGGTTCTACTTTTTGCAACTTTTCCGCGCCTTTCCTGTATCCTCCTCATGCGAACCCTCAAACAACTCGCGCTCGTCCTCGGCTCTGGCTACATCTTCGTCTACTTTTCCGAGCATCTGTTCTGGGCGCGGGGAAAATAGGGGGAAAATAGGGGGACCAAAAATAGGGGACAAAAATAGGGGGAAATAGGGGGACACCATACTCATTTGCAGATGTTTTCAGGTGTGATGTCCCCCTATTTCCCAGCAATTCCACCATCTTTGTCTTCCGCCAGCGGATGATCACGCCCCGTGGATACGCCGGAAAATACAAC
>DYPH01000021.1 GCA_020720045.1 Sorangium cellulosum | reverse complement strand
ACATTGCTTTGATCACATCCCGTGTAAATTGCAATTCCGAGCAGCTACCTAGTGGGTTCTGCGCGCGGATTGCGCCCGAAAACGTCTGCCCGCGCGTGATTCTGGCGTTCTTATTGGCAATCGTGGGTCTCCTGCGCGCAGTCGGGGCCCGTCGAGAACGGTGTTGTATCGACCCATTCGATGCTCGAATCGATCGTGATCCCGTCGATGGAAAAGCCATAAGATTCAGCACGGTACCAGGAGGTCGTGCCGCCCGACACTTTCGAAATCGCCGGCTTTCGGACGCGCAGGAGGAGCGTCTTGCCGTCGGGAAGGATGCCGATGTCCCGAAGCGAGGTTCCGATCGCGACGTTGGCGTTCTGCGCGGTATCGATGCGGCTCAGCGTCCCGCCGAGGCCGTCGGCGGAAAGGCTCAGGGTGAACACCGAGGCCCCATCGGCCGTTTGAACGAATCGATCGAGGGACGCCTTTGGGCCAGAGATTGGCTGAAATTTCTGCGTTTGAAGATCAAAGCGCCCGAGGAAGCTATCGCCCGTCGTACCGAAGGCAGACACGCTCGTCCGAAGTCCATCGGCCCCGAGGTGAATTTTGGCGTCGACCTCGGCCCGAATCGTCTCGACGCTGGTGTCGACGAGGAGAGCTTTCCCGTCCCGCGTCATCGCGAAACGAGGGAGCTGATTTCCAATCGGCGCAAGCTGAAACTTGAGGGAAACCGGGTCGATCGTCATCAGGTGGTAGCGACCGGCACTCACGCTCGGAATCTGCGAACGGTCGTCGAAGAGCGACTCATCAATGCGCTTCATGTCGAGGAAGGCGACGAGGCGAGAGACGTCGCCCGGGTAGGCGACGGGGCCGAAGCCCGGGAGGTTTCGTACAAAGGACATTTTGTCCCCGAGATCGATCACACTTACTGGGTCCGGATTCGTCCAAGGTCCATTTGGATTTGTCGATTTACCTTCCTCGCAGAACGTCGGCGAAAGAAAGGCACGAGTTGCGCCGGGGACGACGACGATCGGGGCCTCACAATTCGGGATGTCGACTGACGAAGCCGCCGGCGCACCGCCCGTGCCCGAAAATGAAAGCTCGGTGATGGTCGTCCGCGGGAGGTGTTCTGCGCCGGGAACGTCCCATTTTACACTGCCGACGATGAGCATTTTGTTGCGCCCAGGTTCGTTGGCGACATAGGTCGGCGTGGTGTTCGTCGGCACCGACGCTTCAATACGACCTTTTGCCGTGTCCAGAACAAAGACGCGACCGAGATCGCCAAGAACGAGATGGCCCTCATCTTCCGTGAGCTTTGCGAGGAGGGCTCCATCCGTCAACAAAAATGCAGGATTGGTCGACCATTTGACCACTTGCGTCGCGAGGTCAAGGGCCTGAACGCCGCCGCGATTTGCGAGGACGACGTATCCAGTCTTTCCATCCTTTGAGAAAAGGATTCGGTCAACTTGTGCGGCAAGTTGGTAGGGCTTCTTTTCCAAGAGATCGACGAGAACAGAGGTTTGATTGCGCTGCATGAGGGCCCAGCGCCCATCGGCGGAGACTGTCATTGCCCCGGTGAGGAGCTTTTCCCCATCTTGGGTGTTTGTCCGATCGTTCACATTCGCGCCCCCTTCCCCCTCGGTACCAGGGTCGCAGGCGGCGGCGGCGAGCGAGGAGAGGAGGGCGAGGGCGACGACGGGGCGGACGGGGAAGCGCATACTCCGCTGTCAGCAGCGGCCATGCCTCACCTAGCGATCGCAATTGCACAACATTCCCGTCGTGCCGCGGACCATGTGGCGCGCCGTTCACAGCTGAGCGGCGCGTTCGACCGCCAGGTGCGACGAAAGTTCCGGCAGTGACGAAAATTGTCAGTAACGCAGCGCTTCGTGACAATTTTCGGCGTTGCGCGCGGCGCACAGAACCGAATTTGCCCATGTTTTCCGGACAATTGGGCGATGCAAGGGCCGCAGATGACCTGGCACACGCTGTGTTGCGAAGGCCTCCCCTGTGAGGAACTTCCACCAGCGCCGCGCCTTTACGCTCATTGAACTCATGACCGTGGTTGTCATCGTCGGAGTGCTCGCGGTCCTTGGGGTCGTCGGCTACCGGCGCGTCATTACTTCCGCGAAGGTGACGGAAGCGACGAACATGGTTCAGGCGATCCGGGTCGCTCAGGAGGACTTCCACAGCGAAACCGGGCGCTACGCAGATATCGGCGTCGACCCGAAGTGCCCCATCGCGCCAAACACGCCGCCCGTTCCACACAAATCGGGGTGGAATCCCGCATGCATCGGCAACGCGGGTCAGCCTTGGTCGCTCCTTGCCGTCCACGTCGACGGACCGGTCATGTACAGCTACGGAACGTCGGCAGGCATCGCTGGCGAAGCAGTCGGCGGCAAAGGGAACGTCGGAAACGTGAATGGCACCGCGCCTGCGTGGCCGGCAACGACGAAGAAAGACTGGTTCATCGTTCAAGCCCGTGGAGACATGGACGGAAACGGAATCAACAGCGGCGTCATCGGAGCTTCGTTCACCAACGACGTTTATATCGACCAAGAAGGCGAGTGAATCTCAGCGCTTCTGGCCACCAAGAGGATCCCCTTCCCGTGCTTCGGGTGGGGGATTCGCCCTTTTGGCGGGCTCATTCGAGGCGACGGAATACGACGATCTCGGGATTCGTCGTTCCATGGATCGCTAGACGGCGGAAGGGCCAGGTGTTGTCGGTTGCGACGCCCAAGCTCCGATAGGGGGCGAAAGGCGGGTGAAGAACCGGCGCGTACCGCAGCTTTCCACCGAAGAGATCTCGAAAGAAGCCGACGCCCTCCGAATCGCCCGCCGACTTGAGGAAGACCGTCGGCGCAACGCGGCCGTCGGCGTCAAACGTGCCGGGATCTACGAGATAGGGCGCGGCCCACGTGGCATTTGCAACGACGTAGGCGGGGCGTCGCTCCTCAATGCTCGCAAAATGGGCTTGGACTTCGCGGGCCCCCGTCAGCGGGGAACGCTTCTTCGCTGGGTCGACGCCGATGCGGGTTACAGAACAATTCGGCGGAAAATGAGGGAGATAGACGAGTCCGCCGTAGGTTTCGACGGTGGTGTTCGCCGGGAGGGAACGCAGCCATCCTTCGACGGCATAGCGCGTGTCCGCGGCGAGGTTGACGTCGACCTCGAAGGCTCGGAATAGACCGGCGGCGGCGATGAGCGCGGCGGCCGCTGGCGTCCATCGGCGAGGGGTGCCCGGCTTCAGCCGTTTGAGAAGGTGGTCGGCGCCGACGCCCGCGTAGGTCGCGAGGTAGAACCAGACCGGCATCGCGAACCGGTGCTCGGTTCGCCGCGCCTGCATATTGAAGGCAATGGCGAAGGAAACTGCAAAAAGTGCAGGGAGATAGGCCGCGAGCCGTCGGCGCGCGCGGCGTGCCGGATCGGCGTCGATCGGCGTCGCGGGCGTCCGCACCTCCATGGCGAGCAGCAGCCCGACGGGGACGAGCGCCAGCAGCGGCCAAGCAACGTGTTCGGGGGCGGCGACGATGAGCGCCTTGCCGACGCGGAGTCGCCCGGACCAATCCTTGGCGTACTCCGCGTAGTCTTGGCTTGCAGAACCGAGTAAGAACCGCACGCGCGCGCGAAAGCCCAGCGGATTGAAAAATGCACCGTCGAAGGCAAGCAACGCAAGGACGCCGGTCGCGATTGCCGTCAAAGATTTTTTGACGAAATTCGGCCGGTCTGGCGCCGGTGTGAGGGCAAGCCAGCCGATGAAATAGACCGGTAGGGAAAGCAGAAAGAGCGCGTACGCTTGGTCTTTCGTCGCGACAGCGGCGGCGACCGCAATGAGCGGTTTACGCAGTTGATCGGGCCGGTTCTCGACGAGCGCTTTGGTAAAGAGCGTGAGCGCCACTCCGCTCCAAGCGAGAAACGGGACGTCTAGATTCGACGTATGAATGTAGAACGAAAGGGAGGTAAGCCCCGCCGACGATAGTGCAGCAAATGCGGCGGCTCGTCGTCCGTGCGTCCGTCGAAATGTACGGTAGATGGCCGCGGCAAGAATTCCACTTGCGACGAGGGCCACAGTACGTGCAATGAGCGAAACACCGATGGCCGTAGTTGGTTCTAGGAAACCAGCTATCAATCCTGCTTTTGTGAGCGAAGGCGCCTGGATTGCCGCGCGGATACCCAAGGGCAAACAGAGGACCGCCAGCAGCAGAAGGTGCAGCGGGGGATAGGTGTAGTACTCGCCAGGCGTAAACGTGAAGGCGATGCCCGGGAAGACGTCGCGTGGTGCGATTCCATCGTTGTCCCAGGACCACGTCCCTTCGAGTCCCCAGCCGATTCCCCAGACGCGCACCGCAAGAAAAGCCGTCAAGACGAGGAGAAACAGTGGCGCGACGGCCCGCCCTCCGATGGCAAACCGGTCGAGCCACCGCCGCAGGTTTCGAATGCGCGCCGACACGCGCCGCGCCATAGCACGAGCCGCTTCGGACGGCGGGACCCTTACAGGCGATTTGCGTGCCGGCGGGAACTCTACGGGTCTTCGGCGACGACGATTGAAAGTCGGGCGCGGGTGCTCTAACGAGGCGCGTCGTGTAGCGCTGCGTCACCGAGCTTCGGGGCACCGGCTCTTCGGTTCGTACGCGCTGCGCTGAAATCCCCTCGGAGCCGGCATCGTTTCCGGCAAAATAGACGCTGTTCGCAGCGATTTCGGAGTGCACGCACCATGAAGACTCCCGTTCGTGTCGCAGTCACCGGCGCCGCCGGCCAGATCGGTTACGCGCTTCTCTTCCGTATCGCCGCTGGCGAAATGCTCGGGAAAGATCAGCCGGTTATCCTCCACCTCCTCGAGGTGCCGCAGGCGCTCGCGACCTTGACCGGCGTCGCCATGGAACTCCGCGATTGCGCGTTCCCGACGCTCGTTGACATCGTCGCTTCCGACGACCCGAACGTCGCCTTCAAGGACGTCGACTACGCCATCCTCGTCGGCGCCCGCCCGCGCGGCCCCGGCATGGAGCGCAAGGACCTCCTCGAGGCGAATGCAGCGATCTTCTCGGTCCAGGGCAAGGCGCTCAACGACAACGCGAAGAAGAACGTCAAGGTCCTCGTCGTCGGTAACCCGGCGAACACGAACGCCCTCATCGCCCAGCAGAACGCGCCCGACCTCGACGCGCGTAACTTTACGGCGATGGTCCGCCTCGACCACAACCGCGCGATTTCTCAGCTTGCTGAGAAGACTGGCGCGCGCAACGCCGACATCACCAAGGTCACGATCTGGGGCAACCACAGCTCGACCCAGTACCCGGACCTCCACACGACGATCGTCGACGGCAAGGCGGCCCTCTCGGTCGTCGATCAGGCCTGGTACGAGACGTCGTTCATCCCCGTCGTTCAGCAGCGCGGCGCGGCCATCATCAAGGCCCGAGGCGCCTCTTCGGCGGCCTCGGCAGCCTCGGCAGCGATCGACCACATCCGCGACTGGGCCCTCGGCACCGCCGACGGCGACTGGACCTCGATGGCGGTCCCCTCGGACGGCTCCTACGGCATCCCCGCCGGCGTCATCTACGGGTTCCCGTGCACCACGAAGAACGGCGACTACGCGATCGTTCAGGGTCTTGAACTCAATGAGTTCTCCAAGGCACGCATGGCGGCGACCGACAAGGAGCTCCGTGAGGAGCGCGCCGCCGTCGAGCACCTCTTCCCGAAGAAGTGATCCTTCACGACGTCGCTTGAAAGGCGCGAAGAGAGCAATCTCTTCGCGCTTTTTTCAAGGGCGGCAACGGTCGCGACAAACGAGAAACCCGCCGCTCCGAGGAGGAACGACGGGTTTCCGTCTATGGGAAGAAATCGCTACTTGGCCGTGTGCATCTGCGGATGCTTCGCTTCGTTCTTTGCGTGGGCGGGGCGGACTTTGCCAATGAGCGCCGTCATCCCGTTGTAAAGTGCCCACGGCCGGAAGTCGCGCGCCGTCGTCCACCAGCGGAAGAGCCGCGGCCGCTCGGAGGCGGGCCGATCGCCGCTCGTCTTGATGTGGTCCTGGGCCGACGTAAACGCGTTTGCAATCTTCGTCTGAACGGCGACCGGCGAACAGCGCTCGCGGGCGAACCGCGAAGCTGCAGTTCCGAGGCGCTGACGGAGCCCGGCATCCCGATACAGGTTCACGGCGGCGCGACCGAAGCTTGCGTCGGCGGCGACCTCGTCGTCCCGGTCGTTCCCCGGTGCGAGGAGAAGTCCGTTCATTCCATCCTGAATTTGGTAGCTTGCGCCCATTCCATCGGCGAAACCGACGGTCGGCGTGCCGCACCAGAGCGCTTCCCCGAGGACGTTCCCGTAGGTCTCCGAGAGCGAGGTGTGCAGGAACACATCGGCGTAGCCGTACCAATCGACCATCTTGGTGAACGGCACTTCCCCGGGGAAGAAGACCTTGTCGCCAACGCCGAGTTCCTGCGCGATTCGCTTGTAAAATTCGGTGTCGGGGCCGAGCCCGAGCAGCGTGAGCGTCGCGTCGGGGAGTTCGGGGACGATGTGCTTCGCGAAGATGCGGATCGTGCGATCCTGGCACTTTTCGCGGGTGTGGCGCCCGGCGACCAGGTAGCGGGGGCCGTCGCCGTGGTGACCGAGGGCGGCGGGGAAGGGGTCGTCGCCGAGGGGGCGGTCGAAGACCTCGGGCTGCACGGCGCGCGGAATGACATGGATCGGCGCGGTGACGCCCCGTTCCCGCCAGTAGGTGCGGAGCCCCTCGGAAAGGACGACGAGGCCGTCACTTTCATTGAAGATGCTCGCGTAGAGCTTCTCGTAGGGGCGTTTGAGGGTCGCGTGAATCGCCGTATGAACGAGCGGGATTTTCGACAGCTCTTCCGGAAGGAGGACGTCGTAGGCGGCGACGAGGTGGGTCGTATTCACGCAGAGAACCGGGATCCCCTTCATGTGGCGCAGCCAGACGCCAAACTTGAGGAGGAGGGAGGTCGTCTGCGCGAAAACGATGTCGAAATCGAACTGGTCGGCGTCAAAGACCCACGACTCCATCGGCATCGGCACGTGGAGGCCCGGATACATGGCTACCGGAAGGGACGGGAGCTCGATGGTGCCCGGGGGGACGTCGCCCGGCTTCGACTCGGGGTCCTTCGGGCCGATCACTGTGACGTGGTGACCACACCGTTGCAGTTCTTGATACAGGAACCGTGTCTGAAACGCGGCACCGTTCGCGTAGGCGATGCGGGTGAAGTCGCTGAGGATGGCAACTTTGAGCGGGCGCCCGTGGCGTGCTGCGAGCTGCGCGAAGGGGGGGAGGTCGGTCACGAGCGACTGTTGGTTGCCCGCTTCTGTCTTCCAAAACGCCGACCGGGGACCGCCGGAGCGCAGCGTGGATGCGGTATCGACGATGGGATGCACCGTGGTATTAGGCACGTGGACCTCCGAGGCAGCCGCATTCCCGCGTCGCCCTTCGGCGGCAGAGGACGCATGCGCATCGTTGACGTTACGGAGTTCTACTCGGAGCGAGGGGGAGGTGTTCGCAGCCATCTCACGGTGAAGAGTCAGATTCTGTGCCAATGGGGGCACGACCAGTTGGTGCTCGCCCCCGGGCCCCGGAGCGAGCTCCGCGACCACCTGAGTTTCGAAGGGCCCGCTAGCATCGACGGCCCAGGAAGTGCGAAAATCCGGCGGTTTCGAGGCCCGTCCGTCCCCTACGACCCGACGTACCATCTGCTTTTTCAGGTACCTGCCGTTGCGCGCGCCATTCGCGAGGCGAAGCCCGATGTGCTCGAGATTCACAGCCCCTACTTAGGGGCGCTCGCGGCAAACATCGTCCCACGGTCGAGCTTCGGGATCCGCACGTTCGTCTGGCACTCGGATTTCATCGACACCTACCTCCGCGAGCGCCTCCGCGAGGTGAAGGTCTCCGACGGCGCCGCCGACCGCCTCCTGGCTCCGTTCTGGGCGGGCGTCCGGGCGCTCCTCTCCCGTTGCGACGCGACGATCGTCGCCACCGAGTGGCTTCGCGCCAAGCTCACCGAGCACGGCGTACCCCGCGTGCGCGTCGTCCCGTTTGGCGTCGACAAAGAACTCTTCCGACCCGAACTCCGCGACGAAGAGCTCCGGGCCCGCTACCTCGGCGGTCGTAGGGAACGGCGTCTATTGATCGCCACCGGCCGCTTCGCGGGTGAAAAACGCTGGGACGTCGTCTTCGCGATGTTCGATCGCATCGCCCTCCAGGCCGACGTCGAATTGCTCATTCTTGGCGACGGTCCCGAAGGTGTCTGGATCCAAGAAGAGGCAAAGAAGCGCCCGAACGTTCAATTGTTGGGTTTTGAGAAAGACCGAAAGAAACTCGCGACACTTCTGGCTTCCGGGGATCTGTTCCTGCATGCCGCCCCCTTCGAGACGTTTGGATTCGGTCTCGCGGAAGCGATGTGTGCGGGGCTGCCGGTGGTCACGCCGAAAGCGGGCGCCGCCGCCGAATTCGACCTCCCCGGTACCGTCATCCACTACCCGGTTCTGGATGGCGACGCGGCGAGCCGCGCGGCCCTTGCGCTCCTCGCGGAGGATCCGGAAACGCTCCGCGCCCAAGCGATCGAAAACCGCGAACGCATCTCAAGCGTGGAAGATCATTATCGGAATCTCCTCGCGCTCTATGAGGAATTGCTCGCGAAACAATCGCGCGGACGGCGTTAGCCGAGGGAGGCGACGACCGCCCGCAGCCCGTCAGCGAGCGAAACCTCGGGGACCCAGCCGAGTTCGTCGCGGGCGCGGGCGATGCTCGCGAAGGTGGCGTCGACGTCGCCCGCCGGTTTTGGTGCAACATTCACGCGTGCCATCCGACCGGTGACCGTTTCGAGGGCGGTAATGAGCGTTCGAAGGTCGACGGTTTCGCCGCGCCCGAGGTTGAACGCGCGGTGGCCACAGCGGTTGTCGAGGTTCCGGACGGTCGCCTCGATGCCGCGCACGATGTCGCTGACGAACGTGTAGTCGCGGCGCATGGAACCGTCGCCGAACAGGTCGATCGGTGCATCTTGCAATAGTTTGGACGCAAACGTTCGTATCGCCATGTCAGGGCGCTGGCGCGGGCCATAAACGGTGAAAAAACGGAGCGATGCGAGGCGCGCTGTCGGGTGGGTGTTCGCCCACGCTTCGAGGAGGAGCTCGCCGGAGCGTTTTGTTGCCGCGTAAGGGCTCTCGGGGACGAGCGCGACGTCCTCCTCGGCGGGGAGGTGCGGTGGGTTCCCGTAGACCGACGAACTTGAGGCAAACACGAAGCGTTCGATCCCGGCGGCTCGCGCAGCGACGAGGAGCTTCGCTGTGCCGGTGACGTTCACGTCGCAGTAGAAGGCCGGATCCCGCAGGGAAGGGCGGACACCGGCGATGCCTGCAAGATGCACGATCGTGTCGTGGCCGGGGACGACGGTCGCAAGCAGCGCATCATCGCGAATGTCCCCTTCAACAATCGAGAGCGCTTCCGCGTTTGAATGGCGCTGCAGGAGCGCGGCATTTTCCCGTTTGACGTCCGCCGAATAGAGGAATCCATCGAAGGCGTCGAGGACCGTGACCCGATCGCCCGCTGCCAGACGGCTCTCCACAAAGTGGGAACCGATGAAGCCGGCGCCGCCGGTGACGAGGAGTCGTTTCGGCGCAGCCATGGCGAAGCTCAGGAAAGTGCTCGAGAACTCGCCGGGGGGGTCGCGACCGTTGAGCCGGTCGAAGGGACGCCGATCCCCTGGTAGCGGAGGCCCGCGGCGAGCACTTCCGAGGGGCGCCAAATGTTTCGCGCGTCAAAGACCACAGGACTCTGTCCGGCCTGGGGCGTTGCGAGGCGCTTCTTCACTTCGGCAAAGTTGGGGGCGCGGTAAGAACGCCATTCGGTCAAAAGTACCAGCGCGTCGGCCCCTTCGACGGCGTCATAGTCCTTATCGACAGTCACGATAGATCCCGGCCGCGCCGCCGTCACGTCGCTAAGCGCTCGGAGAAAGTTCGGCCCTGCTTCCGGATCGTGGCCAACGACGCGAGCACCGCGCATCGCGATGTGGCGCGCGAGGCGTACCGACGGAGCGTCGCGGACGTCGTCAGTCTCCGGCTTGAAGGCAAGTCCCCAGAAAGCAACGGTTTTTCCCGCGAGGCTCCCCCCGGCGGTCCCGGTGAGCATCCGCTCCACGAGGTGCGCGAGGAAGTCGCCCTGCTCTTCGTTGGCCTGGTGGGTCGCCTCGGCGAGGCGCATCGGGATTCCGTGTACTTTCCCCAGATGCAGGAGCGCCTGCACATCCTTCGGAAAGCAGCTCCCCCCATAGCCAGGACCCGAATAGAGGAATTTCTTGCCGATTCGCGAATCCGAACCGACGCCGAGGCGGACGGCGTGGATGTCGGCGCCGGTCGCGTGGCAGAGGCGCGACAGCTCATTCATGAAGGATACACGCATCGCAAGCATCGTGTTCGCGGCGTACTTGATGAGTTCCGACGAGCGTGGGTCGGTGATGACCAGACGTTCGCCAGAGAGCTGGAGGGGGGCGTAGAGGGCGCGGAGGGCTCGGCGGGCTTCTTCGCTTCGGGCGCCAACGACGATCCGCTCCGGGCGGAAGAAGTCGTTTACAGCGTCGCCTTCCTTCAAGAATTCGGGATTCGAGACGACCTCAAGCTCGACCCCTTGGCGGGTGCCACCGTCGATGTGGGCCTGGACGGCGTCACAGGTGCCGACGGGGACGGTGCTCTTCACGACGACGATGGCGCTCCGAAGCGCGATCTTCGCGATGGCGGAAGCGGCGTCAAACACGGCGGAGGTATCGGCGGCGCCGTCGGGGGAGGCGGGCGTCCCCACGGCGATAAAGAACGCGTCCGCAGCGGCCCAATCCTGAGGAATTTCGGTGGCGAACGTGAGCCGTCCGTTCCGCTTGTTGCGCCGAACAAGGTCGCCAAGACCGGGCTCGTAGATCGGGATATTCCCGGCGGCGAGTTGCTCTACCTTCGACGGCTCTCGGTCGATCACCAAGACCTCGTGGCCGAGGTCGCTCAGACCGGTTCCAGTAACGAGCCCAACGTAGCCTGCTCCGACGACAACGAGTCGCATAGGGGGCGGGTCGTACCATAGTCGTCGCGCTCCGTTGTGCACTTTGGCGCGGTTTCTTCTCGGAATTTGCGCAGGAGTAGCGTGGCGCCTGCACCACAGTGTGCCTGTCCAGCGTCGCCGTGCTGCCGTCGCACGTGGGTGCTTCTGCTCGGATCGTCGCCGCGTTCGATGACGTCTTGCCGAAATCCGCGTATCAGTCGCCCGTGCTCTGGCTCCTTCTACGCCCCGCCGCCGCCGGTCCCGCAGGAACGAACCACCTCGGGTGGTTTGCGGAAAACGCGTTGATTGTCGTCGCTGTGTTTGGCGTCGTCGCCCTTGTGGTCTCCTACAAGATCGCAAAGAAGATGAGCAAAATGGCGATTCAGTTCGTCGTATTCGTCGTCGCCTTCTTGGTGGCACTCTACTTTGGACTGCTTCACCTCTGAGCCCGTCTCGTGCCGAAGTCGGCCGAGAGATGCGGTATTCTTCCCTTTCACGGACGTGGAACCACGCGAGGAGAACGTTTCAATGAAGCTCGAGAATCTGAAAGTGATCGTGACCGGCGGCGCCCAGGGAATGGGGCGCCATTTTGCGCTTCGTCTGGTCGAAGCGGGCGCTTCTGTCGCCGTGGGGGACGTCGCCGAGGACAAGTTCGCCGACCTGACCGCCGCTGCGACCGGACTCCCTGGAAAGCTCTTTGTTCGCCGTCTCGACGTTGGCAGTGAAAGCGACATTGCCGAATTTGTCGCCTGGGCAAATACGTCGATGGGCGGCTTGAACTCGCTCATCAACAATGCCGGTATTCTCCGAGACGGCCTTCTCGTGAAGAAAGACCGCGAGACCGGTGCGGTCAAGACGATGACCCGCGAGCAATGGGACGCTGTCATTGGAGTCAACCTTACCGGCGCCACGCTCCTCGTTCGCGATGTCGTCGCGACGATCGCCGCCGCCACCGCTGGGCGCGATCCTGCTGCGTCGACCGGCGTCATCGTCAACATGTCGAGCATTGCGCGCCACGGAAACCGCGGCCAGTCGAACTATGTCTCCGCGAAGGCAGCACTTGCTGCAAATACGGTGACTTGGGCCCTCGAGTTCGCGCCGTTCGGTGTTCGCGTTGGCGCCGTCGCCCCCGGCATGATCGAGACGCCGATGACCGCCGGAATGAACCAGAAGGCACGGGATGCGCTCGTCACGCGCGTCCCCGTCGGGCGCATCGGAGCCCCAGAAGACATCTGGCTCGCCGTCAAATTCGTCCTTGAATGCGACTACTTCAACGGGCGCACCATCGACGTCGACGGCGGCCTCGCGATGTGACCGGCGTCGCCAGGTATCCGCCGCTTCCGGATTTTCACGCCGGTCTCGGCGGATACTTTGGTAGTCGGGCTCGGCCATGCGCCGAATTCCTGCCACCGTTCTTGCCGTCGCCCTGGGCGCGGTTGCGCTCTCCTCCGTCGCGTTACTCGGGTGCCCGCCGCCAGGCATTCGGGCGGCAGAGCGGCGTCAGGGGATCGATGGCGACTACGTGGTGGCCGACGAGCGGAAGATCGCGTTCTGCCCCGAGCCCCGTCTAAGCACCTCGTGCGCCTACGCGTTTCCGAACTCCCGTGCCGCTGGCTCGGATGCAACTCTCCCGTTAAGCGGCAATCTTTCGACATTTAAGCTGCTCGGTGAAGAGGGGGATTTCGCCTTTGTGGAAACGCTCCCCGCAGACGGATCGGGAGCCGCATCGAACGCCTGCTATCCGGGATGGTCGGCCCTCGCCGGGACGAGGCTCCGCGGGTACATCCCGAAGCGGGCGCTCGTGTCGGTCACCCACGATCGTGTCGACCGTGCCTTCACCGACGGAACCCGATTCACGCTCCTCCCGGGCGTCGCTCTCTTTGCCCAAGCGGAAGCGGGGAGCTACCTGGCACCGTTGGCCGGCTTCGATTTTCTTGTAGAAGTTCCGCGGGATAAGGTGCAGGCCGTCTTCCCTGGGGATCCGATCCCTGCATCCGGGAAGGTCATTTCTTCGATTTCCGTGAAGGCGCCACTCCCCTCGCTCTCGGCGTCGCCGTCTGCGGGAATGCCTGCCCCGACGGCCGCTGCGTCGGCGCCTCTTCCCGCGGCGAGCGGCAGCGCTTCGCCGACCCCGACGCCAGCTGCTGGCCCGCCAGCGCCGGCAGCCTCAATGGCGACTCCTGCACGTCCACCAGTGGGTGTTGTTCCCCTCCCGGTCCCCTTTCTTCTTTCCGGGAAGCCGCTCTTCGCCGAGCCTCTTCGCGCCGCCGATGGCAGCCTCGAGCCAGCCTCGCTCCCGATCGTTGAGCAGCGTTACCTCGTCGATGGCGCGCCCGCCGCTGTGACTCACCTCCGTTGCGCAGAACTGCTGGGGAAGGTCGCCGGCGCCAATTTCGGAGGCCCCCTCCCGGCCCCGGCGCCCCGAGAAAAGGAAAAGGGGACGGTGTACGTGCCCGTCGGAGAGCGGATTTCCTGGCCGAATGGCACGCTTGCAGGGGCGACGACCGGAGAACTTGGGCTCGGCGATGAGGTGTCTGTCGACGCAAAAGGGGACGTCCGCTGCTTCCGCCGCCCCGTCTTGACCGCCGACCCGCGCATCCCGAAGGCGGTCCCGGCGGCCGAAAATAGCCTAATTCTGTGCTTCCCGCGGGCGTCGATCCGCGTGCCCTAAGCGGGGACACCGTGGTACCCGTCCGCCGGTGCGCACGTCACTGCTTCTCCGCTCGCTCCCTCTGGCACTCTTGGTGCTCGCCGGCTGTTCCTCCCATCGCGTCGCTTACGTGACGTCGAACGTCGCGCCGCCGGCGCGCCCAGCGCTTCCGCGCCCCGTCCCGCCGGCCGCGGCCCCGTCTACGCCGACCGCAGCGCCAACGAACCGTCCCCCGGCAGCGCCGCCGACGTCGGCGCTCGCCCGCGCCCTTGAGACGCCGGTGGCCAAGCGCCAAATGGTCGTGATCGACCTCCGGAAGACGCTCATCTGTCGTTCGGCAGGGGACGGAGATTGCTCCCTTTTTGTCGCAACGGCCGCCGGTGTTGAGGCGCCCAACTCGGTGCAAGGTGCAGGCAAAGTCGCCGACTACGCGACCTTCACGGTGCTCGGCGAAGAAGGGGATGCCTACGTCGTGAGCCCCGCCGCACGCCTGGTCGGCTGTCACGGGCCGCTCCCCTCGGCCGCGGGGATGGACGTCCTCCTCCGCGTTAAGAAGAGTGCCGCTGTAAAAGTAAGCGAAAACGGATGCATGGTAGCCGGCGGGACGCCGCTGGTGACGAAGGTTCCTGCCGGCCGCGGCCCCTTCGTCGACGCCGGCACCCGGCTGTTTTCGGGGACCGGCGAGGCCCTCGGTTCGGCGACGGAAGCTCTCTATTTTGATGGAGAACTCGACGGGCTCTTCGGCCAGCGCTGCTTCCAAAAAGTGAATTTTGCGCCGGTCACCGACCCGCGCCATCGCGCGATGTTCTGCGTCCCCGCCGACGCCGTCCACGAAGCGCCCAAAGGGACCTGAAATGGCATTGCTCTCGGCTCGCGGACTCGGAAAATCGTTCGGCGAAAAGCCCCTCTTTACAAACGTCGAACTTACCGTCGATCCTGGCGATCGCATTGGTCTTGTCGGCATCAATGGGACGGGCAAGTCGACGCTTCTCTCCATTTTGGCGGGCGGACAGCCGGCCGACGAAGGGGTCGTCGAGCGTGGGCGAGGCGCAAAGATTCTCTACCTCCCGCAGGAGCCCTTTGTGCCGGACGGGACGACCGCTGTCGCCGTCGCCCTGGAGGGGATGGCCGAATGGTCGGCGGCGATGGCTCGCCACGAGGAAATTTCCTCGGAACTCGGCCACGGGCGCGGCGATGCCGACAAGCTCCTCCAGAAGCAGGCGGCGGCGGCTGCAGACGTCGAACGCCTCGGCGGCTGGGAAGCGGCCCACCATGCGCGCGCGCTCCTTCGGCGTCTTGGTATTGAAGACCCCGATCGAACGACCACGGGAATGAGTGGCGGCGAACGACGTCGCGTTGCGATTGCTCGTGCACTCGTTGAAAAACCGGATTTGTTGCTCCTCGACGAGCCGACGAACCACCTCGACGCTGACGTGATTGAGTGGCTGGAAGGGTACCTCCTCGACGAGTTCCGTGGCGCCCTCGTCTTCGTCACCCACGACCGGTACCTCCTCGACACGCTCGCGACGCGAATTCTCGAAATTGATCGAGGCGTCTGCCACGGCTACGAAGGTGGCTGGGACGACTATCTCGAGCAGCGCGCCGAGCGCCTCGGCCTCGAAGAGCGCACCGAGTCGCGCCGGCTGAACCTCGTCCGCAATGAGCGCGCATGGCTCCTGCGTGGCGCAAAGGCCCGATCTACCAAGCAAAAAGCACGTATTCAGCGCGCAAAGGCGCTGATCGCTGACACGCGCGAAGCGTTGCGCGGGACGCTCGCGGTGGAGACCAAGGCGACGCGGCTTGGCGGCATCATTCTTTCGATCGACAAACTCGGCGCGACGGTGGGAGAACGCGAGCTCTTCCGCGATCTCGATCTCGAGTTGGTCCCCGGCGAGCGCATCGGGATTGTCGGTCCCAACGGCTGCGGAAAGACGACGTTCCTCCGGCTCGTCGCTGGGGAAATCGAGCCGAGCTCGGGGACGGTCCGTCTCGGAAAGAATACCCAGATTTCCTACTTCGATCAGGGGCGCGCGGAGCTCATCGACAGTTGGAGTATCTTCGACAACGTCGCCGAAATTGAAGGGGCTCTCGGTCGAGGCAGCTTCTTTATTGACGTCCAAGGGCAGTCGGAGAAGATGGAGCTTCGTACCTGGCTCGAAGGCTTCTTTTTTGATCCGTCGAAGCAGCGTCAGCCGGTCTCCGGTCTCTCCGGCGGGGAGCGCGCTCGCGTCGCACTCGCCAAATTGTTAAAGCGACCCGGTAACTTGCTGATCCTCGACGAGCCGACGAACGACCTCGATATCGACACGCTCGCCGCCCTCGAGGAGCTCCTCAACCGCTGGCAGGGGTGCGCGCTCGTCGTCAGCCACGACCGCGCCTTCCTCGATAAGGTCGCCACCAGCGTCCTCGCTTTCGAGGCCGGACCGGAAAAGTCTGGCCCGGTTACGGTGACGCGCTGGCCTGGGAACTACGATAGTTATCAGCGTTTGTCGCGGGAAGCGAAAGACGCAAAGGAAGCAGCCCAGCGCGAGGCCGCACGAGCAAAGAGTCTCCCGCCGCCGGGGGCTCCCTCCGCGAAGAAAAACGAACCGAAGGTCAAGCTCTCCTACGCAGAGAAGCAGGAACTCGCGACCATCATGGACCGCATTGGGGCCGCCGAAGAAGCGGCTGATGCGATTGAGAAGACGCTTGCTGACCCAGACACCTACGCCAAGCGGGGCGACGAGGTGACCGGGCTCCAAGCGAAGCTCGCCGAGGCGCGCGTCGCCGTCGAAGCGCTCACGGCTCGCTGGGAATTTTTGGAAAGTAAAGCGTCCGGTTGACGCACCGCGCCCGTCCATTCCGCTTGCTTCTCGGCGGGGACCGCGTCACATGGATGTCACATTTCTGCGCGCCTGGTCGCCGGCAATAACGACGGCCCATGGCTATTTTACGCGCACTTAGCGACGTCCGGGGGCTCCCGGAAGCGACCGTCGCGACCCGCACTGACGGGGAGCGCGAAGGGGACGTCGTGCGCGTGGGCATTCACGACGCATCGCGCGTCGAATGGAGCGTGACGCTGCCGCTGCCGAAGGGGGGGCCGCTCGCGTACAGCATCGACGTCGAGATGCGCATCCCCTCGAACGCCTTCGCGCGCCACTCCCCGTGGGACCAGCTCCAGGCGTTCACGCGCCTCGATGGGCAGGGGGAATACGTTGGAGACGATTCACGAATTTCCCGAAGCGACCGGCGCCCGCGCGGCTCGGAGACGGCCGTGCGCATCGATGGTCTCCGCCGCGCCGCCATCGCCGTCGCGACCCAGCTTGCCCGCCGCGCAGATGCCCTTGCGCGCCGTTGTCGCGCGGCGAAATCGGTGTACTACGCAGGCAATGCTGAAGAACTTCTCCAAGGCATCGGCCAGCTCCTCGACGAGGCCGATACCGTCGTGGTCAACGCGCGTCGAATGCTCGTGGACGGCGGGGATCCGAGCGAAGCTCGCGAACTGATTCGTGAACGTCGTCTCGTCGATGAGTACGTCAGCGTCCGCCTGCTCGACTTCCTCGGCGGTGCAAGTCGCACACTCAGCGAGCTCGAAGGGGACGACGAAGAGGAGGAGAACCTCCTCGCTGCCTGTGTGGGCACCCTCTCCGACCGGATCGGTGACGCGCTAGGTATCGAAATCGACTATCGAAAGTCCCATCATTTCCTCGGCGTCGACGCGAAGCGTCCCGGCGCCCTCGAGCGCTACCTCGACCGCGCGAGCTTGCTGAAGAAGCACTTTCAGGAGGTCCTCTTCCTCGAAGCGGAGGTCTTCCACGTCGCCGAGCGGATGCACCACGCGGTCGCCTCCATTGGTGGAATCATTGCGGGAATGCTCGCATTTTTCTTTCAGATGTTCGTGGCATCGCAGTCCTCGATTGCCGGGCGCCGCATCAGCGCCGGCCTCTTTATGCTCGCCGGCGTTGCCGGGCTCCTTTACGCCGTTCGAGACCGCGTCAAAGAGATCGGTCGCTCGTGGATCAGCGGCCGCGTCCACCGCTTTTACGCGCAACGCGTCGCGACGTATCGAGCCCCGGCGCGTCGAATTCCGGGGCGGGACATCGTTGCGCGCGCCCGCGAGTCCTTCGACCAGGAGGTCGTCGAACTCCCCGATCCGCTGAATCCGACGGTCGGCGCCACGCAAATGGCGACGCGAATCCACTACGTCCACAAGGGCATTGTTCAGCCGAGTCGGGAACTCTCCGCCAGCGGCGTCGATCGCGTGAAGCACGTCTTTCGTTACGATCTCTCTCCTTTGTTTGCCCGCCTCGATGACGCGGTAAAACAGGTGCCAATTTTCGATGAGAAGACCCGTCGCGTGCGCTTTATTGACGCGCCCCGCTGCTACCGCGTTCCGGTGGCGGTCACCGTCGTCTCGGGCCCCGAGCGCTGGGAGGCGGCTGGCATCGTCGTCCTCCACAAGCGCGGGCTCGAGCGCATCGAAACGACAAACGCCGAAGATGCTCTGGAACTCGAACCGGTGACCGGTCTCGAGCCGACCTAAACGGCCGATTCATGCTACCGCGGGGCGATGGAAAACGCCGAGCCCCAGGAAATTGCTGCCGTCTCCCAACCGGGGACCGCCGATGGCGTGCCGGCCGTCTTCTGGCCCGAGCTGGATGAAAGCTGCATTCTGCAGGAAACCGACGACCGGATCTTCATCGACAAGCCGCCCTTTGTTCCTTGCCAGGAGGCGGAAACCGGCGCCGCCGACGACGTCGTCACACGCCTCGCCCACCTCCTCGCTGCGCGGGCAGGGGCAGGCCAAGCGCCTGTTTCCCCTGTATATCTCGGCGTTCATCAGCGCCTCGATGCCGCGACCTCTGGCGTCCTCGTCTACGCGAAGCGAAAAGAGGCGAACGCCGCGCTCGCCCAGGCCTTCGAAGGGCGAACGGCGAAGAAGGTGTATCTCGCCATCGTCACCGGCTGGCACGGCCCCGCGCGGACGCTGACCCACCACCTGACGAAGGGGGAAGACGGCAATATCGTTGCGCTTCCCCGCCCGAGCAAGGTCTCCCAGGAGGCGATCACGGTGGTGACGCCGGTCGCGCGGAACGGCAAGTACTCGATGCTCGAACTCGAGCTCCAGACCGGCCGCACCCACCAGGCGCGCGTCCAGCTTGCTGCCGCCGGAGCGCCGATCGTCGGCGACGATCTCTACGGAGGCGAACCGGGCGCGCGCCTCTACCTGCACGCGTCATCGCTCTCGTTCGGCGGGAGTGACGGCGGCCGCGACTGGGTCGTCGCTCCGCGCCCAAAGGCGTTCGACGATCTCTTGGCCGGCGCGTTTAAGACCCCGCACGCCGTCTATCGGGACGCTGAAGAGCTCCACGCGCGATTGACGGCGGCCGCTGAGCGCCGGCGTCGCCTGCAAAAAGATTGTGAATCTGGGGCCTTGAGCACGTTCCGTTGGGTGAACGAAGAGGGGGATGCGCTCCCCGGCCTCGCCATCGACGTCTACGGGCGGTTTGCGGTTGCCCAGCTCTACGACCGCGACGAAGGGACCTTCTCTGAGGCCGACGTGAAGGCGATCGCGCTGGCGATCCGGAAGTTCGGCTTCGCCGGCGTTTACCTGAAACACCGCCCGAAGCAGGCCAATACGCTCGTCGACACCCGCCGGGAAGACGTCGCCCCACCGCACGCCATCCTTGGAGAGGACGCGCCGGAGCCCTATTTGGTGATTGAGAACGGCGTTTGTTTCGAGACCCGCCTCGGCGACGGACTCTCGACGGGCCTCTTCCTCGACATGCGCCGAAATCGCAAAGTCGTACGCGAGCTTGCCGCCGGTCTCCGTGTGGCCAACCTCTTTGCCTACCACTGCGCCTTCTCGGTGGCTGCCGCCGTTGGAGGGGCCCGCGAGGTCGTCTCCGTCGACGCCACCCTGCGCGCGTTGGAGCGCGGTCAATCGAACTTTGTTGCCGCCGGCGTCGACCCGAAGCTCCACCGCTTCTCCGCGGAAGATTGCTTTTCGTGGCTCGAACGGACCGCCAAGAAGGGGGAACAGTTCGATCTCATCATTTGCGATCCCCCGAGCTACTCGAAGACGAAGAAGACGCGCTTCGTCGCCTCGTCCAACTACGCGGAACTCGCCGACAAGGTACTCCGGATTCTCGCCCCCGGCGGGAAGGTGCTGTTCTTCTGCAATCATCGTGGGATGCATCAAACGAAGTTTCGTCGCACGATCCTCGGCGCCGCGCGCGCACTGGAGATGCCGATCGGTCAGCTCAAGGACCTTTCCGTCGCCATCGACTTTCCGCACGCCGCTGGCGGCGACCCTGCCTTGAAAGGGGTGCTCTTCACGTCGAATGCACTTTCGGGCGCGAAGCTCCCGCCGGCGGAAAAGGGGGCGAAGGTGCCGAGTTTCGGCAAGCCGACGGCCCCTTCAAAGCCTGGAAATGCTTCTAAAATCCCTGCTCGTGGCGTGCCCACCGGGGGCGCCACGCCGCCGCGCGGTCCGTCGAAGGCGAGCCTGGCGTCGACGACGCGAGGTCGGCCCGGCGGGCGCGGGCGCTGAGCAACGATCGCCGGTGACGAATCGCCTGTAAGCGGTCCGTTGTGGGCCCGTTCCCCCTCCAAGCGCCGGAGAGACCGCCGGCCACCCAAGGAGGGGATTCTGTGAAGAAGCTCGTTTGTTCTACGCCCAAATTCGCATGGTTCGGGCTCCTGGCTGTGGGGGCCGTCGCCTGCGGAGGCGGTTCATCCGCTGGCGTTCTCGCGAACGCACCGGCGCCGACCGTGTACTCCCCGGGCGATGGCGCGTCGGCTTCCAAGGGGGCCGCCGGCGAGGCGGCGCCGGCAAGTGCCGCCTTCGGATCGAGCAAGAAGGCGGTCGCCGACGACGACCGGGAGAGCCGGGGGCTTGGAACGTCCTGGGGGGAGACCCGCCGGTCTTCCGTCCACGAAGTCGCCTTTGAACGGGCGAGTGATCGCCCGGAGGCGATCGTAACGCTCCGCTACGACGACGCGGCGGGCGTGCGACGATTGATGCAGCGCGCACGCAATGACGACGGCTACGACCTCCGTCAGCGGAGCAAGATCGCGATCGACGAGGCGACGGCAAGCCTGGATATTCGCGTCGAAAACGACGACGGCGACGCGTTCCCGTTGTACCGCGCCCGCGGCGAAGGGGCCGCCTATGTGGAGGGGCGGGAAGGGGCCCACTACAAGATCGTTATCGCCAACCAGAGCGGCAACCGCCACGAGATCGTCACCAGCGTCGATGGTCTCGATGTCGTCGACGGGCGCGACGCCGCCTTCAGCAAGCGAGGCTACCTCCTCGCCCCCCACGGTCGCTTGGTGATTGAGGGGTTCCGCAAGAGCGACGACGCCATCGCCGCCTTCCGCTTTGGGCGAACCGACGAGGCGTACACAGCGAAAGTTACGGGAAGTATTCGGGAAGTCGGCGTGATCGGTATTGCGGTCTTCGCCGACGCAGACGCCCGCCGCGGCGGGCGTGATACCGAACGCCGCGAGCGAGCCAACCCGTTCCCCGGGAACGGCGATTCCCGGTATGCCCGCGACCCGGATTGAGTAAGAGTCGCCGGGTGAAGAAGTACGTCGCTGTCGCAGGGACGATCGGCGCAGGGAAAACTTCCCTCGTCGCGTGGCTCGTCAAGAACTATGGGCTCGTCCCCTTCTACGAGCCGAATGACGAGAATCCTTATTTGAAGGACTTCTACGGCGACATGAATACCTGGGCTTTTCACTCCCAGAGCTTCTTTCTCGCCCACAAACTTGAGCTGCATCAATCGCTCGAGGCCGCCGATCGCCCCGCGGTCATCGACCGTACGATCTACGAAGATGCCGAGATTTTTGCGAAAAATCTCTATCGTCAGAAATTGATGTCCAAGCGCGACTGGGACACCTACGAGCATCTTTACAAAGGAATTCGCCGCGCCCTCCGGCCACCGGACGTCCTCCTCGCGCTTGAGTGCTCGCTGGCGACAACGAAGAAGCGCATCAAGCAGCGTGGGCGCGCGATGGAACAGAGCATCCCGGACGCGTACCTGCGTCGTTTGCATGGACTCTACACGGAATGGTTCGACAGCTACGATCTGTCGCCGATCGTCCGTATCGACACGACCAAGCTCAACTACTTCGAGAACCTCGTCGATTTGATCGAGGTGCGGCGTATCGTGGAAGAGGCGATCGGAAAGTAGCCGGTTCGGTTCTCGGCGACTTCGCGCGCACTTATGCACGTGCTTCGTGAAGTTCCCTTGACACTCCGGTGCCGTCCGGGTTCTTTCCGCCCATGGCAGCACCCGTAGGGGCCTCCGAGGCCCTGGACCCGAATACGCCGCAGGAACCGCATCCGAAGGGGCTTTACATCCTCTTCATGACCGAGATGTGGGAGCGCTTTAGCTACTACGGCATGCGCGCCCTGCTGGTGCCGTACATGATTTCCGCTGCCTTCGGCTACCAGCCGCGCGAGGCCTCGGGCGTCTATAAGTGGTACACGAGTTTGGTGTATCTTACACCTTTGCTCGGTGGCCTGCTGGCAGACCGCCTATTGGGGCTGCGCAATGCTGTCCTCATCGGCGCCGTGCTCATGGCTGTCGGCCACATCCTGATGGCGTTTCCGAGCCACACGCTCTTCTTCGCGGCGCTCGCGTTTCTCATCGTTGGAAACGGGATGTTCAAACCGAACATTTCGACCATGATCGGCCGCCTTTACACGCCGAACGATAGCCGACGAGACCGGGCTTTCACGATCTTTTACATGGGGATCAACCTCGGCGCTTTTCTCGCCGGAATCCTCTGCGACTGGCTTCGCGTCAAATTCGGTTTTCACTACGGTTTTGGGGCGGCCGGCGTCGGGATGATGGTCGGCCTCCTTGTGTTCGGCGTTGGCCAAAAGCGCGTTGCTCAGGATGCGGCAGCAGTCGGGAATTCCATCGGGAACGCGACCGCGCAAGCAGCCCTCCAAGCCGCTCGCGAGAACGAACGCGCCGAGAAGGCGGAGGCGGATCGAAAAGAACCGTTCCGTGAAGGTGCCGCTCCGGCTGACGCTGTCGTTGCAGATGCCGACGCACCGTCCGCGGGAGGGGTCGCGTCGATCCTCGCCAAGGCGTACCCCGTCGTGATGATTCTGGCCGCAATCGGAATCGTGACGACCTACGGCTTGAAGGTCGCGAATGGTGAAGAGAAGCCGATCTCGCTGATCATGCCGATTGCCTTCGGCGCCGTCTTTGTGACGATGGCCGGCTTGCTCTTTAAGCTTCGCAATCGTGAGAAGGACAAGAGCGTTTCAATTTTCATCATGTTCCTGTTCCCCGTCCTCTTCTGGATGGCGTTTGAGCAGGCCGGAAATGCGCTGAACTTCTGGGCGACCGACCACACCGATCTCCATGTCGGTGGATTTGAGTACCCGGCCGGTTGGTGGCAGTCGGTAAACTCGTTGCTCATCTTCGCGCTCGCACCGGTATTCACGGTCGTCTGGGCAGTTCTGGCTCGGGCGAAGAAAGAGCCGTCGACGCCGATGAAGATGTTCGGCGCACTCTTCCTGATGATTTTGTCGTTCGTGGCGATGGTCTTTGGCGCCGCCTCCGAGAATGCGAAGACGACTTCCGTCGCGCTTACCCTTCCGGCAAACTCGACGCTCGATCCTGCAAAGGTTCCGTTTGCGGAGTTCAATGCGGGCCGTCTCTCCTTTGAAGGGGGAAAGATCTCAGCTCGCGGGGTTCTGCCGGACTACGCGGTTCGGAAAGTCTTGGAGTCGACGGCGCCCCAGACGACCCGCGATTTTGTGAAGAAGGTCGACAAGGATGCCGAGGCCGCTTCGGCTGAGAAGCCGACGGTTGCGACACTGGCAGTGCCTGCGTGGTTCGAAGTTCCGCTCGACGACTCGACGAAGGAACTCAAACTGAAGGCGACCACGCCCGACAAACTCGCAGCTTGCGAGGTCGCGATTCCTGTCGATGCCTCGGTGCTCGCTGCGACGACGAACGTCGCTTGCGGTCCGAAGGTCCTCCTGGCGTGGGGCGGAGGTAAGCTCGTCGTTGCCTCGCCGGGCCCCATCGAACCTCTCGTAAAGAGCACGATTTTTGCGCAGGTCGCCGAGCCGGAGTGGAAGAAGGCCCTCCTCGCGCTCGCGAAGGAAAGCCACTCCGCACGCGTGAGCGGCTTCTGGCTGTTCCTTTCGTACCTGCTCGCGACGCTTGGTGAACTCTGTCTTTCGCCGGTCGGCATTTCGATGGTCACGAAGCTTGCACCGCCTCGGTTCGCCGGCCTCTTCATGGGCGTGTGGCTGTTGTCGAGCTCGGTCGCCCAGTATGCGGGCGGCTCTGTAGGGGAACGTTGGGGCGAAATTCCGCCGCAGTCGTACTTCATGATCTTCGTCGGAACGAGCATTGTTGGCTCGATCCTCGCGCTCCTGCTCGCGTTCCCGCTGCGGAAATTGATGCACGACGTGAAGTAGCGTTGACGCGTGTCACCAATGAAGAAGGCCCCGGAGTTTTCCGGGGCCTTTTTTCGTGTTCGCGTCGGCGGCGTTCAGCGAGCGAGTGCGAGGCGTGCTGCCGCGGAGAATCCCATCACATGCCCCGATTCTTCGGCGAGGAAGACGTTGCATTGATCGTCGACGCGGAGGAGGTCGGGGATCGCGTCGCAGGGGCCGACTTTGCCCACCAACGTTCCGTCCTCGGGGCGCACTACGTGGATGTCGGCGTGGGGGACGAAGAGGACGCCGCCGCGGAGGAGCGGCTCGAGGCGACGCGGGATGTCGGCCTCGAGAAGGTTCCCGAGGCGGAGGTTCCACTTCATCGAACCCTTGTTTGCGTCGATCCCCAGCAATTCACCGGTCGGCGTGTTGCCGACGAGGGTCCCGTCGACGGGGAGCCAGGCGGTCCCCATTGGCGCGACGCCGCCTTCCGTGACGAATTGGCGTTCGCCGGTGCTCCGGCAAAAGCCGTGAAGCTGAAGGCCTCGTGGGCCGCGGACGAGGACCGAAACCGTCTCTTTTGCGACGAGCGGGAGCCCCTCGACGGTGACCGGACCCTCACCGATGGAAACCGCGAAGCGGGACTCACCGGAGAACGGATCAAACGCGTGAAGCGTCGCGCGACTCGCCCCGGAAGCTCCCGTGGAACCGGCGCGGGCACCTGCGGTAATTCCGCCGGCGATGGTGAAGGCGGCGTCCGGCTCCACGACCGGTGCGAGGCGGAAACGGAGGCGATCGCGGACCCGCCAGACAATCGCGCCGGTGAGCAAATCAATTGCCGTAAGTGCGCTATCGCCCGCCGTTACATAGAGAAGACGACCCATGCGCTTCATGCGGATGGCGCCCCCTTTCCCCCAGGCGTGGCGCCAGCGGGCTTCTCCGGTGACGAGGTCGATGGCGACGAGGTGGCGTTCCCCTTCGGTCACGACGAGGAGCTTCGGGAGCCCCGGCGCGTTGACGACGCAGCCGGCAAGGGGGCCGCCGCGGCGGGCGGCTACCCAGGTACGGAGGGCTACTTCTCCGGTGCGGAGGTCGAGCACGTGCAGGGCGCCGTCTGGGCAGAGGCGGGCGAGGCCGCCGGGCGTGGCGACGGTCGTCCCGCGCGGGAGCTTCGTGCGGAGCTCGACTTCGCCGGATTTCTTGTTCAAAACGAAGACTTCGTTCTCCGAGCCGACGACGAGTTTGTCGCCGCAGAGGAACGTCGAGCGGAGGTCGAGGCCGGGGACGAGGGCGCGGAACGTCTCCCCGAAGCGCATGCGCGCCTCTTTGCGCGTGCTGCTCGGCGGGGCGGCGTCGCGGCTGCCGTGGACGAAGGCGCGGTAGCTCTCCGGCTGCCGATTGATGCGCGAATCGGCCCCCTCGGCTTCGCGAAGCGCGCTCTCGAGGTCGCGGAGGCGCTTCTTGAAGGCCATCAAGCGGAGGTTTTTCGCCTGGTTTTTATCACGGCGAACGAGGGCGCGGACGAGGCTGCGCCCGAAGGTGCTCGCCGCATCGACGAGGTCGACGACCGACAGCGAGGGGAAGGTGTAGGTGGCCGGGCCGGCGTCGTTGCGGAGGACGGTGAACGGGCCGGCGCTCTTTGCGCCCCCTTTCCCCATTGAAAGGGAGAGCACCCCGTCGGCGGCGAGGCGCGCCCCCAAGAGGACGCCGGCGACCTCCTTCCGGACGTGAAACGCGCGGCCCGCTTCCCAGGCTTCGAAGACGTCGCCGGTCAAATCGAGGAGGCGCTCGGCGAACAGGAAGGGGTGGGACTCCCCGAAATCGACAACCCTTCCGCGAATTTCCGCACGGAGCTTCCCGCGGAAGAGGAGCGCATGGAGGTCGGTCCGCTCGACGCCGATCGCCGTCGTCGACGAACGTGCATAGGAAGCGCGGCCGGTGCTCTCGAGGTCGCTCCCGCGCAGGAAGAAGTCGGCGGCGAACGAAATGGGCGAGTCGCGCTCGATGTCGATGCTGACCGGCATCGCCTGCGCGGCGGAGAGCCCGACCGTGGTGACGGCGTCGCCCGCGATCATCCCCGCAAGCGCCCGAAATTCATCGCCGTGGAGGGCCGACTTCTGAGCCGCTTCGAGGAGCGCGTCGCTCACACTGGCGCGGACGTCGCCGAACTGGACCACACGGTCGTAGGCGAGCACCTGCGGCTCGTTGCCGCCTCGGTAGACGGAGAGGAGTGCCTCGTCGCCGGCGCGTTCCACACAGAGTTCCCACGCGTCTTCGTAGAAGTGGACGTGGGCTTTCCCCTGGGCCCGGTGGGCGAGATCGACGACGGCTGCCGCCAGATCCCGGAGGACGCTGTAGCCGTGCTTCTTGCCGACGCGGGCGGTGACGTTCGCCCCGTTGACGAAGATGTCGAGCAGGGCGGTACCTGTCTCCGGGCGGAGGCGCGGAGCGACCTCGGGACCGTCCCCTTCCGCACGGCCATCCGCGAGCGACGAAAAGGGAAGTTCTTCAGCGACGAAAATCTCGAAGGAGCGCATATCCGAGGCGGACCTTACGGACCCTGCGCACCAGAGAGAACTTTTCAGCACAGTGTGCGACATGTTTGACAGGGCGAAGTCGCTTCTTCGGTGACTTCCCCCTGCAAATCTGCAGACGTCGTCGTTCCCAGGAAAAACACCGGTGCAGCCTGCATGAAACCCGACGATTCGCCGCCATCCCCCGTTCCGCGCCTCGTACCGGCCCTCGCCGGCGGGCTCGCTGCGGCGGTGACGTTCGCCAATCGCGGGTTCGTCGTCGACGACGCCTACATCCCGCTCGCCTACGCGCGCATGCTGGCCACGGGCGGCGGCTACCGCTTTTCGCCGGGGGGCCCCATCGCCGACGGCGTCACGCCTCTTCCGTGGGCGCCGCTGCTCGTTCCCGTCGTCGCCGTCTGCCACGGCGACCTGAACCGTGCACTTGCCATCGTGCGCCTCATGGGTGCTGTCGCGTTCGTTGCCGGCATTGCCCTCCTCGCTCGCGCGGTCGCGCAGCCGAAATGGCTGCAGAATGCACCCGTACTGGTCGCCGCTGCGGCGCTTCCGTGCACCATGCATGCTGTTTCTGGCCTCGAAATGCCCCTGTTTTTCCTGCTGGCGGTCGTCGCCGCCTCCGAACGTCGCCCCCTCTATGCCGCGGCGTTTGCCGGTATTGCCGCAACGCTTCGCCCCGAATTCGCCCCGGCCGCCATCCTCGCGGCGGCGGTTTCGCCCCGGCCCTGGGCGACCGGTGTTCGTGCTGCGCTCCTCGCGGCGGCGCCGCCCGCGGTGGTCCTCGTCCTGCGGCTTGCGCTGTTCGGTCACCCGGTTCCCCTCGCGGTCGCTGCGAAGCCGAGCGATCTCTCTCATGGTTTCCTATATTTGGCGGCGTCGATGGTCGTCGGCGCGTTGCCGGTCTTTCTCCTCGATGCCCGCGGGCTTCTGGGGCGTGGTGCCGACGGTCGAACCCTTCGTGCCCTCGTAACGGTGGTCGTCCATGGCGTGGTTGTCGTGTTCGTCGGCGGCGACTGGATGCCCTTCGGCCGCTTTTTTGTGCCGATGGTGCCCTCCCTCGTGGTGCTCGGCACTGCATGCGTGATGCACGCAAGGGGCGGCGGGGACGGTGGTCCCGCAAAGACCGGGGACCGCGTTTCGGCGCTCTTCCGCACGGCGCTCGCCGCGTTCCTCGTCCTCGCAAGCCAGCTCGGGGCCGGCCGGGGCGGTCGGCACGTACTCGCCGATCGGCTCGCGCTCATTGAACAAATGACGCCGGTGTTTGCGACGAGTTCGCGGGTTGCCGCCCTCGACATCGGCTGGCTTTCGGCCGCCTTCGGTGGACGGATCGTCGACCTCGCCGGCCTGACCGACCCCGAAATCGCCGTGCTCGCCGGTGGACACACCTCGAAACACGTCGACCTCGCCATGCTCGAGGAGCGCCAGGTCGACACGCTCCTTTTTTACGGGAAGTCGGATCCGCGTTACGGCGTCCTCCCGGCGCGCGTCGTGGAACAACGACTCTACGGCGACGCGCGCTTTGACGAGCAATTTGTCTGGGAACGCTTCGTTCCGCTCGGCGCAACCGGCTTCGGCTACGGCGTATTTCGAGCGACGAAAAAGCGGTAGGCGTCTTCCACGATCGTCCGCAGGTCGCTCCGTTGCGGGGTCCATCCCAGCGCGGCGCGTGCGTGCGCGCATGCGGCGACGAGGGTCGGCGGGTCCCCTTCGCGGCGCCCGGAGATTGCGTAGGGAACCGGCTTTCCAGTGACCGCCGCCGCCGCCTCGATCACTTCGCGTACCGACGCGCCGTTGCCGGTCCCCAAGTTCGCCGTGAGGCTTTCGTCGCGGTCGGCCAGGAAATCGAGGGCGCGGAGGTGGGCGTCGGCCAAGTCTGCAACATGCACGTAATCGCGGACACAGGTGCCATCGCGCGTCGGGAAGTCGTCGCCGAACACGGAGAGCGGCCCGCCCTGGCCCAACGCCGCGGCAATGACGTTCGGAATGAGGTGCGTTTCCGGATCGTGGCGCTCCCCCAAACCGGCTTCGGGGAGGGCACCCGCCGCATTGAAATAGCGCAGGCGCGCCGACCGAAATTGGTAAGCACGGTCGTAACTTGCGAGCATCTGCTCGACGGCAAGCTTCGTCGCCCCGTAGGGGTTCACCGGCGCGCAGGGGTGGGCTTCATCGAGGGGCTCCCGTGCCGGGACCCCGTAGACGGCGGCCGTCGACGAGAACACCATTCGGACTACGCCCGCCCGCCGCAAGGCATCGACAAACCGGAGCGTCGCGACAAAGTTCCGGTCCCAGAATTGTGCCGGATCGCGAACCGATTCGCCGACTTCGATACGCGCGGCAAAATGCACGGCGGCACCAATGTTGTGCTCTGCAACGATCTCTTCGACGAGGGGCCCATCGGCGACGTCGCCGGCGACCAAGCGCACGTCGCCGACTGCCTCCGCGGCAGCGACCGCCGCGCGATGGCCCGTTGAAAGGTCGTCGAGGACGACAAGCTTCCGCCCCGCCTTTGCGGCAAGATACACGAAGGTACTTCCAATGAAGCCGGCCCCTCCGGCGACCAAGATGGGGGACTGTACGTTGCCGCGGATCGTCACGAAAGCTCCATGGGGGGGAGGGAAGGGGCATTGCTCGGATCGCTGCGGCGCGCCAAGGCGTTGCGGAGGGAGAGGCCCGCGAGAAGCCCGCTCGGAACGATCATGCCGACGAGTGCGTGGGGGAGGTCGCCGAGGACCCACACCGGCGTCCAAAAGCTGTGGCGACAGACATAAAGCAGGAGAACGAGAACGGCGGCGCGTGCCCCCTCGAGGAGCACGAGCCCTTCAAGGAGGGGGCGCCGGAAGCGACCGGCCGTTTGCAGGAAGAGCCCGACGAGCACCGCCCGCGGCGCGCCGTGCTTCACGAGATTTGCCGCAATCAATCGACCAAGACCGACGTCGTCTTCGCGAAAGGCGCCGGCGTGGAAGTCGAAATGGGTGAAGTGAATTCCCTCCTGAATGGCGACCCGCTGAAGCCACGGCAGTGCAAAAAGCAGCGTTGTCGCGACCCAAAGCGCCGCCCGCGAGCCGGGGGCGATTTCGTCGTCAGCGCGGCGCGCCTCGGCGAGCCAAGCCCCTCCAAGCGCCTCGGCGGCGATCAGCGAGAGGATCACGTAGGGGACCTCCGCGGGCCGCGATACGGTCGCGTAGGCGGTGAGCGCTGCCGTGATCGCGTGGGGAGTATGCGTGTATGTGCCGAAAATTTTGCGATTTTTCGGAAAGACCGCGAGCACGACGGCCGCGACCGTCGCTCCGTAGAAGGTCCCCACTGCGGCGGTTGGCGCGGCGAAGTCCCGGAGGAGCAGTGCGAGGACCGGCGCCCCGACGCGCGGCAAGAGCACGCCGACCCCAAGCGAACGCTTCCCAGGCGGTGCCCCGAGGCCCAGTAATGTCGCGAGGAGCGGATAGGCGGCAAATGCAGCCATGGCGACGAGGCGACCCCGTGCCGGCGGCTCCGTCAGGGCCCGTGGCAGGAAGTTGTCGCCGAAGAGACCCACCGGCGCGAGGAGCAGCGCCGGGAGCGCACGGGCGAGCGCCGCGCGGAGGTCTCGCGTCTCGCGGCGGAAGGCAAACGTCGCGGCAACGATCGCTGTAACGGCAACAAAGGCAAAGGCTTCTGGCTGCGTCGTCTTCGTCTCGGTGACGACGAGGAGCCCCGGAAGAAGGAGCGCAGCCGCCGCGCCGAGAAGCTCAATGCGGGCGAGGGTCGCCCGGGGCCGCAAAAGCAGCGCCAAGAGAGGGATATTGCAAAGAAAATAGAGGACGCCGCGTGCTTGGTCGGGCCCACGACCGGGGAGCAGTTCCAGGCTGTAGGCGGCCGTAGCCGCTGCCGCCACGAGGGCGAGCGCGCCGGCGAGGAGCGGAAAGAAACGGTCGCGGAGCTTTGCGAAGAACAGGCTGATCGCAGCGCCGAGCGGAAAAAGACTCGCGACGAGCGCTGCGATCCACCCGAGGGAGCCCGAGCGCTTCCCGAGGGCCTCGTCGATGGCGGTCGCTTCCGCGCGTGCCTCGGTCAGATCACTGCAGGATACACGCGAACCTGCTGCCTTCGTGCGGGCCGTTTCCTCACCGCCTTCGGCGGTTGCGGGCGGACGCGCAGCAGCCGAGCCCCCGGCAACGTCGTGGGCAACCGCCCGGAGATCGACGAGGCGCTGGCAGCCGATTTGCGTCTGCGCCTCCGAAGAAATCGCGAGCAAGTTCGGGACAATCCACCCGCGGTCGTGGGCCGGCGCGCCGACACCGAGCAGCGTCGCGAAGGTCGCTGGGAGGTCAATCTGTTCGATGGAGCCGAGGTCGACGGGGCCTGCGACGACGCCGGGCCCATAGGCTACGAACGGCGAGCGACGTTGAATCTCCGTGTTCGAGCCGTGGGTACCGGCGTCGGTGGCGCCATGATCGGACAGGACGACGACGGTCGTGTCTTTCGGAACCTGCTCGAGAAAATGTTCCAGGCGGCCGTCAAAACCACGAATGTAATCGTAGTAGTAGGCGCCGATCCCATGCCCGTGACCGACATGATCGGGCGTTAAAAAATGGGCAACAACGAAGGTGGGGCGCTGCGCTTGCGCGAGCATTTTCTCCCCGGCGACGAAGACCTCCCGATCCTCTTCGGCATCGATCGAGAGCCCCCCCTTTCCTTCAAAACTTGAAGAAAAACTTGCGGGATACATGCTTCCCCAGACGCCATCACCGACCCATGCCGTCGTCCCGCCGTCGCTGCGCACGTGGCCGATCCAATCGTCGAAGAGCGCCTTTCCATGAGATTCGTTGTTTGCGACCTGTTCGAGATCGCCCCGTGCGCCGGTCCCTAACGAAAGGACCGCGCTCGACGTCATGGAAATCGGACTTGCCCAGAGCGTTCCGTGGGCATTTCGCTGCAGGCGGTCGGCGAGATGGGGCATGCGTGCTGGGTCGCGCGCGATGTCTTCTCGGAGGCCGTCAATCAGCACAAGCGCCAGGTGTTCCGTCGTGCGCCGCGCCAGAGGCGCCGGCGGGCGTCGGGCGGGGGGCGCCTCGGTCGCGAGCGTAAGCCGAAGTCCTAACAGCAGAATTGTCGCCGCTGCGAGCGCGGTAATCGCCAACAGCGCGAAGGAACGCCCGGCAGTCGGGGGCTCCGCCGAGCTTGCTTCCGGCGCCGGGGGGACAGGCGCGGCCGTGCCGTGCGACGAGCGGTCCATGGGAGCCGGCTGCTCTACAACTCGACGGGCGCGACGGGGCGCGGTTTCGCGCCTCCAAAGAGTCCAAAACCGAGAGCCGCCCCGAGGAACGCCGCGGCTCCGAGGACCGTCGGAAGTAAATCAGCCGGAATTACGCGCATTTGCCCACTGGCGAGATGGACTCCGATCGCATAACCGATGGCTCCGATCGGCAGCGATTTCAGGACGGTCGCTCCGCGGAAAAAGAGGAAGCTCGGCAAGAACGTCACCGTGAGGGCGACGGAGGGGAAAATGTATTCTGCATGTGTCCCATAGACGGGAATCGCCTCCCCCTTCGCGTAGAGTTCGGCGACCCCGGCGCGAACGGCGAAACCCGCCCCCAAACCGCCAGCGGCGAAGAGCGTCGTCCACAGGGTTGCGAAGAGGCCGTCGACGGCGCTTCCGTGCCCTTTCGGCCGGGGAGTCACCGTTTTCTTGCGGGCCGGCTCTGCTTTCGAAGCGGCTGCTTTTGCGGGGGCTTTTGCCGGGGCTTCTTTTGCCGGGGCTGCTTTTGCGGGGGCTTTTGCCGGGGCGCTTTCCTGGCGCGTCGGCTCCACCAACAAATCCGCGGAGGGGACGGGGCCGCGTAGGGACGGGGACGCCAGCGCTTCGTCGCGCGGCGTTGTGTCTGCCGGCCGATTCGTCGCGTCCGGGCTCGTCACGGCGACGGTACGTGCACCGTGCAACCGAGCTTTTCGCAGCAGTTTCTCACGCTCCTCGTCGCCAAGGGCCCCCGCTTCGTCGAGGGCGCGCGTCGCTCGAATGCCGCCGAGCTCGGCGAGCCGCCGTCGCCCATCTTCGGAATCCATGTCGATCCCGGCGCTTCGGGCCGCCATCCGGTACCAGTTCGTCGCCTTCTCGGTATCTTGCGTGTAAACCGCACCGGTTTCGTAGAGATTCGCCAGGTGAATCCGCGCAAGGAGGTGTCCGCTGTCGGCCGCTTCCCGGAGGGAGACCTTCGCCGTCCCCTCGTCACCAGATTGAAAGCGAATTAATGCAAGGGCATAGAGCGCATCCCCCGACCCGAGCCGGCCAGCCGCTTCGTAGGCGGCGCGGGCAAGCGGGAGGTCCCCTTTGCGTGCCTCCTTGGCGATCCCAAGGAGCGCATCGATGTCCCCGTCGGCCTCCAGGGCCGCAAGGTCGCTCGGCGTCGCCTCGAAGGGGTCGTCGTCGTGGGCGGCGCGCGGATCGGTCATTGTGCGGCCCCCAAACCGTTCAGTAACTCACCGAGGGCGCGCCGCTCAGGCGCCACGTCACCCGCCGGCGCAAGCTCCGCATTTTCCAAATAAAAGGGTGCGAGCCTCTCGAGGAACTGGTCGCAGCGCCCCTTCCCGGCAAACACGAGGGTCACCGTTGGGAGGGCGGGGGCGTCGCTGTCGTCGTCGCCAAAGTCGACGTCGTTCCAGTCGATGCCGCCTGAAGCTGCATCCTGCACCGATTCCGCGTAGCTGAGTCGAAACGGCGCAGGGGGCGTGCGGCGGGGATCGTCTTGAAACAGGCTGAGGGCGGCATCGACGGTCTTCACGTGGAGAATCCGCGCGACGAGGGCGACGTCGACCTGCGTCTTCTTAAATTGAGGAAAAACAGCCGGTCCCAACTTTGCGACGAGCCGCTTGGCCGTGAGGAGTTCCTTCAGGAAGGTCTCCACGGCCGCCTGGGGGACGACCGCCGCTTCCCGAAGTCGCTGCGCCGCGCGCGTGCGCCACCACTTCAGGACGCCGACGAGGAGCTTCTTCACCTTGTCGCTGTCCTTGATGGCGAGGCGGCTCGTCTCGACCCACAGACGGTCACAAGCGAGCCACAACTCTTGGTAAGGAATTGAAATTCCGGCGACGAACGCTCCGAACGGCGCGCCGCTCATTTGCTTCGTCATCGCCCCTTGAAGGGCATCGGCGAGGCCCTGCGCCTGCGCAACCTTACGCGCACGAAGTTCGGCTTCGTCGTTTGTCGGCGCAAGTCCCTGAAGAACCAACGAAAACTCTCGATGGAGTGCGCGTGCTTCTTCGGCGAGCTCGCGCCCTTTCACGTCTTCGGCGAGCTTCTGGCGGAGGGCACGCGCCAAGAGTGGAATGCCGCTCCGCGGGAGCTGGGTCTCTGGGTCTTCCCCTTCGACGGCGGCCCATTTTTCGGCGGCAGCCCCGATGTGGCGACGCACGACCGCCGACTCCTCGTAGCCGGTCTTGACGACGGCGTAGTCGGCCTGCCCCGGCTTCAGCGTCATCATCTGGTCGGCGTAGGGGTTTCGAATCCAATACAGATTCGTAAAAGGTCTATCTTTTCCGCCCCATGCGTGAACCCAGGACGTCGGTCCCTTTGCCCAGAAGTCGATGCAGGCTTCCCCGACGCGTGACTCCCAGCGCTCGCGGGCGTTGCCGCTTCGCAGCGTCCCCAAGCTCATGTCAAACTTGGTAAGTGCCAGGAACAAACTTGGTTGATCGAGCTCGCGCGGGTCCTTCGGGACCTTCGATCCGTAGCGAAGTTCAATCCAGTTTTCGACCTGAGTCGCAAGCTGAGCCGCTTCCGGTTTCGTCGGCCCCGGCGAGCAGACGAGGAGTACGGTGATCTCCCGTTCGACGGTGAATTGCTCAAAGAGAACCGTGAGCTTTCCGCGTTTGTAGACTTCGAGAGCCGCTTCGAGTCGGCCCGACGCCAACTCCTTGGGGCCGAAGCCAGACAGCCCTTTGAGGGCGCGTCCGCCGGGGAAGTCGAGGATGTCGGCCTCGGCGAGGAGCGAACCGGTTGGCGCCTGCAGGGGGAATGCGATCTCTGCGACGAGCGCCGCGAGGAGGCCCGGGTCGACGGCGCTCGGGGCGCCAATTGCTGGATTGTATACGGAAATTGCCGGCAATCCGGTGCCGAGGGCGTTCAGGCAGGAGGCGTCCAACAGGCTCGACGCCTCCTCGGAGGCGCGGACATGGGCTGCGTCGACTTCGACCGCCTCCGGATGGGAGAGGCCGTCGAGACCGAGAACGATCATCCGCGCGAGGCGGTCGAGGTCGGGGGCGGCGCCGGTCGGGCCACCGCCCCCCCAAAGGAGCGCGAAGGCCTCAAGCCAACCGTCCCGCGAGGAAATTCCGTCCGCAAATCGGCCACTTTGGAGTTCCGGGTGCCGGCGGAGTTCCGCCAAGTAGGGGTGCTTGTCCCCGTACTTCTTACCGAGGGTGAACCACGCCGACTCCCACGCTTCGCGGAAACGGCCGACGGTCGCGTCGGAGGTGCCTGTGGCGAGTCGTGCGGCCCGAAGGGCACGGTCGACGCGTTCTGGATCGGGCGCAGGCGGCGTACATTCGACGAGAAACCCGGTACCGAGCGCCTCAAGAACCGTCTCAAGTGGCAGAATGCTTGCCCGAAAATCTCCACGACTCAATGAGGGAATCGTCGCTGTAAAGCGGGAAACGACGCCGGTCGATTCCACGCCCTTGTTCGGATTCAATTCCTTCAAAAAGTCGAAGCGCCCGCTCCGACCGAGGACGTCTAAGGACCCGACGTCGTGGCCAAGAAGACCACCGACGAGGAAGCTCTTTCCCGCCTGCGAGGGGCCAAAGAGGCCGAGCGCCTGCTTCCGCGAAGCGGCGCGCGCCAGCTTTTTGGCACGTAGTCGCAGCGCTTGGAGCGTCTCCCGTTCCTCGGCGGCGTCACTCAGGGAGCTGGCCAGTCCGTAGGCACGATCGAGGGCGGCGACGAGCGTCGCAATCTTCGAGGAGGCTTCACGGGAGGTCGCTTCAGAGGTCATTCGGATCCTGGGTGCGGTTCAAAGGCAAAGGTGCGGAAGCGGAAAAGAAGGGCAACATTCGCGTAGCGAAAGAGACGCTAGTCGCTTTGAAGCGTAGGGAACGGCAAATGAGCGCCCCGAGCGCGAGGGGGCCAAGTGCCGTCAATGAACGTGCCACTTGCCGGCGGCGTCCTTGTACTCGACGCGGACGCCTTCGAAGGAGGCCCCTTCGCCGACCCAAGCATCGAAGCGATGCCCTTCGTCGAGGGTGCGGACGACCTTCTCCTTGCCGTTTGCAACCCGCCAGGCGACGGCGTCTTTCGCGACGTAGACGCGATGGCGTCCGGGGGTTTTTCCGAGCTTCCCCTTGCCCCCGCCGGCGACGGTGAGCTTCCCTTTGGAGGTCGTGTACGTCTTTGAGCTGCCGCTCAAAGACGTGTCGCTGTCGACGGAAACCTCCGATTGTACGTCGGTTTCGTCGATCATGACGTCGTCGTCTTCGGCGAGCGTCCCCGCGTCTCCGCCGTCGGAAGCGTCTGCTCCGCTGTCGCCGGCATCTCCGCCGTCGCTCGCATCGGAGCCGCCATCGAGGCCGCTGTCGGTGCCTCCATCAACGGCGCTGTCGGCGCTTCCGTCAGAAAGCGCCGCGTCGGCGAGGGCATCCCCGCCGGCATCGATCGCCGCGCCGCGATCGTTGCAATCGCGGAACTTCCAAAGAAACAGTGCGACGAGAAGCGCCAGAAGGGCGGCGATCAGAATCGCAGCGAGGAGGCTTCTTTCCCCCTTCTTTTGCTCTTCTTTTGGCTTTTTTTCCTCTTCCTCGGGGGGCTTCGGCGCCTCCTTCGGGGGCTCCGCAGCGGCCGCGGCCGCAACCGCAACCGCCGGAGCCGCTGCGACCGCCGCTGCGGTGGCCGGCGCAAAAAGCTGGGCGAGGCTGCCCATACCTAGGAAGCTGCCGCTGCCGCCGATGGCGCGGGGGGACGCGCCCCAGTTCGCGACGCGGAGCTTTTTGTCGGTCGGATCGAAGTAGTAATTTTCGCCGGTCTCTGCGCTCGGGACGACGAAGGCATCTTTGAATTTGTGGAACGGCGATTCTTTGTTGGCCAGCTCCTTTTCCACCCGCGCAAGGCATGCACGAAACTCCGCGATGGCGGTTTCGACCGCTTCGGGGTGGGAGGTCCGCGCGGTCGGCAAGGGGATCGCGTCCCCGGTGTTCCAGCGGACGTCGGTCGGGAGTGTGTCGGGCCCCTCCGTCTCCGGCGCGAGCAGCCGGCCGTCCATAAAGCGCGGATCGTTGAGGTCGCCGACGAGCCGCCAAAGGGAGACGCCAGAGACCAAATTCGGAAGCCAATTCAATTCGTTCGCCACGTTCCTACTCCATCCTTGCGGAATGCATGTATGCGGTGTGCAGGCATTCGGTTAGGTCACGACCCAAGCGCGCTTGCGGACGGCACCGGTGCCTCGAACGCGGCAGAGAAAGCTGGCCGGTCGCGAAATCGCGGCGGCGTGGGGGGAGGCGCCGGGCGCACGCTCGTGGACGGACGAGTCGAAGGTGCGGGCCCCCTCGACAGACACGAGTTCGAGGGGCCCGAGTTCCGACGAGAGCAACGTGGCCAAGAGCGGCGCCATGGCGGATCGCGCTTTCCCGTCAATCGCGCACGATTCGCAAAAAACGTAGAAAGCACTGGAGGTTTCGAGAGCGTAGATGAGGCGTGCCTCGTCGCCGAGGGGCAGTCGAAAGAGCGCCGAAAGGGCGATCGCAAAGGCGAAGCCGGCGTCGGTCGTCAGCTTCGCCGAGAGCGTCCCGAAGAGCACGCGCAGCGGATAGTTCGGCGATGCCGAGGGGGCGCCGACGATGTCGTCGTCGAGCAGGTCGGTCAGCAGGAGCTTCGTGGCGAGCGGACCGTCGCCGTCGACCGACCTTGCCGGCGAAGGGGTCGCCGCGCCGCGATCGGGCAGGACTGCTTCGAGTTCGCGACCGAGGCGGTCCCGATCGATGGAGCGGAGCAGCGCAGCTAGAAATTCCTCGGTTCTTGCGCGCTCAGTCACGGCGCGCCCCCACGTTGCTGCCGTCGCGCGCGAGGAGGGCCCCTTCCGTGCGCAATACGCCGGTGTCGAGCCAGTAGCGGTCTTGCGCGGCGGTGCGGAGGACGAGGCGGAAATCAGCCGGTGAAAAATCGTAGAGTTTTCGCTGAGATTTCACGCTGGAGACGACCGGCCGCCCGTCGGTATCGCGCCGAAAGCGGAGCTCAACGCGGTCGTCCAGGAGCGCTTGCGCGACGTCGGTCGTCGCCGGGACGACTTCGAAGAGGGGCGCGGCGTCCATCTCCTCCGAGGCGACTCGGCGAACACCCAGCAGCATCCGGTTGGTGAACACGAAGGGCGGCGAATCTTTTTCTTCGCCGGCGAAGAGTTCGTTGGCGGCCGGGAGGTGGGGTTCCCCCTCTTGCCAGAGGCCGTAGATCGGCGTTGCGGGCGCCTCGACGATGCGATCCAGGAGAAATCCGGGGATCCGATTTCGGCTAGCAAGGTGGAGAATCGCGCACCCGGCGACGACCGTCGACTTCGGGTCGTCGATCTTTCCGTCGCGGCGAAAGCTGGACGGGTACCACTCGCCGACGGCAAAGTCGGCCATCGACTTGATGCGCGGCGGCGAGACGCAGAGCTCTTCGGAAAAAAGACGTGTAACGACAGGGAGTTTGGCGGTGCGCCCTGCAAGCACAAGGACGTCAACGTCGAGCTGGGCGAGGAGGTCGCCGAAGCGGCGGAGCGGCTCGCGAAGGACGCGCAGGATCGCCTCCTCGACGGCGCGAAGGTCAAACCGGAAAAACAGATTCCGGAGGCCCGGGAAGTCTTTGACCGTTTCGAGAATAATCCGATCCCCTTCATCGAGGAGAGTGCCGGTCGGCGCCTCCACGCCGAAGGCCTGGAAGGCATCGCCGGTCAAATAGAGTTTCTCGGCGCTGTAGTTTTCGGGAGTCTTCCCTTCGGCAAACCCCCAAAACAGGCGAGCGAGCGGAAGCCAGAAGTGAGGAACAAGGCGGGCGCGAAGGGTGCGCCAGCTCGAACCGCGACCGGCGTCCCCGCGATCAAAGAGCTGAGCGAAAGCACGGCGGGCCGCAGGGGACGGAATTTGTTCCAAAATCTGAGGGAGGATGACCCCCTCAAGAAGGGCGCGGCACACTTCATCGCCGGCAATGTCGGCTCCATCTTGAAACACCTTCGAGATCGAAAGCGCCGTGCCGACGCCGGGGAGGCGATCCTCGTAGTCGGCAACAAGGACGTCGGTCGTGCCGCCGCCGATGTCGACCGACGCGATGCGAACTTTGCCGTCTTTCCCGTAGACGCTGGCAAAGTCCTCGAAGCTTCCTGAGAACGTGTTCCGAACTTCCTCGTAGACGTAGACCATTTGAGCCGCGAGCGCTTCGTCGGCAAAAAGGAAGGGGTAGTAGCCCTTATCCGCGACAGAAAAATTCGGCTTTCGGGCATCCGGGAGGTGGAACAAGCTCGTGACGAGGTGCACGGCGTTGCGGACCAGCGCATCGTAGACCGAGCGCTCTTCCGCGCTCATGGCTGAGGGGAACGTCAACACCACGTGCTCAAGGAAGCGGGCATTCTGCTCTTTTCCTTGGAATTTCCGGTAGGCCTTCCCGTTGACCTGCGCGTTCGCCTGGGACAGAATTTCGGCGAGCGCGAAAAGCATCATCGCGCGCGGGGCATAGCGAGGGTCGGCCGGTGCGCTCGGGCCGTCGGCGCGCAGAATGAGCCCTCCGCCGCCTTCGTCAACGTACTTGAGCAAGCGGCCAGAAACTGTTGGAAAATCGCCGTGAATAGCGCGAGCGACGTGCCAGCGTTCGTCGGTCGATCGGGCGTCCCACAGGTAGCGTTTCGGCCCCGAGAGGGTGACCGGGTACCGGTGGGGCGTTTCGAGGGCGCGGTCTTGGGCTTCGCGTCCGAGGCGCGCGACAGACGGCCAAACAAAGCCGTCTCCGGTCGCGAGCGCCCCGTCAAAGGGGCTCGGGAGGAAGGTCACGCGCGAGTCGAAAGGGCCGTCTTCAAATTCGGTCGGATTCGCGAAATTCCGCAATTGAAGGGGAATCGCGAGGACGTCGTCTTGACCGGCCCCTTCGACGAGCAGCGCCGTCGTCCGGCTATTGCCAAAATCGAGGACAAGCGTCACTCCAATGGCCGGTCGATCGTCGACGCGGGCGAGGAGCAGGCGCGGGAGCTGGGGGGCGATCGTCTCGGCGAGGGCGGCCAGCTTGAAGAGCGGCTTCGCGATCCCCTGACGCTCGAGGCGTTCGGCGAGGGTCCGAACGGCGGCAATGTCGAGGAAGGGGCCGATTTCCCCTTTTCCGAGGGCGCGGTAGGGGCGCCCGGCGTCGATCACCGGGTCGAGGAGTTTCCCGGCAGCGACCGCCGCACCATTCTCGGCGACGCCGCCCGTCGCGGAGGTCGTGTCGACGGCGAGCACCGCCCGCAAGGAGCCGTCTTCGCTGAGCGGATCGATCCAGAGCTGGGCGGCGAGCGGATTCGAAAGCGGATACGGGATGGGAATCCAGCGTCCTGCCAGATCGGTCAATGCGTCGGCGAGGGGAATCTCAATATCGGCATCTTCGCCGGGCTCGGCACGACGAACGGCAGACTTCTCCGCCGGGACCGAGCGATCCAAGGGGACGAAGCCGACCATGGCGTCCGGAACGACGACGCAGACATCGTGAAAGACAATGCCGACATCGAAGAACAGTTCGAGGACTTCGTCGCTCTCGACGACCTTCGCGCCGCGGGAAACTCGACTCGCCGTCGACGCACTGCCCCCACCGAGACTCAGCTTCTTCACCATTGCGGGCGCGGAAGGTACCACGAATGCTCGAGCCCGCAGCGATTGTCGGCGGGGGCCGGTCGGTCGCTGTTGGAGCTCGTCGCGTGGGCAACGCAACGAATCTGAGCTGCGCGCACGCGCTCCTTTGACGTCCCTGTTCTTTCGTGAAACCCTCGCGCGCCATGAGCTTCCAGCACACCTCGCCCAAGTTCGGTTTTATCGACCTCGACAACACGCTCGGCCTTCAGGTCGCGCTCGATAAGCTCGGTTTTGACCCGGGAAACCTTGACGGCATCGACGGGCCGAAGACCCGTGACGCAGTGAAGGGCTTCCAAGAGCGCGCCGACCTGACCGCCGATGGCATCGCGGGACCGAAGACCAAAGGGGCCCTCCTCGACGCGCTCGCGGCCGGTTCTGCCGAGGAAGAAGCAGCGACCTGATTTTCGACGCTATCGCCCCGAGACCCGCGTTCAGCAAGCGTGCTGACGCGGGTTTCTTGTTTTGCCCGGTCGTGCTTGGGGCATCGTCACACTTTCGCGGGCGTCTGCGATAGGGGGCGTCCCGCCGTTGGAAGAGCCACCATGTCCGAACCTGTGATCAACGCCCCGTTCCGGCAGGCGCTCCTTGCGCTGGCGCGTCGACGCGTCCATGACGCCGACGCCGAGGATCTCGTCCAGCAAGTCCTCCTGGAGGCGCTCGCCGCCAAGACGCGCCCGGAAGAACCTGAGGAGCTGCGAAAGTGGATCTACGGGATTTTACGCAATAAAGCGGTTGACCACCACCGGCGCACCCGGCGCGAAGTGCTCACGGACGAGCCCGGGGACGCGGGCGATGCTGCGGCGGTAGGCCCGATCGCCGGGGAGGCCGATCTCCTGCGTTGGGCGATGGAACGACTCCCGCCCGGCGTCGACCAGGCCAAGACCTTGGAATGGTTGCTTCGCGAAGGGGAGGGGGAGAAGCTCGAGGCGATCGCCGAGGCAGAAAACCTACCGGCGCCCCGCGTGCGCCAACGCGTGTCGCGCTTACGGAAGCACTTCCGTGAGCACTGGCGTGCGGAGCTCGGCTTGCTTGCCGCCCTCGGAATTGTCGCAGGGATTTACATGGTTGCTTCACGGAAGACCCCGGTGTCGGTGACGCCCGACTCGCCGGTCGTCGAAGCGGAGCGCCTTCGGAATGGGGCGTTTGGCCTCTGCGAGACTGGCGATCCAACGAGGTGCATCGAGACGCTCGATCGCGCCCGCGCGCTCGACCCGAGTGGGGACGGGACGCAGCCGGTGCAGAATGCACGGAAGCGTGCCCAGGAACGCCTCGCGCCGCCGATCGTTCCGTCGGCAAGTGGTGCCACGCTCCCCAGCGCTGTGCCGACAACGCCGGTTCCTACGGCGACGGTACCGAAGTCAAAGCCGATTTCGACGGAAGCGCCGCGCCTCACGCCAGCGCCCGACCCGAAGAAGTTTGAGGGGCCCAAGAAGGGCGGCTCAAGCCTTTAAGTCCGCTCAACGAAAAGACGCCGTCCGCAAGCTGCGAACGGCGTCTTTCGTGAGGATCTTCGAAGACTTCGGACGGTTGCCCGTCTCAGTCGCGGCGCGGGCCGCGCGGTCCGCGATCACGGCTCGGCGGGCCGCTTCGCGGTCCATCGCGGCGGGGGCGGTCGTCGCGGCCGCCTTCACGGCCACCGCCACCTTCACGGCCACCGCCGCCGTCGCGGGAGGCCTTCATGCGCTCGGCGGCGCGTTCGCCTTCCTCGCCCTCGGGGAGGGGGAGCAGTTCGCGTCGCGTGAGGCGGATTTTGCCGTCGCGGCCGACTTCGAGGACCTTGACCTCGATCGTTTCCCCTTCCTTCAGGATGTCCGACACGCGCTCGACGCGGGTGTGGGCCATCTCGGAGACGTGGAGGAGGCCGTCGGTGCCGGGGAGAACTTCAACGAAGGCGCCGAAGTCGGTGATGCGGGTGACGGTGCCCTTGTAGATCGCGCCGACTTCCGGCTCCGCCGTGAGCCCCTTGATGATGTCGAGGGCCCGCTTCACGGCGTCGCTGTCGCTCGATGCGATGTTTACCGTTCCGTCGTCTTCCACATCAATCGCGACACCGGTCTGATCGACGATGCCCTTGATCGTCTTTCCGCCGGGGCCGATGATCAGGCGGATCTGATCCGGCTTCACCTTTACGGTGGTGATGCGCGGCGCGTGCTTCGAGAGCTCCGTGCGCGCCGTGGAGAGCGTTTCCATCATCTTTCCGAGGATGTGGATACGGCCGTCCTTCGCTTGATCGAGGGCGCGCGTCAAGATATCGCGGGAAAGACCGGCGATCTTGATGTCCATTTGAATCGCGGTGATGCCCTTTTCGGTGCCACAGACCTTGAAGTCCATGTCGCCGAGGTGATCTTCGTCACCAAGGATGTCGCTGAGGATCGCGAAGCGCTTGCCGTCGGAGATGAGCCCCATCGCGATGCCGGCGACCGGCGACTTCACCGGGACGCCGGCGTCCATGAGCGCCATCGTGCCGCCGCAGACGGCCGCCATCGACGACGAACCGTTCGACTCAAGCGTCTCGGAGACGACGCGGACCGTGTACGGGAACGACTCTTTCCCGGGGATCATTCGGGCGAGGGCGCGCTCGGCGAGCGCTCCGTGACCGACTTCGCGACGGCCGGGGCCGCGCATCGGCTTGGTTTCGCCGGTCGAGAAGGGGGGGAAGTTGTAATGGAGGAGGAAGCGCTTCCACTTCTCGCCGTTGAGACCGTCGATCTTCTGCTCGTCGGCGGAGGTGCCGAGCGTCGCCGTGACGATCGCCTGGGTTTCGCCGCGCTGAAAGAGGGCCGACCCGTGTACGCGGGGGAGAAGGCCCGCTTCCGTCATGATGGCGCGAATGTCTGCCGGGTTACGGCCGTCGATGCGCTTGTTCTTCGCCATCACGTATTCGCGAACGACGTGGTATTTACGTTCGTCGAATTCGTTCTTGATGAGCTTCTCGCTCTCGGCGAACTTTTCGCCCAAGTCCGAATGAAGCTTGGCGACCATTTCGTCTTTGGCGGTCTTATAGGCCGCGTAACGCTTCGCTTTTTCCTTGATGAGGGACGCTTCGAGGATCCCCTTGTCGCAGAGCTTCGCGATCTTCTTCGCGATCGCTGCGTCGAGCTTCGGCGCGACGAACTCACGCTTGGTCTTGCCGACCGCGCCGCGGAGCGCTTCGATCAATTCGATGACCGGCTGAGCCGCCTTGTGCGCGAAGTAGAGGGCATCAATGACTTCTTTTTCGCTGGCTTCGGCGGCGCCGCCTTCGACCATGACGATCGCGTCCTTCGAGCAGGCGACGACCATGTCGAGGTCCGACTTCTCCTGCTGGGCGAACGTCGGGAAGGCGATGAACTGGCCGTCGACGCGGGAGACGCGGACGCCGGCGAGCGGGCCGTCCCAGGGGATGTCCGAGATGTGGAGGGCCGCGCTGGCGCCGCAAAGGGCGAGGACGTCGGTCGGGTTTTCTTTGTCCGAAGAGAGGACCGTCGCGATGATCTGCGTGTCCTTCTTGAAGCCTTCGGGAAAGAGCGGCCGGCAGGGGCGATCGATCAGGCGCGACGTGAGAATTTCTTCGTCGCGCTGGCGCCCTTCACGCTTGAAAAAGCCGCCCGGAATCTTGCCGGCAGCGAACGTTTTTTCAAAGTATTCGCAGGTTAGCGGGAAGAAGTCGAGACCGGGACGCTCCTCGCCGGAGACGGCGGTCACGAGGACGACGCTCTCGCCGTAGGTGATCAAGATCGACCCGTGGGCCTGCTTGGCGAGGCGGCCGGTCTCAAGGGTGAGTGGCTTGCCGTTGATGAGAATCGATTCGCGAACGAAGGACATTTCGATGAAACTCCAGAAGATGCACGGCGCAGCGATCGGCTGCACGATGCACACGTGGGATTCCGCTTACCGGCTCCGCAGAGCGGGTGGACGGGGAGGGCTCGGTCCTTGTTCCTCGGTTTCGAAGCGGGGCCCGTCCGTTCGCGACCGCCAGCGAATTTGCTGGAAGCGGCGTCGCGAGAGACGGCGGGCCCGGGCAAGTGGAGGGCGCCGCACCGAAATCGAAGAGCAAAAGGTCCCGAGCGAAAACACACGCACCATGCGGTGTTTTAGAGAAAAAAACGAACCACAAAGCGAAGCGGGACGGCTTGCACCGTCCCGCTAGGCACTTACTTGCGGAGGTTGAGCGCCGCGACGACCTTGCGGTAGCGATCGAGGCTGACCTTCTTGAGGTAGCTGAGGAGACCACGGCGCTTCGAGACGAGCTTCAGGAGCCCGCGGCGCGAGTGGTGATCCTTCGCGTGGGTCTTGAAGTGCTCGGTGAGGTAGGTGATACGCGCCGTGAGGAGCGCGATCTGGACTTCCGGAGAGCCGGTGTCGCTCTCGTGGGTGCGGAACTTTTCAACGAGTTCCGTCTTGCTCTCGATCGTGAGTGCCATGGATTCTGCTTCTGTGAAGGGCCCCGTGCAGACGCATCCGCGTCGGGACCTCGAAAGTGCCTCGCTGGACCAAGCGTGCCGAATGCACCGTCGACCGTAGCGGCCAACAACTCGGAACGAAGCGCGCGCAACTTACGCGAAATCCTTCGGGCGTCAATCGTTCTCGGTCCGGCGAGGGCCGTTTGTTGGTGCCGTTGGTCGTTTCGCGATGGCCTTCCGGCGGTGTACACTCCGTCGCCATGAATTGTGCTCGCTGCGGCGCCGTGCTGGCGCCCGCCTTTCCTGGCGCCACCATCCGCTGCGCGTGCGGCGCGAGCTACGTGGAGCCGGTACCGATCGGTGTGCCGGAAGCGGGACCCTATCGAAGCGCTGCCGTGCGCGCGGCAGTCGCCGAAGCCCCATTGCTCGACGGCTTCGGGATGCCCTGTCCGCGCTGCCACGGGCGTCTTGTTGCCTTTGGACCCCCTGCCAAAACAGGGCGTTACGTCACGGGCGGGACCTGCGAGTGTCACTCGTGTGGGGGCGTGTTCCTCGATCACCGCCAGCTCGACGAATATGTGCAAAGTGCAAAGATTGGCATCGTCCCTGACGAAGAGCCGGCCGGTGGAGACCACGCGGAGGTCGAAGCGATGTACCTCCCGTGCCCGGTCTGTGGCGCTAGGATGAATCGCGTCAACTTTGGCCACCGCTCGGGCGTGCTGATCGACGTGTGTCGCGAGCACGGAACGTGGTTCGATCGCGGTGAGCTTCACGACGCCCTGACGTTCGTCGCATCGCCCGCCTATGAGGAGGCAAAGCTTCGCCGTCAGATCGAAGAGGTCACTCGCCGCGCCGAAATTCGGAAACAGGTGGGCGCCAGCGAAGCGTACGTCGCTCGTGGAAACCACGCCCACGGCTGGGACGCCAACGAGTGGGGAATCGCCGGAGGACGCAGCCTGAGCCGCGACCTCTTAGACCTGCTCCACTGGACGCTGTTTCGCTAGGTCACTCAGCCTTCTTCGTCTTCCAGCTCGATGGCCCGGCGGACGGCCACTCCGATCCCCGTTGCACATGCTGGACAAAGGGGAACCTCGTGCACGCGCCGCTCGTCGCCGCGCGCCTCAAGGAAGAACCCTTTGCCGTTCAACGGGCCCTCTTCGTCGTCGGAAAGCGGCCCATCGCAGATGTCGCACACGGGGTAACGCCGCGCCGCGACCATGTCGGCGAGGTCCCCCGTTGACGCATAGAGGCCCTGCGGGTCGAACCGGTCGAATTCTCTGCGGCTTCCACTCACGATGCGTTCACTAGGGGAGGTTGGGCCCTGCGCAAAGCGACTATCGGAGAAACGCCCAGCCGGCGCCCGCAAGGAAAAGAAGAACGCCGAGCACCAGGGCCGCCACTTGCCACCCGGGGATGTGGGTCCCCGGCAGGTCGATCGCGTCGTCGGCCGGGTCGTACAGCATCGGCGCCGGCGGCGCGCTCGGTGCCCCCTTTAAAGAGGCGGGCGCGTCATTTCCGCCGCTTTTCGCGGGCGGCGCGATCGAGTGCACGCGATTGCTCGAGTTCGGGTCGGCCGGGAGCGTGTACTTGCGGTACTTGAGCTCGTCTTCTGCGGTCGTCCCTGGCAGCGCTTCTCCGTCGAAATGGGCAACAATAACAGTGATGTTGTCGTGACCACCTGCTTGATTCGCACGATCGATGAGCGCCTTGCACATCTGCTCGGGCTCCGTCGAGGACAGGAGAAGCTCGCGAATGTCGTCGTTGCGCATCATTCCCGACAGGCCGTCGCTGCACATCATCAGCAAGTCGCCGCGGCGAAGCTCGACGTAGGTCAAGTCGACTTGGACGGTGTCTGCGGTGCCGAGCGCCTGCAGGATGATGTTGTTGTGCTCGAAGGTCTCGGCCTCTTCTTCGGTGAGCTGGCCGGCCTCGATGAGTTGGTTCACCAACGATTGGTCACGCGTGACCTGCGTCAGTTTGCCAGCGCGAAGCAAATAACCACGGGAATCGCCGACTTGGGCGAGGAATAGGTGGTTGTCGACCAACGCAGCCGCGGTGACCGTCGTACCCATGCCGCGGCGGGAGCGATCGGATTTCGCCTCTTGGAAAATCCGGGCCCCGGCGATCTCGACGGAGCGTACGAGACGCCGTGCGACCTCGTTGCGATCAGGCGGCGGTTCGACGGAGGCACTTTCCGACATCTTCTCGAAGAGAATGTCGACCGCCATCTGGCTCGCTACTTCGCCCGCAGCAGCACCGCCCATTCCGTCGCAGACGGCGAAGAGCATGCCTTGTTGGGCGAGGGTCGTGGTTCGGGAGACCTCCAAGAGGCCGCGGCTGCGGTTCGAAAGATCTGCGACGAGGAAGTTGTCCTCGTTGTGTTCGCGGATCTGGCCGACATCCGTCCGTGCAAATAGACGAACTTCCAAGGGGCCGCCGGGCGGCTGAGCATTCACTTCAAGCTGGGTCACGGAAAGCTTTCCTCACTCCTTGAGCCCGCCAAAGGCGGGCTGGAGCTCCAGTCGGAACAATTGCTGCCCGACGCGGAACTGGTCCTTGTGGCGCAGCTCGACGTCGTTGCGGAGGCGATAAAACGTGCCATTCGACGAGCCGAGATCCCAGAGCGACACACGGGCGCCCCCCTCTTCAATACGCACCGCCGCGTGGCGCCGCGAAAGGAAGGGGTCGTCCGTGAAAACGATGTCGCCGGACTCACGCCCGATAACCGTTTCGCTCCGGCGAAGATTGTAAATATCGAGGGAAGTTCCCTCGACACCACGCTGCACGAGACGACCGAAACGACGGGCCGCAGGCGTCCCGAACAGGAACGTGTCCTGCCCGATACGCGCGGGGGTGAGGTCTTCGGTGCCCAACACGGCTTCGAACCTTAACACCTGCTGCCCCACCAAGAATAGGTCTTGATCGGCAAGCGGCACCGGTCCCGCTTCTGTCCCCGTCCTCGACCGGCGGAGACGAAGGTAAATTCCGTTCCCTTCGCTCGTGTCGACCAGGTAGGGCCGCCCTTCGCGGAGCTCGATCCGGGCGTGTTTCGGCGAAAGGAACCGGTCGTCAGGGATCCGAATGTCCCCTTCGTTTCGCCCGATGTCGAGGCGCTCGTAAACGCTGTGGCTGACCCCTTCGCTGCCGTCCTTCGCGATGACAATCAGTCGCCCGACGAGCGTGCGCGCGGGGGCGGCAGGCACTGGAACCGGAACCGGAACGGGCACCGCGACAGGCACGGGGGCCGCTTGAACGGACGCCGGGGCGGTCGGCGGTAGCTTTGTGCCGCAAAACCGGCAGAAGACCGAGGCGTCGTCCGCTTCCTTGGTGCATCCGGGGCAGACGCGCCCGGCGCCGAACGCCGCGGGAGCGGTCGGCGGGACGACTGCCTCTTGCCGCACCGTTCCGGGAGTGGCGAGCACTGGCGCGGCGGCCGGGGGCGCAACCGGTGCGACCACCGCCGCTGGAGGCGCGGCCGCGGCCGTAAGCTCCCCTCCGCAGGTGAGGCAAAACCGAAAGTTGGGAGGGTTTTGGGCTCCGCACGTGGCGCAGGGCCCGTGGGGAGCGGGCGCCGCAACTGCCGGCGGCGCGGCGGCCGCGGGTGCTGCAGGCGCGACGAGGCGATTGCCGCACTCCTGGCAAAAGAAGAGGCCTTCGGGATTGGTCTTACCGCAAGAGCTGCAATTCACGGACGGCGGATGGGACACTACACCCCTCTGTTCCGTCAAGAACCGTCGGTAGCTCGCCGACCGAATTCTGCGCGACCAGCCGCCGGATTGGCGTCGAGTGCCGCGCACAAGGGCCGCAAGCGTGAAGCCGCGGGGCCGAATACGTAGCGCCCGAGCTAAAAGTCGTGGGACTCGAGCGCGACGATGAGGCCCAAGGTCTGTGCAAAAGCCGCCGGACGCTTCTGCGTGGCCGAGTCGACGTAGCCGCCAAACACCAGCCCCCGGTAGGCGGCACCGAGCCGCAGCGACGACGAACGCGAGAGTTGGATCTCGGCGCCCCCTTCGAGAAATGCCGAGCCGCCGCCGGTGTCAAACCCCCAGCTTTCGCCGTAGCCTATCGCCGCCACGCCGCAGCCCGCCCAGGGCGCCACTGCGCGACCGGAGGGGGCGAGGTAGCGGAGGTTGAACTGAAGCTGCTGAAGCATCGCGAGCCGATAGATCTTGTTCGACTCGTGCTTGGTCATTTCGTAGGTGCCGCCGACCGACCAGCCGCTCGGAAACCGGTAGCCGCCCGTGGCAAAAATGCCGGCGCCGCTTCCGAAAACGCACGGCTCACCGGTGCGTCGGCACAGCGCGCCTGGACTCAGGATGACTTCAGTCGCGAACCCGACGCCCCCCAGGGTGTAACCGCGCGATTGCCGCGGCACGAGCGGTGCACTGCCCAGGGCCGTCGCCCCGACCTCGGTCTTTTCGGCGGCCTCCGGCGATACGTTCGCCGTGGGAACCGGCGCGTCGGCAGCCGCCGTTGTGGGGAAACCGAAGCCATAAAGGGCGCTTGCGGCACAAGCGGCCCGACGAAGACGCTGGAAAACGGAGGCGCGCGTCACCGGCGGCAAGCTACACAAAAGCCTGCGGGGCGGCGCCGAGATTTGCGCGGGCGCCGCGACGCGCGGGGTAGCGGAGGCGCGCGTTCGAAAAACGTGCCGAAGGATTGCACGTTTCCGCCGCGGGACGGGCCTGCGATGCCGCGAGGTAAAATGCTGGCATTCGCAGAAATCGTCGCCTCGGTGCGTCGACCTCCTGAAGTTCGATGCTTGACACGATTTGTGCGTTGAGTAGTGGGCGGACCGCGCCGGGCCCCCCGCCGTACTCACCTCACGGGCCGAGCGCTTTTTTGGAGCACAACAACGATGGAAATCGTTCTCGACAAGCGCGCAGTGCGGCAGATCAGACTCTCGGCTCAAGACGCCATCGAAGAAGGCGATACCGAGACGCTGCGCGAAGATATTCTCGAAGCTTTCACCGAAGAACAGGTGGAGGAAATCGAGCGCCGTCTCGACAACGGCGATTTTTACGAGTTCCTCACCGACATGCTCGAAGAGTGGTCGGGCGACGACGTCGATGAGCTCTTCGAGCTCGTTGACGCCCAGCTCGGCGACATCGGAATTGACGTCAAATTCGAGAAAAAAGCGGCTGCTGCCGCGGACGACGAAGAGGAAGAAGCCGACGAAGAGTTCGACGACGACTTCGAGGACGAAGACGACGAGGACGAAGACGAAGACGAGGAAGAAGGCGAGGCCGAGCCCGACGACGAAGTCTGATCGACGCAAGACGCCTTTTTTATGTTGAAAAGCGCCCCACCGACTTGGTCGGCAGGGCGTTTTTTTCGTCTCGCGTTTCCGCCTCCGATCAGTCGTGGAAACCGGTGTTCCACGTGTCGCGCACATAGTCGCGGCAGCCGACGTCACGCTTCGCCTTCGTGGAGTCGCCCGAATTCGTGGAAGGCGCGGTCGAAGGCGCGAGCGTCGGGCACAATTCTCCATTGCACGATGACCAGGGGGAATCGGGCATATCCTTCTGCAAGGACTGGAGCTTTTGGCATGCGGCCCCCTCGTCGCCGGCGAGATGGCGGAGGCGAGCCTCATGGAAACGGGCGTCGTCGCGGAGGGTCGACGTCGTGAAATCGGTCGCGAGTCGGTGCCAGGAGGCTTCTGCGGCACCCCGGTCATGAAGGGCGGTCTCTTGGAGGCGCGCCAGCATCGCAAGCGCGGGCGTAAAGCGCGGGCGCTGGTAGGTACCAAGAAATTCAGAGACTTCGCGGACCGCGAGGAGCCGCTTCAGGTGAACGACCGCCGTCTCCCCTTGGCCGCTTCGCGCTTCGATTTCGGCCGCATGGAAGAGGGCGTCGTCGAAATAGGCCCCTTTCGGGTAGGGGAAGCGGTCGGCGACGGCCACGTACAGGGCGACAGCGTCTGCCGTTTTTCCAAGTTGATCCAAACGCTTGGCGCGCTCGTAAACGACGTGCTCTTCCAGTTCGGTCCCGGCGAGCGTCTTCTCTTCCGCAGCGAGAAAGAGGATCGCCGCTTCAGGGCCGTTCCGCCCTTCGACGGCGGCGAGCACGCGCAGGAAGGCCGCGCGCGAGACCCCGTGGCTTGGAGCCCCCCGGTAGAGGGCGGTAAACTCGCGCTCGGCGGTCGCCGCGTCGCCACTTTTTTCTGCGTAGCTCGCCGCGGCGTTCTTCGCTTCGGCTCCGTAGGGGGCGTTGACGTCCGGGTAGTTGGCGAGGAGGAAGGCACGTGCGCCGGCGAAATCTCCCGTGCGTGCGAGCGCTTGCGCTTCCCTAAGGCCCGCGTAGGCGCGATCGCGCGGGTTCTTTGCCGTATCGTGGGCGCGCGCCCAGGCGGCCGTCGCCTCGTCAAAGCGACCTGCGCTCTCCGCCCGCCGCGCTTCGGCGACGTCGACGGTATACGCGGCCAGCTTCCCGGGGCCGCAAGCCGCCAACGGTGAAAAGCCTGCAAAAACAATCGTATACGCGGCAAGCGGCAAGCGGCGGCCCATCACGAGAGCTCCAGACCCGGTTGCCCGGCGGCGAGGGTGAGTTCGGCAATGACGTGGACGACGATAGCGGCGGCGCGGTCGATGGCGGCGCTGTCGACGTCACGGTGGGTAACAAAACGGAGGCGCTTCGGCCCGAAAACGCTCGCGAGCACCCCGTGGCGCTTCGCGGCGGCAGCGACTGCGTCGGCGGAGATGGAAAGATCGACGAGGACGATGTTCGTCTCGGGCGGCGTCACGACGCCCGCGGAAGAAAGCGCGTCGGCGAGACGCTTTGCGTGAACGTGATCGTCGACGAGGCCGCTCCGGTGGTGCTTCACGGCATGGAGCGCGCCCGCCGCGAGGATTCCGAGCTGGCGCATCCCCCCGCCCCAACGCTTTCGGAAGCGTCGCGCTTCTTCTACGACCGCGCGCGTCCCGGCGAAGAGCGACCCAGCAGGGGCCCCTAGACCTTTGGAAAAGCAAACGGTTACCGTGTCAAAGGGGGCCGTGAAGCGCTCCATCGGGAGGCCGGTCGCTGCGGCGGCGTTCCACAGTCGTGCGCCATCGAGGTGGGCTTTGAGGCCCAGGCGGTGGGCCGCCGCAACGAGCGCGTCTTGGTGGGCGGCGTCGAGGATGCGCCCGCCAGCGCGGTTATGGGTGTTTTCCACGCAAACGAGAGACGTTCGCGGGCACCAGTAGGCTCGCGGCTTCATCGCCTCCTCAAGATCCGAAGTGCCGAAAAATCCATCGATTCCAGCCGTTTGGAATTGGACGCCCGAAAGCGCCGGGCCGGCCCCCGATTCGTAGAAGGCGACGTGAGCCCCTTCGCCGACGATCACTTCGTCGCCGGGGCGCGTGAGGCATGCGATCGCAAGCTGGTTCCCCATCGTCCCCGACGAAACGAACAGAGCGGCCTCTTTTCCAAGAAGTTCCGCGCCGAACGCCTCAAGTCGCAGCACCGTTGGGTCTTCCCCGTAGACGTCGTCGCCGACTTCCGCCTCCGCCATTGCCCGTCGCAGCGCCGGCGAAGGGCGCGTGACCGTGTCGCTTCGGAGGTCGATGAAGGTTTGCTCGCTCGTGGAGGCACTCATAAAGGCATGGCGTTCTACCGCGATTTTTTCCCGTCGGGCGTCGGCTTCGCGCCAAACCACCAGAATCCGATTGCCGACTTGTGGTTGAGTGGGTAAGTGGTTCAACCACTAACTATGGCAGCGGAACCGGCCCCCCTTCGAAGCCCGGTCGGCGAATTTGTGCAGCTTGCACCGATTGCGCGGACCTCGGTCGTCGACGCAGTATTCATCCAAATTCAAAGGGAAATTCTCGCCGGGCGCCTTGCTGCCGGCGGGCGTCTCCCCCCGGAGCGCGAGCTCGCAGCGGCGCTTGGGGTCAACCGTCTAACGCTCCGAGCGGCGCTCGGGCGGCTTGAAGCCCAGGGGTTTTTGACCACGAAGCACGGCTCGGGGACGCTCGTCACCGTTTGGCAGGAGCACGCCGGGCTCGACGCGCTCGCCCATTGCCTGGCCGCCGTCACGCCGGGGCCCGAGCGGTCGAGCGAAGGGCGCTTCGAGGCTCCGTTTGTGGCGCTCGTTGCATCGCTGCTCGAAATTCGGCGCGTCCTCGTTGCCGAATCGGTCGCGCTCGCCGCCGCGCGGCATACGGCAGATGATTTGGAAGGACTTCGAGAACTTGCGCTCGCGCAGAAGGGGCGCGTCCACGATCTGGCCGCGTTCGCCCGCGGGGAGGTCGCCTTTCAGCGGGCGCTGATCCGTGCCGGCGGCAACATCGGTTTTGAGCTGATGCTCAATACGTTTGCGCGCGTCGCCGTCGAGCAGCCCAATTTGGTCGCGCTCCTCTACGATCGCATCGATATTTCGGTGGGATTCTACGACGCGATCTTCGAGCTCCTTGCCACGCGCGATGCCGACGCGGTTCGCGCTTCGGTGCGCGGCGTTCTGGAAGCCATCGACGAGGCGTGGGCGGTGCGCCACGGAATTGCTTTGCACGTTTCACCGCCAGTGCCTCTGCGCGACGACGCGTCCCTACCACTCCGCGGAAAAAAACGGCGTGAATCCCCGGCAAACCGCGAGATCCAATCCAAGAAAAGTCCGAAAGAGAGTCGCAAGTCATGAGCGTGATTGGAACCCTTACCGACTTCGAGCGCCGCGCGGGCCGAGCCCTTTTTTCGACGACGTTCCCCACCCATACTGGGGATGGGAAGACTGAGTTTTTTCCTCTTTCCTGGGACAATCTCCCGGTGGAGCGCTACCTAGATGATACCTTTGCGGCGCTCCCTGCGCGCCCCGCGCTCGGACTGCGGGCGGCGCTCTGGATGATTGCGCTCTCGCCTCTCTTCGTCATCGGTCGCTTCGCGACGCTCCCGTCGCTAGAGCGGGAAGATCGCGAAAAGGTTCTCGTAAAGCTCGCCGCGTCGAATGTCTACGTCGTCCGTCAGTTGGTGCTTGCCTGGAAAGCGGTCGGCGGCCTGTTCTTTGGCGGGCTCCCTGAAGTTCGCGCCGTCGCCCAATTACCGCCGCCCGCCGATTTTGGTCGCGGCAAGAGACTCCCCGTCGTTGTCGCTTCAAAGGGGGCCGCCGATGTTCACTGATTACGCACCCGAAAAGACTCAGACGAACCTCAAAAAGCGTGTTTCACGCTACCGCGAAGGGGCATTTGTCGATGGGGCAAAACTTGCGGCTCCTTTTGACGATGAAGTCGACTTTGTTGTCGTCGGATCAGGCGCGGCGGGGGCCGTCGCTGCCTATCGTCTAGCGACGCACGGGTGGAAGGTTGCCATGATTGAGGAGGGGCCCTGGTACGACACCGAGGACTTCGTTCCTCGGGTCGGCCCCTCGTTCACGAATCTCCTTCGCGATCAAGGCCTCCAAGTCGCCGAGGGGCGCAGCTTTATTCCGTTGATTCAGGGGCGCGCTGTCGGCGGGAGCACCGTGGTCAACTCGGCCATTGTGTGGCGGCTCCCGGAAGACGTGATCGACGACTGGAGTGAGCGCTTCGGCCTGGCACCGGTTGTCGGGAAGCATGCGCTCGATCCCCATTACGAGGCCCTTGAGCGCGAACTCTCGGTGACGCCGACCGAGCGGGAAATCGAAGGGACAATCAATACGTTGTTCCACGAAGCCGCCCACGCGCTCGGGATCGCCACGCGCCCGATGGACCGCTACACGAAGGGGTGCCAAGGCTCGGCAAACTGCATGCAAGGTTGCCCCCACGGCGCCAAGCAGGGGATGCAACGGAGCTACGTCCTGTGGACCCTGGAGGCCGGCGGGCGGCTGATCGCGTCGGTCGCTGTCGATCGCGTGGAGATCCGTGGCGGTCGTGCGGTCGCAATTCATGGGACGTCGGCGAGCGGCGTCCCGGTGATCGTTCGCGCCCGTCGCGGGGTCTTGCTGGCGGCGAGCACCATTCAAAGTCCTGCAATTTTGCGCCGTTCTGGCCTTCGGAACGTGCATCTCGGCAAACACTTTCAAGCGCACCCCGGCCACGGAGTTGCTGGCAACTTCGATCGCCCGATCGGCATGAACAATGCCGCCACCCAGGGGGCGGAGAGCATTCACTTCCGGAAGACCCACCGTTTCAAGCTCGAGACGCTTTCGATGCCGCCCGAGCTCGTTTCCGCGCGTGTGCCCGGCGTGGGCGCGGCGCTTGGAGGTCGGCTCGCCGCCGTCGGTAACCTCGCCGTTTGGGTCGTCCAGGTCCGCACGCACGCGGAAGGGGAGGTCGGCACGACGCTTTTCGGACGGGAACGGACGACCTTCACACCGACGCAAAAAGATATGGAAACCACGCGTTTTGCGACGGCGACGATCGCAAAAATGCTCTTTGAGGCGGGCGCCAAAGAGGTGTGGCCCGGCGTCCACGGCGTCCCATCGGTCCTCACGAGCCCTGATCAGGTGAAGCTCCTCGAGGAGGGCCCGACCGATCCGCGTTCCTACGGCTTCATTCTGTCTCACCTCTTCGGCGCCGCGCGGATGGCACCGGATCCGCGCGCCGGGGTCGTCGACCTCAACTTCCAAGTCCACGGGGTCGACGGGCTTCACGTCGTTGATTCGAGCATTTTTCCAACAAATTTGGGGATAAATCCCCAGCACGGGATCATGGCGCTCTCCCGCTTGGCGGCGGATCGGATCACCCGGCTCCACCGCCACTGAAGGAATCGTCTCGGAACCGCCGCCAGGGATACCGATTTCCGTTGACCCTGCCGGCGGTTCGTATAGAAGCGCGCCCGTCGCTGATGCCGGTGTAGCTCAGTGGTAGAGCAGCGGTTTCGTAAACCGCAGGTCGCGGGTTCAATTCCCATCACCGGCTCCGATCAACTCCCGATTTCCGTTCTGCGGAAGTCGGGAGTTTCCGCTTTTGTTTCCGTGGCCAGACGCGTGCTTCGATCCCGCGTCTCGTCGGGCGGAGCTAAACGTAGTCACGCACGCTTGCCTCACTGAACAAAGTGCGCGACTCTGTGCGGCACCGTGACCGACTATCAGCTGCCGCAGCCAGGCGATGTCCTCGCCGGGAAGTACCGTATCGAACGGCTTCTCGGTCAGGGCGGTATGGGGGCGGTCTTTGCCGCCCACCACGAAATCCTCTCCGAGCGAGTGGCGCTTAAGTTCCTCCTCTCCGATATCGCTGCAAATCAGGAGGCGGTAGGCCGTTTCCTCAATGAGGCGCGCGCGGCGGCGAAGATCAAGAGCCAGCACGTCTGTCGAATCATGGACGCGGAGGTCACGAGCGACGGCCTCCCGTTCATGGTGCTCGAGTACCTGGAGGGGCAGGACCTTGCCCAGGTTCTCGAGAGCCGCGGGCCGCTCCCGTTTCATGAAGCGGTCGACTACGTTCTCCAGGCGCTCGAGCCGGTGCATCAGGCCCACAACTTGGGAATCGTGCACCGCGACTTGAAGCCGGCAAACTTGTTTCTCTGCCAGCAGCCGGACGGTAGTCCCCTCGTAAAGGTTCTCGATTTCGGCATCTCTAAGGCCCAGAACCCGCTCGGCGAGGCGGCGAACGGTTCATTGACGTCGACGAAGGCGATGCTCGGTTCGCCGCTCTACATGAGCCCCGAGCAGCTCCGTTCGTCCAAGCGCGTCACAGCCGTTTCCGACATATGGTCGCTTGGGGTCATCCTCTACGAGCTCCTCACCGGTGCCGTCCCTTACGGTGGCGATACGCTTGGGGAGCTGTTCGCAAACATCCTTGAGGAGGAGCCGGTGGCGATCACGCTGCGCGCTCCACAGGTGCCAGCCGCCCTTGAGGCGGTCGTCATGCAGTGCCTTAAGAAGAAGGATTCCGAGCGGATGCCCTCGGTAGCCGAGCTTGCGGCTGCCCTGATTCCGTTTGGCACCGGGACGTATGGCGCTTCGCTCGCGCGTGGCGGCGGGCCGCGAAGCTACGCGACGATGGAGGCGGTCGGCACCGGCGTCCATTCGATGAGCAACGTCCGCGCAGCGATGGTGGCGACGAACGGTCCCGCCACGAATGGCCCGATCACGCCCGCCCCGACGACGCTCCCGTCCGATCACCTCGCCGGCCTAGCCCCGGTAGCCGGGCCGCCCGCCGCTGCGCAGACGCTCGGAAATTGGTCGGGAACCGGCGAGTCGGCGAGCGCCCCTAAGTCGCGCGCGCCCCTCTTCGCGCTCGCTGGCGTTGCCGGGCTGGCACTGCTCATCATCGGTGGTGGCGGTGCCGCGATCGCCCTTCGGAAGGCGACACCGTCCGCCGGCGGTCAAGGCACCGCAAGCGCGACGCCGAGCGCAACGACCGAAACGACCGCCGTTTCGGCGGCACAAACAGCCACCGCGGCCCCGACCGCGACGGCACCTGTGGTGGCTGCCCCCTCGGCCAGCGCGCCCGCGACCGCCGCGGTAGCGTCTTCGGGCGCCGTCAAGGTGACAGGGTCGTCGGGGAAAATCGGTTCTTCGGGGGGTACGACGAAGCCAACCGGTTCTTCGGGCGCCGCATCGTCCGGCGGGACGACCAAGCCGACTGGCTCCTCGTCCGGGTATAACCCCTTCGGAAATCGCTAACGCACCGAGCCGCGCCTAGGTAGCTGCTCGGAATTGCAATTTACACGGGATGTGATCAAAGCA
>DYPH01000130.1 GCA_020720045.1 Sorangium cellulosum | reverse complement strand
ACATTGCTTTGATCACATCCCGTGTAAATTGCAATTCCGAGCAGCTACCTAGGCCTCGCCGGCCTCGGCCCGACGGTCCTCCCGCGGAGAGTCGCCGCTTACGGCGGCGCATCATCCACGGCCGCTTACGGCGGCGCATCATCCGCGGCCGCTTACGGCGGCGCATCATCCGCGGCCGCTTACGGCGGCGCATCCACGGCCATGTATGGCGCCTTTCGACGCCTCCACCCGAGCTTCCCGATTTTTCACGACCGCATTTGCCTGCTCTATCGGGCCGGCGTGCACAAGACACGCGCCTGGTCCGCTCTCAAAGAGGCGCTCGTTACCTACGGCCGCGCTCTCGAGCGTTTCACGTGAAACCTTCGGCGGCGCTCCTTTCCGTTCAGAGCGGGACCGGGAGGCGGGCGACGATGTCGCGGAGGGCCGCCTCTTCTTCTTCGCGGGACGCGGCGAAGCCGTCGCGGGCGGAGGCGAGGCGGACGCGGTGGGCGAGGACGGCGACGGCGAGCTCCTGGATGTCGTCGGCGATGACGTAGGCGCGCCCCCGGAGGACGGCACGGGCTCGGGCGGCGGCAGCGAGGGCGAGGGAGCCGCGCGTCGAGACGCCGAGCGTCAGGAGCGACGACGTCCGGGTGGCCTGGGCGATGTTCTGGATGTAGCCGGCGAGGGCCGGATCGAGCTTCACCTTCCAGACGCGCTCCTGGAGGGCGACCATCTGGGCGGGATCGGCGGCGGCAACCGGCTTTCCGATGGCTGCCTCCCGGGCGCTCTCGCCGAGGAGCAGGCGAAGCTCAACTTCCGCCGGCGGATAGCCGACGTGAATGCGAAGGAGGAAGCGATCGAGCTGGGACTCGGGGAGCGGGTAGGTGCCTGAAAAGTCTTGAGGATTCTGCGTCGCGATCACGAAGAACGGCGCCGGGAGGGCGATCGTGTCGCCGTCGAGGGAGACCTGCCCCTCGTTCATCGCCTCCAGGAGCGCCGACTGGGTGCGCGGACTGGCGCGGTTGATTTCGTCGGCGAGGAGCACGTTCGCGAAAATCGGCCCGCGGCGCAGGGCGAACTCACCGGTGCGCTGGTCGTAGACGGAGACGCCGAGGACGTCGCTCGGCAGGAGATCGCTCGTAAATTGGATGCGCCGGAGGGCGCCGCCGACCGCTTCCGAGAGGGCGCGAGCGAGGGTCGTCTTGCCGACGCCGGGGACGTCTTCCACGAGCAAATGCCCCCGCGCGAGGAGCGCCACCAGCGAGAGCTCGACGACCTCCGGCTTCCCTTCGAGGGCCGTCTCGACGGCGGTTCGCAGGCCGCGGAGATGGGTGAGATCGGCGTCGGACAATGCGCTCATAGGGGCGCGAAAGTATCACCTTCGACACGCAGATCCTGCAAAATAGCAAGCAGAAGCGCCTCCCTTAGGCCGGTCTGCGCGCGCGTTCCCAGAACGCGGCGAGGAAGAGGGCGACGACGAGCGCCATGACGTCGGGCCGCGCAGCCGCCTCTAGAGCGACGTGGAACGCGACGGCGACGGCGACACCAAACGACCGCGTCCGCCGCACGGCAAGAAGCGCCGGGATCACCAGTTCGGCAACGAGGGCGCCGCGCGCGCTGGCGACCGGGTGGGCGGCCACGAGAAAACCGAGCGGTCCCAGGAAGTTATGCGCGCGGAGGTGCTCTTCAATGAGGCTTCCATCCCACCAATCGCCGGTCATCTTCGCGAAGGCGGCCCACAGGTACACGCTCACGAGGACGCCCCGGTGGAGCCGGAGCTGGTCTTCGTCGTCGACGGCGGAGGCTGGGAGGAACGCCAGCAGCCCGATGGCGACCAGAAGCAGCTCCTGGGTGCCGAACACCAAAAAGGGGTTCTGGGAGAAGGCGATGAGAACCAGCACCGTCGCCGCAGCGGCGCAGCCACGAAGTGCCCGTCGGTCGGAAAAACGGAACAGCGCCAGCACGAGCCCGGCGACGAGGACCCCGGTGCGGAGGAGGGCGAGCCCGTTCACCACGATCGCCGGGAGCGGCGCTAGCACCATCGAAAAACGCTCCAGCTGCTCGGATTCTTTGGGGATCCACCCGAAGAGGGGCCCTTGGACGTGGGCAAGCGGCATCGGGAGCAGGTTCGCCAGCGCGGTAAACCGGACGAGCGCGAGCGCGAAGGTGGCGACGACGATGGCTCGAAGCGGACGGGTCATCGGGGGCACACGAGGCGGGCGGTGCGCGTCTCCGTCGGGCCTCCGGGATCGCGGGGGCGCACGCGAAGGACGACGGTCACCGCGCGGGCGTCGCTGTGGCGGCAGAACCGGGCGGGGAGGGAAGGGAAGGTGGCGAGGAGGGCGTGCACCTGCGCGTAGAACCGGGGCGTCTCGGCGCCGGCGAGCAGCGGGGCGGCCGGCCCGGAAGCGTGCGACGCGACCTGGGAGAGCGGGATCGGAACGAGGGCGTCACCGGGCCCAAGGCCCGAATAGGCATGAATATCAAGGACAACGCCCCGCGCATACATCGACCACGCGAGCGATCCTCGCGTGCCGAGCGGCCCCAAGTAGGAGAGCGCCGGGATCACGACGCCGATCGCCGCAAGCACGACGCGCCGGGTCGTCGAGCGGGGGAGAACGTCGCGAATCATCGCCGCCATCATTGCCCCATCCGCGCGGATGGTGAAGGGTAGTCGCTCCTGAAAGGTGGATGAATGATGAAAGAACGAAAGCTGTTGGCGCTCTTGGGGGCGGTTCTGTTTGCCGGCTGCGGCGGGCTCCAGAAGACGGAGCCGACCGTCGAAATCACGACCGACGCCAGTAGCGACGGCGCCGCTCCCGACACCGGACCGCTGGTAATTCCCGACGCAGGCTCACGGGTGCCCGGCCCCAATGACCCGATTTCCTGCGCCATCGACCAATGCGCGACTGGCCCGAAGCGATGCTCCGCCGACCGTACCGCCGTCCTCACGCCGACGAAGGGGATCTGCATCGATGGATTCTGCGCCTTCGAGTACTCCCGTGAGGAGTGCACCTCCTCCCAAATCTGCGACGCGGCCTTCTCTCCGGTCTCGTGCCAAGACCTGAGCATATATGGCCGTTGAGTGCGCCCGCCGCTGGGCTATAGCCGTACGCCGTGGCTGAACGGATCGTAGAGCTGCGAGGAATTTCGAAGAGCTGGGGGGCGGTACGTGCCCTGGTGAACGTCGACGCGACCTTCGCCACCGGCGTCTGCCATGCGGTCCTCGGGGCGAACGGCTCCGGGAAATCGACGCTCCTCGCCCTCGTCGCCACCCTCGCCACGCCGACGTCGGGCACGCTCGCCCACCGCGGATTCGGCGCCGACCGCACCGCGATCCGCGCCTCCCTCGGCTGGCTCGGCCACGACGCGCTCTGTTACCCGGAGCTCACCGGCCGGGAAAATCTCCAGTTCGCGGCGAGCCTTTACGGGTGCGGAGCCGCCGACGTCGACGCCGCCTGCACCCGCTTCGGCGTCGGCACCTTCGCCGATCGCCCCTTCCGCACCGGCTCCCGGGGGCAGCGCCAACGGATCGCCCTCGCCCGGGCGCTCGTGCATCGGCCGTCGCTCCTCCTCCTCGATGAGCCGACGACCGGCCTCGACGATGCAGGCGTCGATCGCCTCGCCGCCGTCGTCGAAGAAGAGGTCGCCGCCGGGACGCTCGTGCTGCTCGTCACCCACGACGCTCCGTTCGTCGCCCGCGTGTCCGGGAAGGCGCTACGCCTCGAGCGCGGCCGCGTCGTCTCCTAGAAGCTTGCTCACAAGAGCCCGCACTTCTTCTGTTTTTGCGAGCTCAGCCACCGGCCGCCGCGGCAGGCTCGCGAGCACCGGCAGCGCGGAGACCTTGCCGACCTCGGGCGCATTGAAACCGGTCGACGCATCGGCGACCGCCGGCGCCGAGAAGACAATCCCGGTCAGCGCGATCCCGTCGGCCTTCGCCGCCCGCGTCGTCGCCCCCAGGTCGTGGAGGACGCCGAGCCGATCGGGCGCCACCAGCACCGTCGCCTCCGGCCGCAAGCGCGCGAGGAGGTCCCCGGGGAGCGCCGTCTCGGTGAGCGGACTAAAGAGTCCACCCGGAAGTTCAAGGAGTACAAGCACTTCCTGGCGCAGCGCCTCCAGGCCGGCGATCACCGCCTCCAGATCGAGGGTCGCGCCGGCCCGCCGCGCCGCCAGGTGGGGGGAAATCGGATCGGGCAAGAGGAGCTCGGTCGGGCCCCGCTGCGGCGCGTTACTCACTGCTGCAAGTGCCTGAATATCTTCGGTAAAGCCGTCGACGACCCCCGACTCCACCGGTTTGTAGGCACGCACCTGAAGCCCCTGCGCCACGAGAGCGGTCGCGAGCGCGCAGGTGGTGTGGGTCTTCCCGATGCCGGTGCCGGTGCCGACGATCGCAATCAATCCGTGGCGCATCGATCCTCCTCTAGGGTTTCCTGAATGGCCGCCAAGAGGGCGTCGATGGCGTCTCGCGTGTGCGTCGCTGCGACGGTCAAGCGGAGACGGCTGGTGCCGGCGGCGACGGTCGGCGGGCGTACAGCGAAGACTTCAAAGCCTTTTTTGCGGAGGGCGCCGGCAAAAAACAGCGCGCGCGCCTCGCTCCCAAGGACGACCGGCACGATCGGGCCGACGCCGAGCGCCGGGAGACTGAGCTTCGCGAGCCCGTCGCGGAGGTAGGAAACGGCGCCGGCGAGGGCGTCCCGGCGGTCGCTGGCCAGGCGGACGGCGGCGACACGGGCGGTGGTGACGGCGGCAACGGCGGGGCTCGCCCCGGTCGAAAAGACGAAGCTTCGTGCGCGGTTCCAGAGGTAGGTCCGCAAGGTTTCGCTGCCGGTGACGAAGGCCCCCTGAGTGCCGAGCGATTTCCCAAAGGTGCCGACGAGCACCGCAGGGGCGACCCCGGCTGCCGCGCACAGCCCGCGCCCCTCCGGTCCAAACACGCCGAGCGCGTGGGCTTCATCGACGTACAAGAGCGCGTCATGGGCCTCCGCAAGCGCGGAAAGTGCTTTCAAATCGGGGATATCGGCGTCCATCGAGTAGTAGGACTCCACCGCGATCCAGCGGCGCCGCGCCTTCTGGGCCGCCTCCGAAGCGAGCGCCGTCGCGAGGGCGCCGAGGTCATTGTGGGGGAAAATCGCCTTCTTCGCGCCGCCGAGGCGGAGCCCATCGATGATCGACGCGTGGTTCAGGGCGTCGGAGGCGACGAAGTCCAAAGGCCCGGCAAGCGCGCTCAGTGCGCCGACGTTTGCCGCGTAACCACTTGTAAATACAAGCGAACTCGGTCGGTCGAGCCACGCGCTCAACGCCCCTTCGAGGGCGCTATGCACGTCCGCATCGCCCCCAAGGAGCCGCGCCGCTCGGGCCCCCCAGCGAGCTTCCCGCGCGAGCTCGCCATCGGTCTCGGCAAACTCTTCTGCGCCGAACCCCAAGTAATCATTCGTCACAAAGGACCGCGAACGCGCGTCAGGCCCGGTACGCACCGGCCGCGCGTCCCGGAGGCGCCCCCGCGCTGCCAAGTCCTCCAGATCGCCGGCGAGCACCTGATCGAGGCGCGTTTGCAGAAAACTCCGCGCCGTCTCCCGCTTCGCGGACGGACGCGTGGTCATCGGTCCGCCTCCGCCTCGCCGTGGTCGCCGTCGTCGCTTTCGTCGCTTTCGTCGAGCTCTTCGTCGAGGACCCCGTCCAGGCGCACCAGCACCCGGCGAACGACGTCCCGCGTCTTCCGCTCAAGCGCCGCCCGCTCCCCCTGCTTCGCCGCTTCGGCCGCGCGTGCCGCCCGCTCTTCTTCGACGGTGTGGGCGAGCGAGAGCGCTGCAAGCAGGATCGCATTCATCGTAAGGGGTCGCCCCGGCGGCAGAACCCGGCGAACCTCATCGGTCACCGCCGCCACCAAGCGATCCAAGTCTTCCGCGGAAGCCGACGTATGTACGCGCAACTTTTGCCCACAGATGATCACTTCTTGGGACGGCTTCACGGCGCGGAAGCTAGCGCTGATTGCCGTTCGCGGAATCTTTTTTGGCCGTCGCACCGTGACGCGGCTATCCTCCACCACCCGCGCCAAAAGCCATCGACTCCGGCCCCTTTTCCCCTGCCGGAACGTCCCCGACCGCATCGGTCTCGGGGACCGCTTGTTTGCCTCCGAGGAGCCCCCGCCATGAACCGCTTGATCCGTACGCTTTCGCCGCTCGCTCTTTCGATCGCGGCCCTCGCAGCCATCGCCCCGCTGGCGACGACCGGCTGCTCGGAAAACAAGCAGACGATCGCTATTCTCGGAGCCCTCCCGCCGCCGCCGAAGCGCCAGGAGGCTTCGGAAGCTTGCCTATACTCGGGTAACGAAGCGACTTCGGTCCTCTTCAAAGGCGCCCTCGACCTCAACGTCACCAACAGCTTCACGGTCCCGCTCCTCGTCGAGAACTTCCTCCAGCGAGCGGGGGATGAGTCGATCCGGCGCGCGGAGAGCAACAACATCACGATCAATACCGTTGAAGTGACGCTCTACCTTGGGAACGCACCCGTCGCAGCGACCTACAAGACGGCGTTCACGAGCAGCTTCGTTCCGGCGGCCGAAAAGGGCGTCGTTTCGGTCAACATCATCCCCTCGGACATCTACAATGCCCTCCTCACGAGCGGCGGTATTGGCCCGAACGGCACTTCCCGGGAGTTCCGCGCCGTCGTCCGCGCCACCGGAACGACCTCCGGGAACGTCGAAGTGGAGACGCCGGAATTCCAGTATTTGATCGACATCGGGAAAGAGAATCTCCTCTACGGGCGCGACGCGGTGGGCGCTTGCCCGATCCCGACCGACGAGAAGACGTTCGCAATCCCCTGCCAGGCCGGCATCGACCAGTCGATTCATTGTGCGATCTGCGCAAAAAGGGTCCTCTCCTGCCCCACCTACAAATAAGCATGAAGACTCGCGTTTTCGCGATGTTCGCAGCGGCGCTCGTTTCTACGGCGCCGCTTTCGGCATTTGCCGAAGACCCGCCGCCCCCCGTCCAGCTGGCGAGCGGGCTCCTCATCGGTGGCGGCGTCCAGCGCTTCACCACCACCGATCGCAAAGCGGCCTTCTACCTGGGCGGCCGGTTCGATCTCGACGTTGTCCGTAAAGGGCCAAAATCGCTTGGGTTTGGCCCCTACGTCGAGCTTGGGACCGTCGCCTTCCGCAGCTTCGAAGCGGGCGGTGGCGCCAACCTCATGATCCCGGTCGGCAGCCCGACGCTTCAACTCGCCGCGGGGCCCCACGTCCGCTGGGATGACGCCGGTCGCCACCTCGGCCTAACGACGACCGCCCTCTTCGGTTCCCGGTCCTACAACTACCATTCGAAATACGGCTTCTCCGCTGGCGGCTTCCTCCAGGGGCGCTTCGCCCTCGATGGATCCGCCCAGCGGGACCTGCTCCTCGGCGTCCAGCTCGACTTCGAACTCCTCGCGCTCCCGTTCCTCCTCGGCCTCGAGAGCCTCAAGCACGGCACGCCCTGAATCGGGTCTAAAAGTAAGAGTTACTAAAACTCTACTTCGCCAAAAAGTCGAGGTTCCCCAAGGGGATGCGTTCAAGAGTCGCTTCTCCAAGAGCGACGACGCGCGGCAGTGTGACCTTCCCGCCGCGCCGCTTTTTGTCGTGGCCGAGGTGGCGGAGCGCCTGCTCGCGGTCCTGGGGATCGATCGCCGTCGGCAGGCCGATCCGCGCGAGGAGCGCCTCCGTCCGCGGGAGGAGCGCGCCCGGCGTCACCCCCGCGCGGATGCCGCTTTCGAGCTCGACGAGGCACCCGAGGGCGACCGCCTCCCCATGGAGCCAGCGACCGAAGGCGCCATGGCTCTCGAGCGCGTGGCCGAAGGTGTGTCCGAAGTTGAGGACCGCGCGAAAGCCGCGCTCCTCGGGGTCGTCACGGACGACGCGCATCTTCGCGGCGACCGCCCGCCGAAGCAGGGGTCGAAGGTCGAAATCCTCGGTAAAGGCGGTGTTTTCGAGCGCTTCAAACAGCGCTGCGTCCGAGGTGAGCGCGATCTTCACCATCTCCGCGAAGCCGGCCCGCCACTCCCGCTTCGGGAGCGTCGCGAGCGTTGCGACGTCGGCTACGACCGCCGCTGGCGGATGAAAGGCGCCGATCAGGTTCTTTCCGCCCCCATGATCAAAGCCGGTTTTCCCCCCCACCGAGGAGTCAACCATCGCCAGAAGAGACGTCGGCAGCTGGACGACCGAAACGCCCCGCAGCAGCGTCGCCGCCGCAAACCCGGCCAAATCTCCAACGACTCCGCCACCAAACGCGACGACGATCGTGTCACGATCGCACTGGGCGCCGAGGGCCGAGTCCCAGATCGCCGCAACGGCAGACAGCGTTTTGTTAATTTCCCCCGGCGCGAGTGTGACGACTGTTTGGGGAACGGCGAGCGGCCCGAAAATGCTGCTCAGGTACTTCTTCTGGGCGCGCGCCACGTGGGAATCGGTGACGACGACGACCTGGCTCGGCCCCCGCTCGGCGATCCGATCGGTCGAAGCGCTCGCTTCGCCGCGGGTAAAATCGACGAGGTAGCTCCGCTCGCCGGCAGGGACGAGGAGCGGATCGCGGAGGAGGAGCGCCTCTAGACGGGCAGAAATACTATCAATATCAGCAGTTTCACCAACGTCGACCGTCGTGTGTACCTCCGAATAGGCCCGGCTGCGCCCGTCAAGGAGGCTCTCGAGCCGGAGCCGCTGCGTCGCCGGGTCGTCGCCGAGGAGGGGGCGGGCGCCGCCTGCTGCCCGTGCCGCGAGCACGTCGAGGGGGGCCTGCAGGCCGACAAGGAGCGCCTTTTCGGCGACCTCATGGCGGAGGTTCCGATCGAGGAGCGTCCCGCCGCCGGCAGCGACCACAACGCCAGGAGTTTCCAAGGCTTCGAGGAGGACGCTCGCCTCCAGCGCCCGAAAGGCCGGCTCCCCGTGGGCGGCGAAAAACGCCCCCGGCGCAAGGCCGCTGCGGGCTGTGATCGCCACATCGAGGTCGACGAAGGGGCGCCCGAGGGCCGCCGCGACCGCCGGCGCCAAGGTGCTCTTCCCGACGGCGGGCGGCCCGGTGAAGATCATGCTCATCGGTCGTCCCCCGCGGGCCACTGGGCGAGTTGCTCCTGGTAACCTTTCATATTTCTTTGCAATTCCTCCAGGCTATCGCCACCAAACTTCTCCAGGAGCGCGTCGGCCAGGACGAGCGCAAGCATCGCTTCGCCGACGACGCTCGCCGCGAGCACCGCGCAAATGTCGCTCCGCTCGTGGGCGGCATCGACCGCCTCCTTCGTCCGAATGTCGACGCTCGGCAGCGCCCTCCGGAGGGTCGCGATCGGCTTCATCGCGGCGACGACGCGGACCGGAGCCCCGTTCGTGATGCCCCCTTCAAGGCCCCCCGCGTGGTTCGAACGCCGCGGAAAGTCCCCGTGTTCCTTCGAATAATCGATCGGATCGTGGACGGCAGAACCCGGAAGCGCCGCCGCTTCGAAGCCGTCGCCGATCGACACCGCCTTGATCGCCTGGATCGACAGGAACGCCTGCCCGATGCGGCCGTCGAGCTTGCGGTCCCAATGGACGTGGCTCCCCAAACCGACCGGGACGCCGGTCGCGACGACCTCAAAGGTCCCGCCGAGGGTGTCCCCCGCATGGGAAGCGGCGTGAATGGCCGCCTTCATCGCCGCGGAGGTCGCCTCATCCGGGCAACCGACTTCGGAGCCCCGCGCGCCGTCACGAAGTGTTTTTGCAGGAAGATCGAGCGCTTCAGGCGGGCAGGCGACGGCCCCGATGCTCCGGACGAAGGCAAAAACCTCCACGCCGACGGCCGCAAGGAGCCGCTTCGCAATCGCGCCAGCGGCGACCCGCGACGCCGTCTCCCGCGCGCTCGCACGCTCCAAAATGTCGCGCAAATCAGAGCGGTTGTACTTCTGGCCCCCGGCAAGATCGGCGTGGCCGGGGCGCGGCCGCACAAGCGCTTCGGGGACCTCGGCAAACGGCTCCGCCCCCATTCGCCCGGCCCAATTCGCGTGATCCCGGTTCGCGATCGTCAGCGCGATCGGCGACCCAAGGGTGACCCCACCGCGGACGCCGCTCAAGATAGTCGCCCGATCTTGTTCGATCTTCATGCGCCCGCCGCGGCCGTAGCCTTGCTGGCGGCGGCCGAGATCGCCGTCGATATCGGCGGCGAGCAGCGGCAGCCCCGCGGGGACCCCTTCGACGAGCACGACGAGGGCCGGTCCGTGGGACTCACCGGCGGTGAAAAAGCGGAGATGACTCATAAAAGCGCGCCGGCGATGGTAAGCGGATCGCCGACGAACGTGGCTGCTTCCCGCCAAAAAAACGCACCTAACCTATCGGTTACCCGGATCGCGATCCACGCCAAGCCGAGCGCCCGAAAGTCGGCGATCCTTGGTCGGGAAACTGAAGGAAATTTGGTCGTTTGGAAGGTCGCCATCGCGGCTCCCCCCGTCGACGGCGCCGCCAACGAGGAGCTTCGGAGGTTCCTCGCCAAGGCCCTCGGCCTTCCGAAGAGCGCCGTTGAAGTCGCGCGCGGCGAGACGGGAAAACACAAGTCGCTCGCCGTCACCGGGATCTCTAGCGATCGCGTCGAAGAGCTGCTCGGAAAGCTCGCCAATCCGCAAAGAACCGACGATGGAATTTGAGAAGTATCAGGGGACCGGCAACGACTTTGTCGTGATGGACGGGGACGGCTTCTCCGACGACGACGTTCGCGCCCTCTGCGACCGCCACTACGGCATCGGCGCCGATGGGATCCTCTTCGTCGGCCCGGCGACCGGGGGCGTCGACGGCTCCATGATCGTCCGCAACGCCGACGGTTCCCGCCCGGAGATGTGCGGCAATGGTCTTCGCTGTGTCGCTCTCTATATTGCTAGAAAAACAGGGAAATTTTCCCTGCAGATCGCAACTGACGCCGGGATAAAGGCTTGTGAAGTTCTCGACGGGACGTCGGCGCACAACCGGGTTCGCATCGCGATGGGGCGCGTGGTCGCTCTCGACACCATTCACCTCCCGGTCCCAAGCGCCAAGAGCCACGTCGAATTGGTGCTCGCCGACGCCGGAAATCCCCACGCCATTCGCTTCGGAAGCTGGGATGAAGCGCTCGTCGAAAAGATGGGTCTATCCATCGCCACACATTCCGTTTTTCCCCGCGGAACAAACGCCGAATTCGCCGACGTTCAATCGGACCATATTCGTCTCGTCGTCTGGGAGCGGGGCGTCGGCCGTACGCTCGCCTGCGGCACAGGCGCCTGTGCGACCGCGGTCGCCGCCTGGGAGCAAGGGCTCGCCCCTCGCGGACCGACGGAAGTCCGGCTCCCCGGCGGCCCCCTCGTCATCGCCCCCGCCGGCGACGCCGGGGAAGTCACCCTAGAAGGCGGGGCCGTCTTCGTCTTCCGCGGCTCCCGCTAGCCAGGTTGCCCCGCGCGCCTCAGACCGGCTGGGGACTCTTGCCCCATCGCGCAAGCAATCAAAAGGCTTACAAGTTTCGGCATGCGAACCTCCCCCCGCTTCCGTGCACTCCTCGCCTCTTCCGCGTTCCTCGCCACCGGCGCCCTCGCGAACGTCGCCGCTGCCGGCAACAGCGAAACCCACGACGGACTCTTCCTGCGTCTCGCCGGCGGCATCGGTGGCATCGCAACGACCGCTGAATCGGGCGGAACCAGGCAGACCTTAAGCGGCGCCGGCATCCCCCTCGACTTCGCCATCGGCGGATCGATCACGCGAAGTTTCGCCCTCCACGCCGACTTTTACGGCACCGCCGCCGTCGCTCCGAAGCTCACCGTCAACGAAAACGACCTCGGCAAAGCAAGCGATAACACAACGCTTTATGGGAACGGCGTCGGCCTCGGCGCGACCCTCTACACGATGCCTTTCAATCTCTATTTCTCGGGATCGGTCGGCGTCGCCCGGTACAGCATCAAATACGACAACGGCAGCCGGTCTTCGTCGGGGTCGACGAAAGCGGGCCTCGGCGTGAACCTGCTCCTCGGAAAAGAGTGGTGGATCACCGACAATTGGGGTCTTGGTGTTGCCGCCAACGTCACGTTCATCTCTGCCAAAGACAGCGACAACAGCGATGTTCGTTGGAACGGTGCCTCGGGCGGCATCCTTCTGAGCGCGACCTACAACTGACCCGATGGAACGAAACGGTGCGGCGGCGTGTGGTTTGTTTACCTGCTCTACAGTGCGCGACTAAACCGATTTTACACGGGAATTAGCAGTCGCCCCACCGCTCGGCTCCGCGCGCACAACCGTGGTGCCGGGGCGCGCGCGACGCGTGCCGGGCGCCCCTGGGAACTCGTGTTTCTTGCGGTTCAGCCGGATCATTCCGCCGCGCTCCGCGTCGAGCATCAAATGAAGAAAGACTCGGCCCTTCAAAAGGCTCAGCGCACCGGCGTCTATCGAATCAGGCGCTGAAAGCGCCGCTCCCATCGAGGACTTTCGACGCGAACGGATCGCCGCCGAGGAGTTCGAAGAGGCCAGCGGCGCCGACGCGCTTGCGTAGCTCACCGGAGAGCGCGCCCGCCTGGAGAGTCGCAAGACGGCCGACCACCCGAGAATCGCAAGCAGCCGAATAGGCGCATGAAAATCGGGATTCGCTGCCGAGTTCCCCCCCTTGCGCGACGAGGGCGCTGGCGAGCGCGGCAAAGCGGGGGCCGCTCACGAGGAGGCTCCCGAAGGCCTCTGGTTGCGTCGTGCCGGCGCCGGTTCGGCGGTGAATCGGCCCATCGTCGCCGTCGAGGACGAGGGCGTCATGGTGGACGACGCGCCCCGCTTCGACGAGCTTCGTCCGCGAAGTGAAGCTCCGGAAGGCCCAGCGTTCCCCCCGCGCCACGCGCCCCGCGGTGAACGGATCCCAGGCAAATACCGAGCTCTCGGCAGATGTATGAAGGATGCATTCTTGCGCAATGCACGCATTTGCGAAAGGGACGACCGGGTCGGGGAGGAGCACGAGCGTCCCCCCGGGGGCGACCTCGGCGACCGTCCGGAGGCGCGTCGGCTCGCTCCCGGAGCCGCCCCGGAAGACCTTCGCGCTCGACTGAGCGAGGACGACGAGCGTCGCCCCCATCTCGACGAACAGGCGTAACTCCACAGAATCGCAGGGTAAATAGCCACCACCCAAGTGCCCCAGGTAGAGCCAACAGGCGCTTGCGGCTGCACGCGGCGCGCGATGGAAGAGCGGCGCCTCGGCAAACGCCTCCACCAGCCGTGAGCGTCCGGAAATATGACGCACCCGAAAGGAGCCACTCGCAGTTTTCTTCGAGAAAACCACTGTTGGCGGCGCTGAAGCCGGTTCTCCTGGCATTTTTGCGCCGCGCTGCATCATAGTGGCACCATGCATCTTGCCCCTCGGGACGTCGACAAAGTCCTGCTCCATCAGGTCGGCACCCTCGCTCAGAAGCGCCTCGCTCGCGGACTTCGCCTCAATTACCCGGAGGCGGTCGCCCTGCTCTCCACGGTACTTCTGGAGCGAATTCGAGATGGCGCTTCTGTCGCCCACTTAATGGCGGAAGGGAAGACGATCCTCGGCCGCAACCAGGTGATGGAGGGGATCCCCGATCTCGTCCATGAGGTGCAGGTGGAAGGGACGTTCCCCGACGGCACCAAACTCGTCACCGTCCACGAGCCGATCGTCGCCGACGACGGGAACCTGGAACTCGCCCTCTATGGGAGCTTCTTGCCGGTCCCTAAAGGTTCATTCTTTCCTGCAAATATATCGTCCGAGGCGGGAACCCCCGGGGAGACGCTCCTGCAGGACGCACCGATTGTGCTCAACGAAGGCCGCGACGTCCTTGAGCTCACCGTCACCAGCGTCGGCGATCGCCCGATTCAAGTCGGGAGTCATTTTCCTTTTGAAGAGACGAATCAGGCGCTTCAGTTTGATCGAGAGAAAGCGACCGGTATGCGGCTTTGTATTCCCGCGGGAACGGCGGTTCGTTTCGAGCCGGGAGAGACGAAGAAGGTGCGATTGATTGCCGACGTGGCGACCGTCCCTGCGGAGACAAACGCGTCCGTCCGCGAAGCGGGAGACGGCGCGGACATCTCCAGGGACGCATCATGAGCCGCACCGGTCTTTCACTCGCCCGCACGAGCTACGCCGGCCTCTACGGGCCGACAACCGGCGACCGCCTGCGTCTCGGCGATACGAACTTACTCTTGAGGATCACTCACGATTTCGCCCGCTACGGCGACGAAGTCACCTTCGGTGGCGGCAAGGTCCTCCGCGACGGCATGGGGCAGGCGAGCGGGATCCGGGAGGCGTTCGCCGTCGACGTCGTCATCACCAACGTCATCGTCGTAGACAGCACCGGCATCTACAAAGCCGACGTCGGCATCAAGAACGGGCGCATCCACGGCATCGGAAAAGCGGGGAATCCCGCGAGGATGCCCGGGGTCGACCCGCGGCTCGTCGTCGGCGTCACCACAGAAGTGATCGCTGGCGAAGGGATGATCCTCACCGCGGGCGGCATCGACACCCACATCCACGCGATCTGCCCCCAGCAGTTCGACGAGGCGCTGGCGAGCGGCCTCACGACGCTCATCGGCGGCGGAACCGGCCCGGCGACCGGCACCTGCGCGACGACCTGCACGCCGGGGAGCCGCCACATCGGTCTGATGCTCCAGGCGGTCGACGACTTTCCGATCAATGTCGGTTTCACCGGAAAAGGGAACAGCTCAAAGCCGGAAGGTCTCGACGAGCAGATCGCTGCCGGCGCGGTAGGACTCAAGCTTCACGAAGATTGGGGGACGACCCCCGCGTGCATCGATGCCTGTTTGAGCATGGCCGAGCGCCACGACATCCAGGTTACGATCCACACCGATACCTTGAATGAGTCGGGCTACGTGGATGACTCCCTTCGTGCCATTGGTGGGCGCACGATTCACACCTATCATTCCGAGGGCGCTGGCGGCGGGCATGCCCCCGACATTCTTCGCGTCGTCGGCGAATCGTACGTCATCCCGAGCTCGACGAACCCGACGCGCCCCTACACGCGGAACACCCTCGATGAGCACCTCGACATGCTCATGGTCTGCCACCACCTGAACCCGGATCTCCCCGAGGACGTCGCCTTCGCCGAGAGCCGCATCCGCGGAGAGACCATCGCCGCCGAAGATATTTTGCACGATCTCGGCGCGATCTCGATCCTCTCAAGCGACAGCCAGGCGATGGGGCGCATCGGCGAGGTGATCTCCCGCACCTGGCAGACGGCCCACAAGAACAAGGGCCAGCGCGGGGCGCTCCCTGGCGACGGCGATGACGACAACCTGCGCATCCAGCGCTACATCGCCAAGTACACCATCAATCCGGCGATCGCCCACGGCATCAGTCACGAAGTAGGCAGCATTGAAATCGGGAAGCTCGCCGATTTGTGCCTCTGGAAACCTGCCTTTTTTGGGGTCCGCCCCGAGCTGGTCCTCAAAGGGGGCTTCATCGCCTACGCGCAAATGGGCGACCCAAACGCGAGCATCCCGACCCCGCAACCGAGCTATGGGCGGCCGATGTTTGGCGCCCTCGGACGGGCCGTCGCGGCGACGTCGGTCAGCTTCGTCTCCCAGCTTTCTTTGGAAGATCAAGAGGTTCGACGGGGGCAGGGGATCGACGTCCCGGCGGTGACCTCCCTCGGCCTCCGGAAACGCCTCGTCCCGGTGCGCCGCTGCCGGGGGATCGGCAAGAGGGACATGCGCCACAACGACGCCCTCCCGAAGATGGAGATCGACCCGGAGAGCTACGAGGTCCGCGCCGACGGCGTGCTCCTCACCTGCGAACCGGCGATCGTGCTGCCGCTCGCCCAGCGCTACAGCCTCTTCTGATGCTCCGCCGCTGGCGCCTCCTTCAGCTCGCCGACTCGGCCTTCCCGACGGGCGCCTACGCCCACTCGGCCGGCTTTGAGGCGTTCCCCGACGGGCGCTCCCCGGGCACGAGTCGTCTCGGTGACGAAAAAGCTCAGGAAGACGGGATCTTCTGCGCCCTCGAACAGACGCTCGTGACCGCCCGCCACCAGTCGCTCCCCTACGTGCATGCTGCATGGAAGTCTGTTTCTGATCCCCAGGAGCTCGATGCCGCCTGCGACGCGACGCTCACCGGCCCCGTCGGAAATCGGGCGAGCCGCGCCCAGGGGCGGGCCTTCCTGGTGGCGGCGACGGAGGCCCTCGAAGCGCCGGAACTCGCCGATCTTCGCCGCTACTTGCCGGCGGGTTTGCACCTTTGTGTAGCTTTTGGAATGGTGTTTGGTCGCCTGGGAGCTTCTTTTGAGGAGACCCAAGAGCTCTATCTGTTTGGTCTCATACGCACCGTGCTGAGTGCCGCCGTTCGCCTCAATCGTCTCGGCCCTTTCGCTGGGCAAAGACTCCAGGATCGCGCCGGAAATCGCGTCGCCCAGCTCCTGCGAAAGCCGCTGATCCCTTGGGAGGAGGCCGCCTCGGCGAGCCCTTTCCTCGACCTTTATCAAGAGCGCCACCCGGCGCTCTCTACGAAATTGTTCCAGAGTTGAAAGCGAGATCATGGGAACCCACACGCACGCCGACGGCACCGTTCACGACGATCATGATCACGGCCCGCATGGCCACACCCATGAAGTGTGGGACGGGCCGGGCCTCTTCGACGAACGGGATGCTCCGAAGCCGAGAAACTACACGGAACGCGCCTTCACGGTCGGCATCGGCGGCCCCGTCGGCTCCGGGAAGACGGCCCTCGTCCTCGCCCTCTGCCGGGCGCTCCGCGAGACGATCGCGCTCGGCGTGGTGACGAACGACATTTTTACCAAGGAAGACGCCGAGTTCCTCCTGCGGAACGAAGCCCTCGAACCGGCGCGCATCAAGGCGGTCGAGACCGGCGGTTGCCCCCACGCGGCGATCCGCGAGGACATCACGCCGAACCTCCTCGCCCTCGAAGCGCTCCAACGGGAGGTCGCCCCCGAGCTGCTGCTCGTCGAGAGCGGCGGCGATAATCTTGCCGCCCAGTACAGCCGCGAGCTCGTCGACTACACGGTTTACGTGATTGATGTCGCCGGCGGCGATAAGGTCCCCCGCAAAGGCGGCCCGGGAATTACCCAGAGTGATCTGCTGATCATCAACAAAATCGATCTCGCCCCCTACGTCGGCGCCGATCTCGCGGTGATGGATCGCGACGCGAAGAAGATGCGCGGTGACGGACCGACGATCTTCGCCGCGGTCCGCGACGGGCGCGGCCTCGATGCGATCGCCGAGGAGATCCGTCGCGCCCGCCTAGGTAGCTGCTCGGAATTGCAATTTACACGGGATGTGATCAAAGCAATG
>DYPH01000129.1 GCA_020720045.1 Sorangium cellulosum | reverse complement strand
GGCGCTTCGCGATTAACGGACCGGGCTCGCCTTGAGCTGGGCTTTGCCGTCCTTCGCATAAACCGAGAAGCGGACCGCCCGGCAGTTATGCTGCTTGGTGAGCGTATCTCGGTACTTATCGAGGGTCACCTTGAACTTCTCAAGGGTCAACCCGGCAGTCGGCTCGCCGCATTGCTGCTTCATGGCGACGTATTGGTTGAAGATCTCGACGTCGCCAACCTGTGGAGGCTCGCTGCCTCGGGTCTGCTGGAGGAGGTCCGAGGGGGCCTCGCCGATGCGGGTGCTCTCTTCTTCTTGCTGCATGTCCCCTTCAAGGGAAGGCACAAGGGAGCGGGCCGAAATCGGGGCCGGCGGGGCCGGCTTCGGGACCGGAGGTTTTCCGCCGGGGGGCGGCGGCTTCGGCGGCGGCGGCTTCGGGGCCGACTCGTTGCTGCTCCCGAAGGGGCGAGCCGGCGGAGGCGCCATCGCCGGGCCGATCCCGCTGCTCATCGCCGGGCCGATCCCGCTGCTGAAGGCGGGGCCGACGGCGCTCGACATGCCGTTGCCTGCGTCGCCACCGGCGCCAGGGACGGCGAAGGCGCTCATCGCCGGCTGCACGGGGACCGGCCCAAGGACCTTCTCCAGATCGGCCGGCTTCTTGGCGAGTCCGCCCCCCTTTTCGACCACGCGTTCAATGCCGCTGTTGATGTCGTCGGCAACGGCCCGGTAGGCGGAACCGAGCTGGGCAAGTTCGAGGGTGTCAATGTCCCCTTTCTTGAGCTTCGCCGCCTGGAGACGGAGGACGCCGAGCGGGCGATTGTACTCCAGGAAGGTGAAGAGGAGCCCGAGGAGCGATCCGAAGACCATCGTCAGGGCAACCCAGGAGATCTTGACCTGCTTCTTGTCGGCGTCGTCCGCGGAAGAGAGGAACTGGCCAAACCCGGAAACGTGGTTCTTGGCGCGCACGACCAGGTAGCCGGAGGCGACGTCTTGGGCGTCGCCGTTGATGCGCGCGTAGATGCCGCTGAGGCGGCCGTCGTCGCCGAGGGGGCGGAGCTCGGAGCGCCCCTGGTCCTTGAAGGCCGAATCGGCGGAAGCGGCAGCGAGCTCCGAGGGGGCGATCTGCTCGAGGGTCGCCGAAGTGACGTCGTCGCCGAGGGCCCCGGAGGCGACGCGCTGGCCGCTCGAGAAGAAGACGACGTTGGTGCGGGTGCGCTTCGAGAAATCGAGAGCGAATTCGGGGCCAAGCTGCTTGAGGCCGACGACGGCGCCGAGGGGCGGCGAGCCGACTTCGTCTTCGACGGGGCGGGCGACGACCCGGTAGATTTTGCCGCCGAAGACCCACGTGTCGTCGCGGAGGAAGCCGTGGAGGGCGTCGAAGACGGCCGGGTAACCGCCGACTTCAAAGTCGGGGAAGCCGCTGGCGATATCGACGCCGTGGAAGGTCACCGTGCGCCCGTCGTGATCGACGGCAAAGAGCGTGTCGAACTTGTAGTCGGCGGGGAGACCGTCGTTGAAGGCCTGGAGCGCCTTCTTCGCGTCCGATTTCGTGGAGACCGGGATTTGATCCTTCGTAACCGCCGCTTTGAGCGCCTCACGAAGGGTCTTGTCGGTCGTCGCTTTGATCAGGCCGTCGAGGCGACGCCGGGAATCGAGCTGGAGGGTCAGACCGACGACCTGCACGTCCGATTTGAGCTGCTCAGAAGCGGCGAGATCGGTCTGTCGGTTGTATTGACCGACGGCAAGCTGGGCGATGTAAAGGGAGGCCCCCGCGGCGAGCGCGAGGAGGAGGTACCAGATGCGAGAAAGAATCACTTCGTGGGCTCCTTCGCGACGACGAGCGCATCTTTGAGGTCGAGGTTTGCCCCTTTGACCGAGATGTTCTGCGGGTCGCCGACCGCCTTGCCGGAGAAGTACGCTTTGAGCACGTAGTCACCGGGATTGAGCTGCATGGTAAAACTGCTGTCGCGGGCCGGGTAGGCGAAGCTCACCGCGTTCGGCTCGACGACGACGTACCCGCGAACCGACGGAAAAAGTTCATCTTTGAACTCAAAGGATCCGCCACCTGCCGGCGCCGTCCACTCGCGGGTCCCGTTGGGGACGACCTCCGAGTTCCCCCATTCTTTCTGGGAAGAATAGAGTTTGTGGGGGAACGGATCGGCGTTCTTAAAGGTGATTTTTGCCCCCGGGGCGACGACGAGCGTCGTCGGTACGTAGCGGCCGCCGGTCACACGCACGAGGATCGGCGCACCGGGCGCCTGACCGCCGCTCGTCGAGAGGGCTGCAATGCAGACTTCCCGGGAGGCATTCGGCGAAAGGGCGAGGAATTTCGCCTGCACTGCCGGAGACGGTTCCCGCCAGGTCCACCGCTTGGAATCGGGCTTCGCCGCCTCCGCGTAGCTGTCGACGACGAGCCGCTCGACGCCGGTGACACGCCCCTTGACGGTCGACCCCGCTGCGTAGGCCTGGGCGGCCACAGCGAGCGTCGCGAGCGCGAGCGGCACGGCGAACCGGGCGTTCCGGCGACGAAAAAGGCGACCGACCGCGGAACCTGGTTCACGAGCCGCCGTAGCGAGATGCGGTTTCATAAAGAGAATCCGTGGGTGAGAGGCAGAGGTACCGGCGCGAATTTTCGCCGGTCGGGGACGCGAGAAGGTAATCGTTGCCGCGGCACGCTGTAAACGCGAACCTTCGCCGACTCGACCGGTTCTTCCACCGCTTCTGTGGTTGGCGAAGCCACTTTCACCCACGACGATCCTCGGGAGCGGGCGCGACGGCCACGCTAGGATGGGCAGATGACCGACAGCGACACGGCAGCCAAATCGGGGGGAGAGCCCGACGGACGCTCCGGGAGACGGCAGCGCCCCGGCCGCTACGTGCGCATCCGCCCCCGCGGCGACGGCCCGGCCCCGATCCTCTTTCGCCAGGGGGGCCGCCCCCCCTACGGCGTACGCTGGTACGGAATCACCTCTCTTTACGGACACTTTCGCAATTTTATCGCGCGAGCAATCGCGAGCGAGTCGGTCGATGCCCGCGACTGGATGCGCCCGGCGACGCCGGAGAAGCTCCTCGCGAGCATGCTCGAGACGCTCCACCCTGGCGCCCCGACAAGCGCCCCGACAAACACGCCGAAATCGCTGGCGGAAGCGCTCGATCGGCCGGTCGTCATCGATTTCGTGGCCGACACCGGCGACGATCGCGACACGAGCCAGGCGGTCGGTTCGATGATCGCCCACGATTATGTCTTGGAAGACGGCACGCGGCTCCCCCGGGGGGAAGTCCTTCTGTTCGGCGGCGATATCGCCTACCCGGTCGCCACCGCCAACGAGATTCATCTCCGATTGACGCAGCCCTGGAATATGGCGCTTCGCGAAGTCCGTCAGGCGGGGCGAACGAAGAAGCGTGTACTCCTCGGAGTGCCGGGAAACCACGATTGGTACGACGGTCTCGACGGCTTCGGGCGCCTCTTCCGCGAGGCGGTCGACCTCCCGCTTCGTCACGACGGAAAACGGAAACATCGCGGTGTTTTGGCGAGCATCGCCAAGATCCAAGCGGTCCTCTCCCCCCGCCTCGATCGGGAAGCCGACGGGCGCGCCCGAAAGGTCGGCGTCGCCCTCCGCGAGTTTCACTTTGACGAACTTCTCGGCTTCCTGAAGATCATTACAAGCCTCTTTCGCTTCATCTTCAATTTTGCCTTCGGCGTCCCCAAGAAGCGGAGACGTCGGCTCGTTCTTCACGGATACGTCGCGAAGCAACAAGCGAGCTACTTTGCGTTCCCCCTCGCACGGAACCTCTATTTGTTCGGCGCCGATCGCCAGCTCGGGCGCATCGATTTCCGCCAGCGCACCTTCTTCCGCGACCTTCGGGCCGCCCACCCGACCCACGACCTCGTGTTCCTCTCCGCCGACCCGGCGATGGCCTACGGCGAAGCGAACGAGCCCGGCGTGCAAATGCTCGAGGCGACCGGCCTCGACCCGGACCACGACAAACTCCTCTATCTTTCCGGAGACTTCCACCACTACGAGCGACGGCGCTTTGGTCTGGGGACCCACGTCATCGCCGGCGGCGGCGGGGCATTTCTGCATGGTACACGCATTGCGCCCTACCCGAAGGAGGCGGGGCCCCCGGAGGCGGTCTATCCGACGGGGCCGATGTCGTCGCGACTCCTCCGCGACGTCCCCTGGAAGCTCCTGATCGGCCGCAGCGGCTTCCTCGTCCACCTCACCGGCGCGCTCCTCGGTTCAATCGCGATCGCCGTGCACCACGCGACGCCGATCGTCCACGCAGCAACCGTCGCCGCTGTGCTCGCGACGACGATTTCCGTCCTCTGGCTCATCGCCGGTTACGGGCGCGCCCACCCGCGGAGCGTGGCTGCGGTCGCCGTCCCCTTTGGCATCGCTGCCGGGATTTTCCCCTTCGCCGCCGACCAGCTCCTCGACCATCGGCGCCTCCTGAGCCTCGCCGCCCAGCCGACGACGCTGCTCACCGTCGCCTTCGGAACCTCCCTTATTTATGGGCTTTTCCTCGTGGTCGTCGCCCGGCTCGGCCTCGAACACCAGCAGGCGTTCACCGTGCTCGGCCACGGCGGCTTCAAGCACTTTGTACGAATGATCGTGCATCCGAGCGGCAAGGTAGAGGGTTTCACCCTCGGCAAAGACGACCCAATCGCCGACGGACCGCCGGCATTGATCGATCGCTTTGTCTTCGAAGCGCGGGAACCTGTTGAACCTTAGCGGCGCGGGAAGCGCAGGATAAAGGCGGTCACCGTCGGCGGGTCCTCCGCGGAGGGCTCCGCGGTACTGGGCTGCGGCTGGCTCTCGGCGACGATTTCACCGCCGTGAGCGACGACAATATTCCGGACGATCGAGAGCCCGAGCCCGGTCCCCTTCCCCTCCGCCTTGGTGGTAAAGAACGGGACAAAGATTTGCTCGAGGCTGTCTTCGTCAATGCCACAACCGTTGTCGTCGACGCGGACTTCCACGCCGCCGTCAGGGGTCAAACCGGTCACGATTCCAAGGCGGCCACCGCGGGGCGGGAGGGCGTGGCACGCATTGGTGAAGAGGTTCACGAAGACGTGGACGAGCTCCTGCGGTCTTGCAACAATTTCAGGAATTTGGGGGGCACAGGTGCGCTCCACGCGGGCGTTCGCTGCGGCGACGACGTGCTCACAGAACGCAAGCGCCTGGTCGATAATCGCCTCGATGGAGACCTGGCTTTTTGCCTCCGAGGGGGGGCGCGCATACATCATCAAATCGCGCGTCACGCGAAGCATCCGCGTCGCAGAATCATGAATGCGACCGAGACGTTCCAGCTCATCTTCTTTGGTCGCTCGACGCTTTAGAAAGTCGGCGTACGCAAGGATCGCGGTGAGCGGGTTGTTCAATTCATGGACGACGCCGGCGGCGAGCTGCCCGAGGCTTGCGAGCTTTTCCGTATGGGCGAGGTTGACCGCCATATCGTCGAGGCTCCGGAGCGCCACGCGCTGCATCCGATGGCGGCGCGCCGCCACGAGCAACGCCCCGAGGGCCTGGCTTGCGCGATGGCCAAATTGGGCGAGCGCCCCTTCGCCGTCGAGCCCGGCATCGTCGCTTGCAAGGTGCATCGATGCAGCATGCTCCGGGCTCGGGACCGGAAAGGCCCGCTTGTGGCGCCAAGCAGGGAATTGCCGCGTCGGCACATAGGTCACCGGTCGCGGGAGCATCCCCGGCGAGAGCGCGATCGCGTTCCGGCGCCCGGCTCCGGCGCCGAGGTTCCGGGCCGAACTCGACGGGTCCGGGTAGAGGTAGGTCACCGAAACGGCGACCTCGGGAAGCACGCGCGCGACGAGGTCGACGAGCGCCTGCGCGGCGTGGTCCTCCCCGTCGACGATGGAAATTTCAAGAAGTCCGACGAGAAATGCGTCGAGCCAATCGGCAGGGATCCGTGTCGACGAGGCGCGAAGCACGCGCCCCGAGGGGACCGGGTTACTCACCGTGCCCGTCGGTTTCTGCCGGTCAGAGTCGCCCTTCGGTGCCTCGCTGGCGCGGGGGCTCCGCACCGGTCGCCGCCGGGGACTCACGGCTCCCCCTTGAGTTCGAACGGGGAAACCGTAGGAACTTCCGAGGGTTCGACCAGCGGCCCCGTCCCAGCAGGAGACGGCGCCGAGTTCTCTGCAATCGCGTCGCCGCTCGCTTTGTCGAGGTCGAGGATCTTCTGAGTGCCCACGTAGGACTTGGTTTCGTAGCGGGTAATCTTGCCGATTTTTCGAACGATTTCCGCCATTCGCTCCGCTTCCGCGGCGATCACGCGCGCCGCTTCGTGGGCCGGCGATCCTTCGTCGATACGGCGCCGGAGCATCTCTGCGTAGGCGATGACCGACGTGAGCGGCTGGTTCAACTCATGGGCGGCGGCGCCGGCGAGCTCGGCGACGATCGCCTGGCGCTCCTGGGCGAGGAGCTGGGCCTGCGCCTGCTGGAGGCGCTGCTCCATCCGCATCTTTTCGCGCAAGTCCGTGTAGATACCGACGCTCCCCGTCGCGACGTCCCCCTCGTAGAGGAACGACCCCGAGAAGGCCACCGGGACCTGGGAGCCGCTCCCGTCGAGGATTTCCGTGCGAGTGCCGTCAATACGCCCGCCGGCACCGGTGATCGCGCGCATGACCTTTGCCGCGCCTTCCTCCGGATAGAGGGTTTCGAGCGGTGTCGAAATGACGTCAACGCTCTTACGCAGGAAAAGGCGTTCGGCAGCACGATTGAAGATCGTGATCTTGCCCGAGAGATCGGCGGCGACAATGGCGTCGGCCGACGCGTCAATCACGCGCTGAAGCGACTCTTTCGTCTTGACGAGTTCGAGTTCCACCGCCCGCTCTTGGGTGACGTCGCGGAAGCTCACGAGGATGGCGTCATCCTCCCGCAGGACCGAGCTAAAGCTCGCCGAGACGACGAGCGTGCTTCCGTCGAAGGCCCGGAGACGGACGTCGATCCCCTTCGGGAATTCGCCACGTGCGAAGCCGCTGAGCAGCGACGCGAGCCCGGCGCGATCTTCGCGCGGGATCAGGCCGTCGGGGAGGTTCGGCCCGTTCGTCCCCTGGGCGTAGCCGGTGATCTGTCGCGCCGTAGGATTCGAGAAGAGGAGACGGCCCTCGGCGTCGAAAACGGCGATCCCATCGGCGGAGTTCTCGAAAAACTCCGCATACTTCTGCAGATTTTTCAGTCGCCGTTCCGCCTCAAAACGGGCGACAGCGACTTCCTGGGTCTGATCGCGAAGGGTCTGGAGAACGCGGGCATTCCGAAGCGCGATCGCCATCGCCGAAGCGACCGTCCGTGCCAGATACAATTCCCGATCGCCGACCGCCTTCGTGCTCCGCGCGCGGAGGAAGAGGACCCCCATCGCCCGCCCCTCGTAGAGGATCGGCAGGATCGCGAGCGTTCGAAACGGGGTTGGCGGAAGTGTACCGGTCCCGAGGAGATCAAAGATCGGATGTGTGTGTGCGTCGTCGATGATCAGCGGCTCGGCGCGACTGAGCACATCGAGGATCTCCGGATAACGGGTAAGATCAATAGGGAGATCGCGCAGGTGTTCGTCGTCGGAGGCGGCGACGACATAGCCGACCCCCGACGGCGGCTTCGAGGAGATGCGCGCCACATCGGGCGCCGACCCAGCCCCGCGTGGGAGTTCTGGAACGAGGCGATTTCGTTCCCGAGAACGCTCTTGGTTCGAAGTCTCGCGCACGAGTACGATCGACACGCGATCGACCTTCGCGACCGCGGCAATTCGCTGAACAACCGTGAAGAGAATTCCGCGGAAGTCGAGGTTCGAAGCGAGCGCCTGCGTGAGTTCCAAGACGACTTGAGCGTCCCGCTCCCGCTGAGCAAGCCCGTCGAGGGCCTTGCGGAGTCGCAATTGAGAGCGGACGCGGGCGACCAATTCAGAGGCTTTGAAAGGCTTCTTGACGAAATCGTCGGCCCCCGCTTCGAAGGCGCGGGCGATTTCGTCTTCCGCGTCACGTGCGGTCAGCACGAGGACGGGGACGTCCCGCGTCGCCTCGCGGGCCCGCAGAATTCGCAGGAGATGGTAGCCGTCCGGCGGCGGCATCACGAGATCGAGGAGGACGACCTTCGGGGTGACCGTCGCGAGTTTTTCGAGGGCGGCGGTCCCCGAAGCGACCGAGATGCAGTCGAAGCCGGCGGCGGTGAGCGCTTGCCCGATCACATGACGACTGACGTTGTCGTCGTCGACGACGAGGATCGGGCCGAAATTCACAGCACGAGCTTACTGAAATGCGGAACGGTGCGGCAACTTCAGTGGGCGTCGACGACGTAGCGCCGCAAATGACCGAACTCGGCGAGAAGCTGTTCGGGGGTGAGTTTGGCGGCGGCGGCGATCTCTGCGGTCGCCTCCGGCTCGTCGAAGTCGGCCCGCTTCATGCGGAGCATGTAGGCCCAAGCGATGCGGTAGCGGTCGGCGGTGATGTCGACGCGACGGACCGGGCTCGCGACACCATCGCCAAGGAGCTCCGCGAGCGGAATCGGTGTAAATCTGCCACCTTGCAGCGATACAACCACGCTCCGGTGGCCGTGAAGAAGCGCGTAGGCGGCGAGGTAGCCGAGGTCGCGGCTGTATTCCATGTCGAAGGGGATCGGATCGGCGCAGCGGAGCTCGTAGCCGATCTCCTTGGCGACGATCGTCGTAGGCACGCCAAGCCCTTTGAGCCGCCGAGCGACGAGATTGCGGAGAACGTCGCCGACGGGGATTTGCGCGTTCGCGAGGTTGCCCAGGGAATCGCGCGGGAGGTCGGCGTGGCAAGAAAGCTCTTCAAGATCAAGCACCTCGGAGATCCCTTCCGCGATCACGGCGACGCCGTCCGGGCGGCCGTGGGCGAGGCGCTTCAGGATCGCTCCGGCGAGGGTGTCGACGATCGCCGCCAGCGGGACGGTCCCGCGCCCCGTCGCCGCGTCTTGGAATTCTTCCGGGATCAGCGTCACCGAAGCGCCCGCCGCCTTCCCGATAGCAAGCGCCAGGTGGCCCGCTTTGCGCCCTTGGGCGACAACAAAATACCAGCGGCCGGTCGTCCGCGCGTCGACCATCAGGTTTTCCACAAGGTTTACGCCAACATGGCGCGCCGTTTGGAAGCCGAACGAGTCGACGCCATCAGGGAGCGCCATGTCGTTGTCGATGGTCTTCGGCACGTGAACGACGGCGAGGCGCCCCTCAGCCGCTTCGGCGAGCTTCGCCGCAACAAACGCCGTTCCGTTGCCGCCGATGGTGATCAATCCCCCAACATCGAGCGCTTCGAGGGAGCGGAGCGTCTGCTCCATCGCCGCCGGATCGCCGACGGGGCTCCCCCGGGAGACGCCCAAGAACGAGCCGCCGCGGAAGTGAATCCGGCTCGTGTTTCCGATGCCGAGGGGGATCGTCTCCCGGAGTTCGCCGCGCATAAGGTGGCGAAATCCATCTTTGATCCCAAGAACTTCAATCCCGGAGAGGCAACCACGAATCGTGGCGGCGCCGACGACCGCATTGATGCCGGGTGCCGGCCCCCCCGCCGCGAGAATGGCGAGCTTTTTCCCGCCAAGGAGCGGTCCGGGCGGCGACGAATGGAGGAGATTTGCGTGCATGGGGCGCGTGGGAGGTACCAGCATGGAAGTCGGACTCAGCTATTCAGCGGGACGGGGGCGTGATCTTCGGCCGCTCGTCGTCGAGATCGTCGTCGAGGGGGGCGAGGCGCGCGACGAAGGGGCGACCGAGGTGGGCAAACGCCTTCCGCGTGGCGATGCGGCCGCGCGGCGTGCGACCGAGGAAGCCCTGCTGGAGGAGGAACGGCTCGTAGACGTCTTCGATGGTGTCCCGAGGCTCGCCGAGGGCGGCTCCGAGGGTCTCGACGCCGACGGGGCCCCCTTCGTAATCGTCAATAATCACGGAGAGAAGGCGCCGGTCCATCGCATCAAAACCGGCGGCGTCGATGTCGAGGCGCTCGCAGGTCTCGGCGACACAGCGGTCGTCGACCCGCCCCTCGTGGAGGACGTCGGCAATATCGCGGACGCGGCGGAGGAGCCGGTTGGCGAGGCGCGGTGTCCCCCGGGAGCGCTGGGCGATCGTCGTCGCGGCGTCGCCGAGGAGGTTCATCCCGAGGAGGGCGGCGCTCCGAACGACGATGCGGGCGAGCTCATCGACCGGGTAAAAATCGAGGCGAAGCACGTGCCCAAAACGCGTGTGGAGCGGCGCCGAGAGGAGCCCGGTGCGCGTCGTCGCGCCGACGAGGGTGAACGGCGCGAGATCGAGCTGGATGCTCGACGCGTAGGCGCCATCGCCGGTGACGACGTCGATGCGAAAGTCTTCCATCGCCGGATACAAAGACTCTTCCACGACCTTATTCAATCGGTGAATTTCATCGATGAAGAGAACATCTCCCGGCTCCAGTTTCGTGAGCAGGGCGGCGAGCGCCCCCTTGTGCTCGACGACGGGGCCGTTCGTCATGTGGAGGCGTACCCCCATTTCCTCGGCTAAAATTTGCGCGAGCGTCGTCTTTCCGAGGCCCGGCGGTCCCGAGAGGAGCACGTGGTCGAGGGGCTCTTTCCGGGCGCGCGCGGCGCGGACGGCGATCCGCAAATTGTCGACATGCTTCGATTGACCGACGTAATCTCCGAAGGTCTTCGGGCGGAGCGCGCGGTCGAGGCGGGTGTCTTCGGGGAGCGCTTCCGGCGTCACCACCTCCCGCGACACATACTCCTCGACTCGAACGGCGGCCTCTTGAGCGCCGCTCCCCGCTGCTTTTCCACGCTTCGCCATCAGGGTCGGCGAAGCTAGCAGACTCGCCCCAGGGGCGCGGTTCCTCCATCGTAGAAGCGGTCGAAATCAGGTAGAGGGTCGCGCCATGGCCTTCGAGCTCCTCTTCGAAATCGGTGCAGAAGAACTCCCCTCCTCCTTCGTCGACGGCGCCCTCGCGGCGCTGCCGGAGCTGGTGCGCGGCAAGCTCGCGGCGGCCCGCCTCGGTCACGGCGACGTGCACGTGTATGGGACGCCGCGGCGCCTCGCCGTCCTGGTGCACGCCGTCGACGACGCCCAGGCCGACCTCGACGAGACGGTGATCGGCCCCCCGGAGGCGGCCGCCTACAAGGACGGCAAGCCGACCAAGGCTGCCGAGGCCTTCGCCGCCAAGTGCGGCACCTCCGTCGACGCGCTCACCCTTCAGGACTTCGAAGCGAACGGCAAACAGAAGGCGGGGCGCTACGTCGTCGGCCGCCGCCAAGAGAAAGGCCGCCCGGCTCGCGACCTCCTCCCGGCGGCACTCGCTGAACTCTGCACGCAAATTCCTTTCCGGAAATCGATGCGTTGGGGCAACCTGGACGTCACCTTCGGTCGCCCGGTCCAGTGGCTCGTCGCCCTCGCCGGCAGCGAAATTCTCCCGGTCACCTTCGCCGGGATTTCCGCCGGTCGCGAGACGCGCGGCCACCGGTTCCTTGCGCCGGCCCGTGTTGCCCTGGCGAACGCCGCCGATTACGCAGGTGAGCTTGCGAAACACCACGTCATCGTCGACCGCAACGCCCGCGCCGCGCTCATGGTCGAACGGGTCGCTGCGGCAGCCCAAGCGGCCGGCGGCGACTACGATCGCGCCCAATTGCTGATTGATGAGAACGCGAGCCTGGTCGAAGAGCCGTTCGTCGTCACCGGCACCTACGACCCCGCCTTCCTCGCGCTCCCGGCGGCGGTCATCCGCGCCGTCGCCCGAGGCCACCAGCGCTACTTCTGCGTCGAGAAAAGCGAAGACGAGCTCCTGCCGACCTACCTCGCCGTCGTAAACACCGCGAATAAGCCGGAAATTGTGGCCAAGGGGATGGACCGCGTCATGCGCGCCCGCCTCTCGGACGCGCGCTTCTTCTACGAGGAAGACAAGAAGGCCCCCATCGACGCGCGCCTCGCGAAGCTCGCCGGGATCGTCTTCCACAACCGCCTCGGTACCGTGCGCGAAAAGGTCGATCGCATCGTCCGCGTCGCCGGCTCTATTGCCGATTCGATCGGCGTCTCTGCCGAAATCAAAGGGAAGATCCTCGAAGCGGCGGCGCTGTGCAAGTTTGACCTCGTGTCGCTCATGGTCGGCGAATTCCCCGAACTCCAGGGGCACATGGGGCGCGCCTACGCTCTCCACGCCGGCAAGGATCCGCAAGTCGCCGACGCGCTCCGCGACCACTACAAGCCGGTCGGCGCCAGCGACGCCATCGCCGAAGACGTGGTCGCCGCCGCGGTCGCCCTCGCCGATCGCGTCGACACCCTCGTCGGCTGTTTCGCCGTCGGCCTCGAACCGACCGGTTCGGCCGACCCGTTTGCCCTCCGCAGGAACGTCATCGCCGCCCTCCGCACGGTGATGGAGAACCCTGCACTCTACACGCTTGATCTCGTCGCCCTCTTCGGCGTCGCCTACGACGCGCTCGCCGAAGGGCTCACCGCCGCCGGGAAAAAGCTCGATCTCAGCCGCGAAGAGACGGTGAAGAAGCTCGAGACCTTCGCCCAGGACCGCCTGAGGGGCCTCCTCGCCGCCCACGGCGGGAACGGCGTCGCCGATGCGGTCCTCGCCGCACGCACGGGCAGCTCGGTCGTTGCCCACCCGGTCGGCGCCCTCGCCCGCGCGAAGGCGATCGGCGCCGCCGTCGCCCGCAAGGATCCCTGGCTCGAAAAGGCGCGCACCGTCGCCAAGCGCCTCGCCGGCATCTCCAAAGACGCGAAGCCGGCCCTCGCGGAAGCCTCTGCATTTACGAAGGAAACCGACGCAACGATCGTTGCGCTCGTTCACGACCTCGACGGCGCCACGGCGAGCCTCGCCTCCGCCGCCGAACTCGAAGCGGCCGTCGCCAAGATGGAACCGTTCGCGAAGACCCTCGACGAGATCTTCGTCGGAACCCTCGTCAACGACCCCGCCGACGACAAGACGCCGGCCCGGCTCGCACTCCTCTCCTACGGCGCCGGCTGCATGCTCCGCCTCGGCGACTTCGCGAAGATCCAGTAATCGCTCACGATTCGCAAGAAAGCCCGCGGCCCACTTCCAAGGCCTGCGGGCTTTCTTTTTCGAACAGTTGCGCGTTCAAACAGCCGAAATCAGGCTGCGAGCGCGTTCTCAAAGGCGACAATGGCCGCTTCGATGTCGGCGTCGCTCAGCGCGACCGAGAGGAAGGCCGCCTCAAACTGGGACGGCGGCCAGTAAATTCCCTGGGCGAGGAGCGAGGCGTGCATCACGCCGAAGGCCTTGGTGTCGCTCTTGGCGGCGTCGTTCCACGATTGAACCGGCCCCGGCGCGAAGAACAACGTGATCATCGAGCCGACGCGCTGAACGCAGCCGACGCGGTTGTTCTTCACGAGCGCCTCGCGGATCCCCGCTTCGAGGCGCGCCCCAATCGCCTCAAGACGCGTGTAGAGTGCATCGTCGAGGAGGGCGAGCGTGGCGAGCGCGGCGCTGACGGCGACCGGGTTTCCGCTCAACGTCCCCGCCTGGTAGACGGGGCCCAGCGGAGCGACTTTCTCCATGATTTCGCGCTTTCCGCCGTAAGCGGCAAGCGGGAGGCCGCCACCGACGATCTTGCCGAGGCAGGTCATGTCGGGGTTCAGCCCGAAGCGCCCCTGGGCGCCGGACGGCGAGAGGCGGCAGCCGGTCATCACTTCGTCGAAGATGGAGACGGCGCCAAACTCTTTGCAGAGTGCAAGGATCCCTTCGAGGAATCCGGGCTCCGGCGGGACGCAGCCCATGTTCCCGACGACCGGCTCCACGATCACCGCAGCAATTCCGCGATCGGCGTGCGCCTCAAAGAGGGCGCGGAGGGCCGGGAGGTCGTTGTAGGGGGCGGTCAACGTACCAGCGGCGGTCGCGACGGGGACGCCGGCCGAGTCGGGGACGCCGAGCGTCGCGAGGCCAGAGCCGGCCTTCACGAGCAGGAAGTCGGCGTGGCCGTGGTAGCACCCCTCGAACTTCACAATGAGCTCGCGCCCCGTGAAGCCGCGGGCGACGCGCAAAGCGGCCATCGTCGCTTCGGTGCCGCTCGAGACGGCGCGCACCATGTCGATGCTCGGGTAGCGGCGGACGATTTCTTCCGCGAATTCGACCTCGAGCGCCGTCGGTGCGCCGTAGCTCGTCCCCCGCGAGGCGGCATCGACGATCGCCGCGACGACCTTCGGGTGGGCATGCCCGAGGATCATCGGCCCCCAGCTCCCGATGAAGTCGATGTACTTTGCATCGTCTGCAGAATACAGGTAGGCCCCTTCCGCGCGGGCGATGAAGACCGGCTTGCCGCCGACGGCGCGGAACGCTCGGACGGGGCTGTTGACGCCGCCGGGGATGACCTTTTCGGCGCGGGCGAAGAGCGAATGGGAGGCGTTCGTCATGGCGCGCTCTTACTACGCCGCTCGCGACGCGCGGAAGGACCGTCAGCGGAAGAAGCGGAAGACGACGAAGAGGGCCAGCAGGAGGGCGATCGTGAAGCCGGCGAGGAGAGCGACGATCTTCGAGGTCGCCGACATCGGCGGACGCGTAAGTACTGTTTCGGGCTCAGGATTTCGGCGAACGCCTTCGCCCGCACGGTGGAGTTTCGGTGGCGCTTCCGTGGCGCGGTTCCGCTCGTCAACGATGGCGCGATGCATGGCAGAGACGCGCTCGGCTCCGCTACCATCGCCGTTCGCAATCCGTTCGGCGGCTGCGTCCCGCGCCTCTTTCGGGAGGAACTGACTGAGGGAGGCGTTGCCCCCTAGAAGCATCACCTCGGGGGCCCTCACCGGTCGCCCATCGGGTCGCGAGGGGCGATCGGCGGGCACGCGCGCGGGTCGCGAAACGGACGGGGGCTGCGTTCCTTGAAGCCGCGCTGCCGCCTCCGCGCGAGCCGCCTCCGCGCGCGCCTCTTCATCGACGGGGCGAAACGCGGCAAAACGGTCGAGCAGGCGGGGATCGCCGGTCGGTCCGCTCCCATGCATCAACGTCTTTGCGCCCACCGGAGCGGAGGATTCAAAGGGGGAAAGGACCGAACTCGGCGGCGGATCGGTGCGGGCTACAACGATGTTTGGAAGGCCCGCATCGGGCGGGACGTAGGGGGCAGGCGGCGCATGAATGGGCCACGCCGACGGCGGCTCCGTGTCGTGGTTCGGGCGGGATGACGCCGAATTTGCAGGAGTTTGAGGGGCTACGCCAAACGGAGAACTCGGCAGCGCCAGAGACTCAGGGGCGGGCACCGACGGGACGGGGTCGAGGAGCGTGTGGTCCCCGACCGGGACGCCGGTGAGCGCCGCGAGGTGGGGCGGCAGCACAAAAGGGGCAGGACCGGAAGGCGCCGGCGCAAAGGGCGAAAGATCGGGGACGGTGAGCGAGAGCAGGTCGGGAACGGAGCCGATCGGGACGGCGGCAAGGGCGCTCGCCCCCCCTTGGGCACGGGAGCGTGTCACCTCTTGGGGCTCCGCCGGCGGATAGGCGAGGGTGCCTGGTCCCCGAGGGCCCACCGAAACCGGGGTGTTCCGCGGGAGTCCGAGCGAGGCGGCAGCAAGCGCCGCGTTTTCGAGCCCCTTCTCTTTTGCGGAACGAACGGCCCCCTTCAAGGCGCCCCAAAACAGGCCAAGCTCCTGAAACCGTTGAGAAGGATGGAGCGCAACCGCCTGCGCGAAGACCTGCTCCACTTCATCGGGGGCGAAGAGCCCGAGGGCGCGCGGCGTGGGGCGGCGCGCGGCGTCGCAGGTACGGAGGGCGAAGCCGACGAGCGAGGCTTCGTCGATGACGGGCCGATCGCGGAGCACCTCAAGGATGAGCAGAGCGAAGGCATAGACGTCGGTCCAGGGGCCGGTCGGCCCAAGGTTTTCGTCGAATTGTTCCGGGGTCCCGTAGGCGGGAGCGAAGAGCTTGATCGCGCCGATCGTCTGTGCGCGCGGCCCCAAAGCGAGGGCATGATCGGTCATGAGTTTGGCGACGCCAAAGTCGATGACCTTCAATTGCCGCCCCTGGTGGGTCTCTACGAAAAAGAGGTTTCCCGGATTGAGATCGCGATGGGCGACGCCTTGTGTGTGCGCATACGCAATCGCCTGCGCGGCAGAATCGAGCAGCGAGATGGCGGCGTCGAGAGGGATGCCCGAGTACCCGCGGCTCCGGCGAATCTCTAATTCTGCTGCGAGTGTGCGACCTTCGAGCCACTCAAGGACGGCAAAAGGGACGACGGCCCCGACCGTGGGCGCGAGTGCGGTCCCGGCCGCCATACTCCGTGCAATATGCAAATTCCCCTGGGAGAGCTTGTACTGAATGCGGCTTTCATCCCGAAACCGACGGAGAAATGAATCGACGACCTCCGGAGAAAGTCCCGGTGGCAGCTTGAGAAACTTGATCGCAATCGGCTCGTCGAGGCCGAGGTTGTGCCCCCGGTAAACGACGCTAAAGCCCCCTTCGCCGACGAATTGGTCGACGCGGAATTGTCCGTCGAGGACGTGCCCGACGAGGCCGAGCGGGTCGCTGTTCACAGCGCCGGCGGAGCCTTGGGCGGTGCTTCCCCCAGAGGCGCTTCGCTCGGCGGCGTTGCGGGCGCGGATGTTTGCGTGCCTTCCGGCGGGGCGACGCGCGCTTTGCTCCCGCGGCCGGCGGTATAGCCGCTGATGCGGACCGAAAGGGCCGCCGAGAGCCCATCCGCGTAGGTCGACGGGACGTAATCGACGCGGAGCTCGGGGCCGATGCCGAGCGGGCCAATGCGATGCTCCCAGAAGGCGGCTAGGCCGATAAAAGACTGGGTGCCGGCCGCGTCGGGATAGTCGCCGGCCTTTTTCACCTTCGCATAGGTGGAACCTACACCGAACGACCCGGCAAACCCGAGGTCGGCGAGCTTCGGCACGGCGTGCACGAAGGGGAAAAGATCGACACGGAGGCCGCCGCCGCTCGTGTGCGCATTCCACGCAGGGGACGAATATTCGTGCCGCTGAAAAAAGACGCCGACATTCACGGTATCGGCGAGCGATCCTCCAATCCCGAGTCCCCAGGTGTAGCCGGCGAGCAACGGCGTCGTCGAGCGAAATCCGGTCTGATTCAGGGTCTTTACGTCGGTCGGGTAGCCAGCAACATGGCCGAGGGAGAATCCACCATTGAGAAAGACATTCACGCCGTCGCGGCGCCGGTCCCCGGTTTCATAATTCCGATAGACAGGGTCTTCCTCGCCGGGAGCGGCGGGGGCGTTTGTGGCCGCCGCCGCTGGCGCCCCTGTCGTCTGCTGAGCAAACGCCTCGGAAGCGCCGGTGAGGCCTACGGCAACGAGGGACAGATGGGCGAAAATCAAAGCAACGCGGCGATTCACCCCCTCTGATTGCCCGACCCCACGCCGGGTGTAAAGAACCGCGGTCTTCCGCGCCGCACGTGGCGGGGACCGTCCCGGAGAAAATCCCCTAATTGTTCTCAAATCTGCGGGCGTCGCCCACGCTCGCCGGGTCGCCTTCGGCCTCTTCGAGGGCGTCGTAGTCGGCGATCCGTGCGGCGCTCGCGAGCGAAGGCGAAGTGGAGGCCCCTGTCGCATTGGGCCCGCCGTCTCTCGCGACGCCGCTGCCAGCAAATTCGCTGGCGTTCGC
>DYPH01000255.1 GCA_020720045.1 Sorangium cellulosum | reverse complement strand
GAAGGACGGCAAAGCCCAGCTCAAGGCGAGCCCGGTCCGTTAATCGCGAAGCGCCCGGTCCTTGCTCGCCGCCTTCGGGGGCCGGGCGGACGAGCATGCAAAGACGCGATCCCGGGGTTCTCCGGGGTCGCGTTTTTGCGTCCTCGGATCGGGCGTCGCGGGGCGACGGAAGGGGGTGACGGAGCGGGCGCTTCGGCGTAGTAGTTCCCTCGGTCGGCCCTTTTTCCACCGGGCCGGAAAGGATCGACGCCTCCATGAGCTCGGACGTTCGCAAGGTCATCATCATCGGTTCCGGCCCCGCCGGCCACACCGCCGCCATCTATGCGGCGCGCGCGAACCTCAAGCCGCTCATGTTCGAAGGTCTCGCCCGCGGCGGCATCCCCGGCGGCCAGCTCATGATCACGAACGACGTCGAGAACTACCCGGGCTTCCCGGAAAAAGTGACCGGCCCCGACCTCATGGCCCGCTTCCGCGAGCAGAGCCTCCACCAGGGGGCCGAGATCCGCTCCGAGGACGTGAACAAGGTCGACTTCTCCCAGCGCCCGTTCACCGTTTGGGCCGGCGACGAGGGGGAATTCGGCACCGAATACAAAGCCGACACGATCATCATCGCCACCGGCGCGACCGCAAAATGGCTTGATATTCCTTCGGAACAGTCGCTCAAGGGGCGCGGCGTCTCCGCGTGCGCGGTCTGCGACGGCGCCTTCTTCCGCAAGCAGGACGTCATCGTCGTCGGCGGCGGTGACACGGCCATGGAAGAGGCGATGTACCTCTCGGGCATCTGCAACAAGGTCACCCTCGTCCACCGTCGCGCGAGCTTCCGCGCGAGCAAAGCGATGCAAGATCGTGTGTTTGCGAACCCGAAGATCACCGTCGTCTACGACTCGGCCGTCGACGAAGTGCTCGGCGTTGAGGACGGTGAAGTGAAGGGGGCCCGCCTCAAGAACCTCGTGACCGGCGCCACCCAGGACGTCGCCGTTACCGGGATCTTCGTCGCCATCGGCCACACGCCGAACAGCGAACTCTTCAAGGACTTCATCGATCTCCACGACAACGGCTACATCAAGACGACGCCGGGGACGACCCAGACGAGCGTGCCCGGGGTCTTCGCTTCCGGCGACGTGCAGGACTTCATCTACCGCCAAGCGGTCACCGCCGCCGGCTCCGGCTGCATGGCGGCCCTCGAAGCGGAGCGCTGGATCGCCGCCAACGGCCACTGAGCCTGGCTGAGCCCGGCACTTTCACCCTTCTTGGAAACCCCTGGGGAGCCTTCTCCGGGGGTTTCTGTTTGCCTACGTCACCATCCTTGCCGTTCTGCGCGGGAACGGTTTACCGTCGCGCCGTGGCGACTGAACGGCCCCGGGACCCGGGAATTCTCGAACGCGAAGAGCAGCTCGCGAAGGTCCCTTTTCTTCGTGGTCTCACGATGGAAGGGCTCTCGCTCCTTGCCCAGGTGGCAACCGAGGAGACGCACGCGACCGGGACCGTGCTCTTCAAATACGGAGATCCCGGCGACAAGCTGTTCATCATCGTCGAGGGGAAGGTTCGAATCTCCCGGGAAGTCGCCGGGATGGGCGAAGAGGCGCTCGCCGTCCTCGGCCCGGGATCGGTGTTTGGCGAGCTCGCCCTCCTCGACGACTCGACCCGCTCCGCCGACGCCCGCGCCCATGAGCAGTGCCGCGTCTTGGTGACCACCAAAGTCGACTTCGACGACCTTCTCTTCCTCCACAAAGACCTCGCCTACGAAGTACTGTGGAGTTGTGTCCGCATGCTTTCGTCGCGCCTTCGTGAGACGAACGACAAGCTGACCTTCCTCTCGACCACCGGAAAATTCTGACTATGGCACTGCTCTCCCCCCGTCGCGTCTCTGCCTTCGCGACGCCGTTTCTTGCCGTCGCCCTCGCCGTGAGCGCCGTCGTCGCCTGTGGCGATGGCCCCGGCGCGAAGGATCCGTCGACGGTCGGCGCCCCCTCGGCCGATCCCTCCGCGACCGCCAGCGCAGCCCCCTCGGCGACGGTCGCTCCGTCGGCGACGGCATCGGCGACGGCGACGGCGACCGGAACCACGAAGACCGACCCGCCGCCGGCCCCCCTCGACATCCCGAAGACGAAGGCGAGCGCGATGCTCGGCGACCTGAAGGCGGCCGGCCTCGACCCGGCGAACCTCCCGCCGCTTGCGAAGCTCACCCCCGAGCAGACCCGCAAGGTGATGAGCAGCTTCACGAAGGCGCTCGGCACCGACTGCAAGGGCTGCCACAACGGGCCGAAGTTCGACTCGCCGACGCCGAACAAGGAAATCGCCGAAAAGATGTGGGATCGCTGGGTCCGCACCCTCACGAAGGACGGCCAGACCCTCTATTGCGACTCCTGCCACCAGGGGAAGAAGGAGTTCCTCGGCCACCCGGATCACAAAGCGCTCGGCGGCTGGATGCACGAGAACTTCGTCGATGGCGTCGGCCGCCGCGACGGCAAGACCCAGGACTGCAACTTCTGCCACGGCACCCCCTTCGCTGGGGAATTCCTCGATAGCTGGAAGAAGTAAGCCCGCTCGGCAACGAAAAAAGCCCCTCGAAGTTCGCTTCGGGGGGCTTTTTGGCGTTCGCGCGCTCACGGGACCGTGAGGAAAACGCGAGCTACTTCGTGCAGACGGCGCAGTGGAGCTCGCGGCCGCGTACGTAGGGGCCGGCGACCGCGGAGGTGGTCGTGCAGGGGAGGGAGCCGCACTCGGGCTCGACCGGGTACCAGAGGTTCACGTTGTCGTTGTTCGGCGACCCTTCCGCCTCGGCGGCGGCATCGACGCACAACCATTCATTCTTTTGCTGCGTGTAGTGGGTCGCCATCAGGAAGCCCGAGTATTCCGGGTTCCAACCGGCCGGGCACTGGATCGTCCCCGGGATCATGAGCTGGTTGTTCGCCTTCGCCT
>DYPH01000254.1 GCA_020720045.1 Sorangium cellulosum | reverse complement strand
CTGCATCGCATCCGCTGAGCCAGTTCCTTACGCACCTGCAAGCCGCCTTCTCCGCCACGCCATGCTTCTTCGAGAGCCTCCAACTGCACACGCAGGAGGCCATCTTCTGATGCGCGCAACAGACCATCTCGACTGACCAGCACGGCCGCGTTGTGCTCGCACGCGGATGGACCATCACGCGCTTTCTGAGCGACCACACGAGGCGTCCATTTCCCGCAAATCAGGGGCGATTCACATCATCGGCAAGGAGGTCCTTTGCAATGAAACGAGTCTCGCCCTATCTCAAAATGCGCGTCCTTGGGGCCATCGAGTTCGCGCCTGGAAACACGATCATCGCCCGCATCCATCACGTCAGTGGATGCGATCACCAAGACGAAAACGGAGCGCCCTACCGCTTCACGTGGCGCACGATTCAGACCTGGTACTCGCGCTACAAGAAGGACGGCATCACCACGATGCATCCGCACACGCGCAAGGACAAAGGCATGTCGCGCAAGGTGCAGCCGCACGAACTCGCCGAGGTCATCGACCAAGTCCGCAAGCACTTTCATGGCGCACCAAGGCCGACCGATGTCTATCGGAAGGGCATCGAACTCGGCCTCTTTCAGCGCGCGCGCCTCGCGCCCAACACCTTCATTCGGCACTGCAAAACCTACGAGCTTCTCAAGCCCGAATCGGAGGTGACGAACAAGGAACGCCTCGCCTTCGCCAAGGCTCACGCCAACGAGATGTGGCAGGCCGACACGATGTTCGGCCCTTACGTGAAGAACGGCGAGGGGAAGACTCAGACCAAGCTCATCGCCTTCATCGACGACGCGAGCCGCGTCTGCTGCCACGCAGAATTCTATCTCGCCGAGAACACCGACACGCTCGTCCTCGCCCTGCGAAGTGCCCTCTACAAGCGCGGAATTCCCGAGTCGATCTACGTCGACAACGGCTCCATCTACACGTCCAAAGAGATCACCCAAATCTGTGCGCGCATTGGCACCTTGCTCTGCCATGCACCCATCCGCGACGGCGCTGCCAAGGGCAAAGTCGAGCGCTTCTTCCGCACCGTTCGAGAGAGTTTTCTGACGCGCGCTCTCGACCTCACGAGCATCGCTGCGCTCAACAAAGAATTCACCCGATGGGTCGAAGACGACTACCACGCACGCGAACACTCAAGCCTGCGCATGAAGCCCATCGACCGCTTCGGCCTCGACCTGCGCCGCATTCGATTTCTCCCGCCAAACGAAGCGAATGACGAGTATTTCTTCGTCGAAGAAGAACGCACCGTCCTGGCCGACAACACCTTCTCGATGCGCAAAATCCGCTTCGAGGCGCCGCGTGATCTGCGCTCGCGCAAGGTCCAAGTGCGCTTCGATCGAAGGCACTTCGGACGCGTCATCGTCTTCTACAAAGGAGACCGAATGGGTGAGGCCAAGCCGGTCGATCTCATCGCCAACGACCGCGCGCCACGAAGGCAACATGCCAGTCTGAAGACCCATCACACTGACAGTCAGACTAGCGATCCAACTGGCACATACGACGGCCCAACTGACTATCTCCTCCCCGAAGACGGCGACGAGGAATCGCGATGATTCGCTCGCACTTCGGGCTCGATCAGAGCCCCTTCGCGAACGACACCGTCGCGCTGCTCCCGCAGCAACAAGAGGTCTTCGACACACTGCGCGTGCACTGCCAACAAGGCGGCCTCTGCGTCGTCATCGGAGACCCGGGCACAGGCAAGAGCGTCATCAAACAAGCGCTCATCCAGCACGATCCCAAGCGTCTCATCGTGCCCGTCGTCAACCGCACGCTGCACACCTATCCCAACGTGCTGCGCATCCTCTGCCAAGCATTTCAGATCGACTCCGACGGGCAGACTTTCACTTGCGAGAAGCGCCTCGTCGAAGCCGCACAGCGCATCAACCACGGGGGCAAGATGCTCGCGCCGATCATCGACGACGCGCATCTGATCGACGTGCGTGACCTGCGAAGGCTGCGTCTTCTCTTCGAGGATTTTCCGAAGAACCACAACCTGATCCTCGTTGCACAACCGGGTCTTTTGACGTCGCTCGCACTGAGCACAAACGAAGACCTGCAGAGCCGCGTCACGTACTCGGCACGCGTCGCCAAGCTCGCCCCCGAGGCGATGCGCGACTTCCTCAACGCCGAGCTCGACAAGGTCGGATTGCCGCACGCGACCTTCTCGCCCGAAGCCCTCGCACTCATCGTGCGCGCTTCGGAGGGCGTACTACGACGCACACGAAATCTCTGCCTCGCGAGCCTCGTCGAATGCGTCCGCGACAGAACCAAAACGGTCGACCTCAAGCAGGTCAACCGCGTGCTCATGCAGCCGCATTGGCGAGAACCACGCGACGCGTAGTAGCCGCCATCTTCGCAACGAGGCCCTTCGCAGCATGACGCTGTGAGGGGCTTTTGTGCGCGATACCGCAAGCATCCGAGAGTGACATTCCGGACTGATTTCAATAGGGTCGCTCTATGACAACCGGCGGCCATTTCGGTCGTACGCATGCGACACCCTTGGCCGTCGAAAGCGCACGACATGGCCTCTCGGTCAGCCTCGTTTCTGTCGTACGGCTACGACGACCGCGGACGCGTTCTGTGACGTGAGCGCGGCAATGTGGTGCGGGCGCTACGATGAGAAATTGGTGGGCGCGTACGAGGTCAAATCGGCCGGTAACAGATACGCGAACTGCGGAACGAGCCCAGCGAGAAGAAGCTGTGCCCATGTGCTCGACCCGGGAAACTCACGCAGCGCGTCGACGAAGAGCGCGGCGATGCAGGCCAGGAAGATGAGCCCGTAGTACGCGACGCCAATGGCGACGAAGGTGCGAAGGCTTCGCCATGCGCCGAGGAACTGGATGACGAGCGCGGCGGTGGTTTGCGGCACAAGCGCAGCGGCTGCGCACTCAAGAATGAAGAACTCGTCGCGCCCGGTGATGTGCT
>DYPH01000128.1 GCA_020720045.1 Sorangium cellulosum | reverse complement strand
GACATTGCTTTGATCACATCCCGTGTAAATTGCAATTCCGAGCAGCTACCTAGCTCCGCCCGGCGCTACGCCGGATCGGAGAACGGCTTTGTGGGTCAGTGGGGCTTTGCCGCTTCGAGGCGGGCGCGGACCATCGCCTCGCTCTTGTCGCGCATGCCCTTTGCGGCGTCGCCGACCGAGTTAGAAAGCTCGCGTTCCAGCTCTTCCGCGGGGACGGGGAATTCGAGCTCCGTGAGCAAATTGGCGGAGATCACCGTTGTCGCGTCGTCGATCCGATGGAGATCGAGGAGGATCGATGCATCTTCCACGTTTCCCCGCACAAACGTCCCTTCGATGCGGACCACGCCCGGCTCCCGCTGGACCGGCGGACCGAAGCGGAGCACCTCCCAGAGCGTGACGAGCCCCTTCAGCGCCGATACTTGAAAATAGACGTCGGTCTGCTCCTTCTCCTTCGCGACGATGCGGCTCGTCTTGAAGCGCCACGGATTCAGATCCTTGTATTGACCGTAGGCGGTCGCCTGCAGAAGGACGACGTCGAGCGGAGCGTGGACCAGCAGGTCGGCATGGCCGTAACGTTTTGTTTTTCCCGGAGGAACAGCCGCACCGCGAACTCCGTCGACGGCTGCGCGGAGCGCTTCCACGGCGTCGCGGGGCATCGCCGACGTCCCCGTCCCCGTCCACGTCGGCGCCGCTGGCGCCGTGACGCCGTCATGTTTGCAATGCCGGATCGCGGGAGGGTCGGCCGACGCCACTGGCGAAAGCATAGCGATTCCGAGGAAAAACGTGGCGCCAGCGCCCGCGTGCGCAACCTTCATGACTCGCGCACGTAGCGGAGACGCCCCTCGTTCATCCACCACTCGCGGATCTCCAGGTGCGCTTGCTCCCGATCCCGCCGCTCGGCGGCGAGGGCACTCGGCTTCTTCACGAAGGTCCCGAGCTCGCGCGCCCCGCGCTGGCGGAGCTGTTCGTCGTCGTGAAGAAGCGAATCGATCAGCCACTCAATCCGATGGCGACCGATGTTGCTTGCCCACCAAGACGACCATTTGCGTGCATCTTGCTTGTAATCGACGAGCGTAAGCCGCACGAGCGCCTTCTGCGAAGCTTCGCACAGCTCTTCGGGTTGCCGCTCAAGGGTGGAGATCAGGACCGGCACTGCGAGCGGCTCGCCGACGTCCCCGAGCGCTTCGATCGCCCACCGACGTTCATCGATGGGGGTCTGGGGGTGGGTCGAAAATTTCGCGAGGCGATCGACGGTCGCACGCGGCTGAATCTCGGCGAGTGCGCGTGCCGCGTAGCGGGCGGCATTGCGTACACGGAGGCTCTCGTCCATCGTCCGCGCAATCACGATTTCGACCGCGTCGACATAGGGCAATTCGGCGAGCAGTAGCGTCGCCCAAAAGCGCCGGGTGACGTCTTTTCCGTCGGCGTGATCGAGCACGTAGGGGAGGGCCGCCTTGCGCATCTTCGCGATAAGCTTCAGTACGGGGCCGCATACGGAGGCCCGTGGGAGCGCCTTGTCGACGGAGACCTCGGCGACGGGGCCAGGGAATTCGGCCATCAATGCCGGCATTGCGGCAGGGCCGAGGCGGAAAAGCTCGCTGATCGAATCTTCGGACCCGGCAAGCGCCGCGCGGACGACGTCTGCATGAGCGTGCTCGACTTCAAGAATGATGGTCGATTGTTCGACGACCATTTTCGTCGACGGCGGAGGGCGTCGCGCCGCCATGCTCGCCGAGAAGTCACCGGCATGACGTTCACTGGCGGGGGGTGAGGAATCACTCGTAGTGACTTTGACCTTGGTCGCCAATTGTTCGGCGGCCGCGAGCAAATCCGGTTTGAGGACCGGTCCGCTTGGACGCGCAGCGGGCACGCCCGGCGTCCAGACCTCTTCGTCCGCTTCGGCGACTACTGGGGCCGGCGCACCGGGGGACCAAACCTCGTCGTCGGGAGCGGCCGCGGGGGCCGGTCGCCCGTCGCGCGTCGACGTCGGCGCTGGCGCGCCCGGGATCCACACATCGTCTCCGCCGTTTCGTTTCGTCGTCATGGCGCTTCGCCCTTTTTCGTCCGTCCCGTGCCCAGTCAAGTCTGTCGAATCACCCGCTTGCCACGCCACGTGGATAATGGTGGCGGGGCGCTGTTCCGTCGGGCCCTCGATGTGCGTGCCCCCATGCGGCCCTGGAGGGTCCTGGGGATCGTCCGCCGGCGCGGTCGCCGGAGAGGCAGCGCCCGCCGCCCGCCCTTCGGTCCGAAGGGGGGCACCAGGTGCCGCTTCGGAATGTTGGGACGGGTCTTTCATAAGTTTACGACGAAGCAGGATGCGCTCGAAAGCCCGTCCTGCAAGAATTGCTGCGCGCGGAAGCTCGGTGACGGCTGGACCGTCGATGGGCGCTCCGTCGTCATCGGCGTAGAGCATGGCGACGACGCGGCCACGCACGGCAATCGGGGCGGCGAGGGCACCGACGCCCCGCGGCCGCTCGAGGTCGTCGGCGAGTTGGGCATCGACCCCCTCGGTGGCGAGCCCGCGAATCACCATTTGTTTCTTCGCGCGTGCGTCGTGAAGAATACTCGGGAATTCCAGCGGAAATCCAAGCTGGACCACCCGGTCGCGCGAGGCGCCGCGGCCGAAGCCATCGCGCCCTTCGGCGACGTCCCCCTGGACCACGAAGAGGGCGATGTACTCGAAGAATTGACGGGAATAGGCAACAAATGCGTCGAGAATCGCGTCGCGGTCGTCGACGTCGGCCAGGTCCTCGTCGAGCTCCTTCAAGCCGAACGGCCCCTTGCGTCGCTTCGTGGTCTTCTTGGAAACTGTTTCCGAAGCGACAGAACGGTTGCCCATTGCGGCAGCGACGCCGGCCGGCCACGCCTTCATTTCCAGCGTCGTGGCCGTGTGTGGATCGGCGATGCGCGCGACGGTCGCCACCCGCTCAACCGGCTCAACCGGCTCAACCGGCTCAACCGCCGTCGGAACGGGGGATTGAGTTGCGATGGTTCGGCCGACGAACACGGTGTTGGGTGCGTCGGCAAACGCCTCAGGCAGGAGGATCGGTTCCGGAACGACCGCTGTGACCGGCGCCTCGGAAATGGGCTCCTCGTCGGCCTGCGAAGCGGCGTCGTTCGGCGGGGACGACGGTTCCGGCGTGGCCGGTCGCAGCGCAACCTCGGGGGCCGGCGCCGACGCGAGGAACGTGTCGTCGGACGGGGCTGCCAAAATCGCCGGGTCGACGGCGTCATCGGTCTTGAACATCCCGTCGACGGTCCCTCGCGCGGCGGCGAATTCGTCTTGGGGAACGGTTCGGTCGCCTTCGGTGTCGGGGGCGCCAGAATGCGCGACCAGTGTCGCGTCAAGGAGAGCCGGCGGCGGCACGCTCGCGGGGCGCGACAGGCGCCGAAGAAGCCGCTCCAGGCGCCGCTCCAAAGGGACCCCGTAGGTGCGCGCGAGGGCGACCTTCAATCGCAGTGGCAGGGCGGCGCGGAACTCAATGGGGAGCATTAGCTCCGTCGCCACCGACCGCGCGCGCTCAATCTCGACCTTTTCGGCAACGAGGACGACGAGGCGCTCCGGCAGCGCCTCGATGGGGAAATACATGTACTCTACAGCATTTCGCGCGCCGAGCTTGCTTGCCAGTGCTTCGGCGGCAAGCGGAAGCTCGCCTACCGGGCCTGGCGGCAGCTCAATCGTCTCGGCCCATACGTCGAGGAGAGCCGCTTCATCCGGTCGCGCCACTTCGAGCAAATTGGTAACGAAATCGCCGCCGTAGAGCACCTGACGTGCGAGGGCCTCTTCGACCTCACGGATCGTCGCGACACCACGCTGGATGAGGAGCGATGAGAGATTCATGGGAACGCCGAGCTTTGACCGCAGGGGCCGGAAGAGGAACGAAACGGGACGAACGAGACGGAACACGAAGGGGTCGGCCGGGACGCGGAGGGGCGTCTCGGAAACAGCGGTCGGCCGCTGGATTTCCAGACGGCGGCGAAGAACCAGAAAGCACGCGAGCGAACTCCGGACGCGCGAGGATCCGTCGCCGTCCCCCTATTGTCAACGAAGGGTGCGGGGTGGGCCAAGAGTCGCGCAGGGACCTCCGGCGGCGGAATCGAAAGGTTATTGAAATAATGCAACAATTGCCTCCACGAGCGCCTCGGTCGTGTGCGGCGACGCGGTGACGATCGACGTCTCCGGAATCCCGAGGGCGATCGCCGCCTCCGTCGTCACGGGCCCGATGCTCACAACCCGGACGCGCCCACTCGCAATTGTGTCGCGAGCTTCGTCATCGAGGGCCGCCCAGGTCTCGCGCACCGTGCTCCCAGCCGTGAACGTGATCACCGAGACGGCGCGCCTGCGAAGGGCCTCCACAAGGAGGGGGCCGCCGGCGCCGGGGATCGTCCGGTAGGCGGCGACGACATCGACGGCGTAGCCGGTCTTCCTCAGCGCCTCAGGGAACGTTTCCCGCCCCTCTTCCGCGCGCACCAGAAGGGTGCGATCGGTCGCGGAGAGGGTCGGAATCAATGCCGCTGCAAGCGCATCGGCGACGAATGATTCCCCCACAAAGACGTCGGAGATTCCGTAGCGGAGGAGGGCGGCACGCGTCTCCGAGCCGACCGCCGCGACCCTCGTGCTTGCGGGGATCTCCTGAGCGCCGCCCTGAAACCAGGCCGTGACGCCGTTGGTACTCGTGAACGCGATCACCGAGTACTTGCTGCAGTTTACCGCCTCCCGCGCCGCCGCGAGTGGAGCGGGATCGCTGGGTGGCACGAAAGCGATCGCTGGGGCGAGGAGGACGTTGGCGCCGAGAGCCTCCAGGGTTTTCACGAGTCCCATCGCCTGGGTGGCGGCTCGCGTAACGGCGACGCAGATGCCCGAAAGGGGAAATGAACGTTCCATACAAAAGTCTTTGTTAACGATCCGGGGCGCAGGTGGAAACGCCGGCACCGACGACACGGATCGGCGCCGTTCCCAGTTCGACAATCGAGCCGTCGCTGGGGCGATACCGATGGATCGTGGAGATGACGTCGGCGCTGGTGAACGTGTAGAAATCGCCCCCCCATACGCCAAATGCCCAGGCATTTCCGAGTGCTACGTTTTGAAGGGGGGTTTCGGCGAGCACCCTCGCGCTCCGCTTGTCGATCTCGCCGACGTAGGTTCCGGTGGCGCCGGGCTTCTCGTAGAAGCCAAAGAGGCGTCCGTCGCCGGTGCCGGTAAACTCGGCGCGGGACAGGTCTGGAACGAAGGGGGCGATCGGCGTAAGGCGAAATGTTGACCTATCGATCCGGCTGAGCCCGGCGCTTCCAAACGCCTCATCCCCGGCGACGAAGAGCGTCTCCAAGGGGCCACCATTTTCGCTGGCGAATCCCATTCCGAACCGCCCAAAGTTGGATTGATTGGGCACGAAGCCGGTGTCTGCGCAGGCGGCCGTCTTTGTGCTCACGCGATAGAGGTGGCCGTCGGTAAATACCGTGTATGCAACGCCTTGGCGATCGACGGCCATGGAGAATGGGTGCTGGTTCGGCGTCGCCGTCGGGCACTGGACCGAGCCGACCGCCTTGAAGGTGCCGTCGGGCGGGTAGTAGCTGTACAGCTCATCTTCGCTGGAGATCAAATAGATGAAGGTGGCCGACGGATCGGGGCAGTCGCGGCGGTCGACGTCGGCATTTGCGCTCGCTTCAATCGTCGGAAGTGCGTCTTTCGCGGCGTCGACAACGTCGGGGACGGCGGCGGCGTCGTAGCTGGGGAAGTCCGGTTCCGGCGGGGAGGTGTCGGCCAGGAGGCCCGTGCGCGACCCGCACGCCGCGAGGAGCGCCGCGATCGCCGCAAATCGAAGTCGGTTCCGAGCAACCGGCGAATTTCGTTGCCTAGCAGGCGAGGGGCGGAGGCGATTCATGGCCGCCCCATCAAGCACGCGCCCTCGCGAACACTGCAACTTTCTTGCGTGTTCCCCGCATTCTGCAAAGGTGCGCGCCGTGAACCCGCGCACCTGGTCTCGCTTCGCCCTTGTCGTTCTGCTCGCCGCCTGTGGGACGCGTAGCGGTCTCCTCTCCGACACTGAGGCGCCCGACCCTGATTTCCCCGTCGCCGATGCCGCTCTCGACGCACCGGTGGCCGATGCTCTCCCCGACACCGCCACCGACGCCGGTCTCGACGCCGCCGACGCCGAGGTAGATGCCTTCGTCGACATCGATGCGTTGCCCCCTATCGAAGCCGGTGTCGCCGATGTCGATCGCCGCGACTGCACCGATCCGTCCCAGACGCTGATCTACGTCGTCAGCAGCCAGAACGACCTTTACGCCTTCGACCCGCCGACGAGCTCCTTCCGCCTCGTCGGACCGCTCAGCTGCCCGGCAGCCGCGGGCGAGACGCCGTTTTCCATGGCGGTCGATCGGAACGGCGTCGCTTACGTCGTCTATTCCGATGGCAATCTCTTCCGCGTGAGCACGCGTTCGGGCGCCTGCGCGGCGACCCCTTTCGCCCCCAATCAAAGCGGATTTTCTACCTTTGGAATGGGGTTCTCCTCGGAAGCAGGTGGCCCCGCCGAGCGCCTCTTCGTGATGCACGAAGACGGAAATGGCGTAAACCCATCTCAATTGGGATGGATCGACACCCGCACCTTCAAGCTCAACGTCGTCGGAACCACCGCGCCGCCCCTCGGACGCAGCGAATTGACCGGGACTGGTGACGGTCGCCTCTTCGCCTACGCGCCGGACGACTTTGGAAATGGGTCGGCGCTTGCGCAACTCGACAAGTCGAATGCACGTGTGATTGGACGCAATCGTCTTCAGGCGGGCGGGGCGGGGCAGGCCTTTGCATTTGCCTTCTGGGGCAACGATTTCTACATTTTCAATTCGCCCGGCGGCGAAACGACCGTCACGCGCTACCGGCCCGCTGACAACAGTGAGGTCGTCGTCGCAACGACCCCCGCGACGATCGTCGGTGCCGGCGTCTCGACCTGCGCCCCTCAGTGAAGCGCTTCGTTCCCACCGATCGAAAAAGCGACTAAGCGGCTCGGTCTATGGGTTTTCCGACGATTCGCCCCCGCCGTCTCCGACGCACCGATGCCCTTCGCAAGCTCGTGCGCGAGACCAGCCTCGCCCCCAGCGATTTCGTGCTGCCCCTCTTCTTCGACGCGAACCTCTCGGCCCCCAAGCCGATCGCCTCGATGCCCGGCGTTTTCCGGCATCCCGTGCAAGATGCAGGTAAAATCGCCGCCGAGCTGAAAGCACGCGGAATCCTTGGGGCGATTCTCTTTGGGATCCCCGAAAAGAAGGACGCCAAAGGCATCGTCGGCCTCGACCCGAACGGCCCCGTCCCCCGCGCGATCGCGGCGATGAAGGGGGCCGTCCCTGAGCTCGTCGTCATGGCCGACGTCTGCGTCGACGAGTACACCGACCACGGTCACTGCGGCGTACTCCACACCGATGCCCACGGTCACATCGACGTCGACAACGACGCGACTGTCGAGATTCTTGGCGAAATGTCCAGGGTTTACGCCAAGGCCGGCGCCGATATCGTCGCGCCGAGCGACATGATGGACGGTCGCGTCGGTGCGATCCGAGCGGCCCTCGACAGCGACGGCCGCCAGGACGTGATCGTCCTCTCCTACGCGGTGAAGTACGCGAGCGCCTATTACGGCCCCTTCCGCGACGCCGCCGACTGCGCCCCCCAGTTCGGCGACCGCGCCGGCTACCAAATGGACCCAGCCAACGCTCGCGAGGCGCTCCGGGAAGCGCGCCTCGACGAAGCAGAGGGGGCCGATATGCTCATGGTCAAGCCGGCGCTTGCCTATCTCGACATCATTCGCGCCGTCCGGGATGCGAGCACGCTCCCGCTCTGTGCGTACAACGTCTCCGGCGAGTACTCGATGCTCCACGCCGCCGCCGATCGCGGGATGATCTCCCTCGAACGCGCAATGCTGGAGACGCTCGGGTCGATTCGCCGCGCCGGGGCCGATTTCATCCTCACCTACCATGCGCTCCACGCGGCCGAAGTGCTCGGCGCATGAAGGCAAAGTCCCGTTTTTTTAAGGGAATGACCGCAGGCGCACTCTTTGCGCCGCTGCCGCTTGCGCTCCTCGTACTGAGCACGATCCCGAGCGCCGGCTGTTTCGACCGCTCCTGCGAAGACACCTTCGTCGAGCGTCCCGCCGGGAGTGGTCGTCTCCTCGACAACGACACCTGGGAATCGAATCCCATCGATGGCGAGTGGCTCGACTACGGCCCCCGTCGGACGATCTTTTTCCGGTGGCCCGAGTTCGGCGGTCGCCGGCCCGAACTCCTCCTTCCCTACATCAGCTCGTCGCAGACGCCGCTTTCGCCAACAAATGGGGATACTTTTACCCTCGCCGGCGGCGACTTGGCGACGTTCACCAGCCTCACCGCCGATGGCGTCTTCGTCCGCAACAACACCTGCGCCCAATACTACATCCGCCTCGTCGCCTCGGCGGCGCGGAGCGATGATTCTGTGCAGGATGCAGGTAGCGACGGCTCCGTGCAGGATGCAAACGTGCAGGATGCAGGTACGTCCGACGGCGGGCCGTGAGCGCGCGACGCCGACGGATCGGGAGCTCGGTCGATTTCGTGACGGATCTGGCGAACACGCGACCAACGTTTGTCATGAAGCTCACCGCACCCCTCTTCGCACTCTCTCTCCTCGCTAGCTCCGCCGCCGTCTCCGTCGGCTGCACCGCCGACATCGCCGTGGTTGGCGACCAGGGGGCTGCGATCGGCAGTACCTGTGACGACAAAACCGCCTGTGTGACCAGCGCCTTCTGCAAGCAAGAGGCGACCGCCTCGGCGGGCGTTTGCCAAGAAATCCCGACGGTTTGTCCCGAAATTTACGGACCGGTATGCGGCCGCGACGGGAAGACCTACGAGAACGAATGCGTCGCGCAGGCAGCGGGAACGTCGGTCAAGTCTGCGGGGGCGTGCACCGGCAGCAACGTCTGCGGCGGTGGCGTCGCCTGCGCGAGCGACGAGTACTGTGCGCTTACTGCGTGTGGCGCCGGCGATCAAGCGGGGACCTGCAAGCCGAAACTGGAGGTCTGTCCGGAAATCTACGCGCCGGTCTGCGGCTGTGACGGCAAGACCTACGCAAGCGAGTGCTCGGCGGCGGCCGCCGGTGCGTCGGTCCGCGCGACCGGTGCGTGCGACGCCCCGGGGGACGATGCCAGCACCCCGACCGACGGCGGCACGACGGTCGGCAAGATGTGTGGGGGGACCGCCGGGATCCTCTGTGCGTCGGCCGAGTACTGCAAGTATGACGTCGCCGCCCAGTGTGGCGCCGCCGATCAAAGCGGCACCTGCGCGGTCAAGCCGGCCGTCTGCACGCAGATCTACGCGCCGGTTTGCGGCTGCGATGGAAAGAGCTACGACAACGAGTGCGTCGCCGCTGCCGCCGGGACGAGCGTGAAGGCGACCGGAAGCTGCCGCTGAACTCCCCAAATCGCGCGTTTTCGGCGCGTTAGCCGTCCCGGGCGAGCATCTGGTCGAGCGTCGGGAGGGCGCCGTCGAGGACCGCCGGGGACGGCTCAAAGCCGCGGGCGAACCCGCTGAGCGTGAACCGCGAGCCGCGGTCGGTGCCGCCTGGCGGGCCGACCCGGAAGAGGCGGTGCACCGTCTGCCCGTGGTCGTCGTCGAGGACGACGCACGCGATCGGGCGCGCCCCGCCAAACCCCTCCGAGCGTTCGAGCTGAAGCAGCACAAGGGCTGCCGTTGCGGCGATCGCATCGACGTTCCGTGTGCCCAGGCTCGACCCAAGTGCGAGGCCGGCGTCGTCGGCGAGGACGATGTTTGTGAGCCCCGTCTCACGGGCGATGCACTCGAGAAGGTCGGAAAGATCGCGGAGCGTCCACGTTCGCGCGCGCAGGGCTTGACCGAGGGAACGATGGATAGGATCCGTGTTTGTCTCCGGCACAGGTGCCAAAGAAAAATCCTTCGGAGGTGGGGTGAACGAAAGAGCCTCCCGGCGTACCTCCGCAAGCTCTTCGCGGAGTGCATGCTGCTCTTCGTCGCGATGGGCGAGCGTCCGCACCGCAATTTGAAGGTCCTCCCGGAGGCGCGTCAACTCGCCGGCGCTGCCGACCGCCCCTTCCGCGATCCGAGCCGTTTCCGCCTGCAGCGCCGCTCGAAGCGATTTATCCCGGCGGATTCCGAAGAGATAGCCGGACGCAAAGAGCGACGCAGACGCGCCCACCGCGAACAGGTACGGCACGACGCTCATCGAGCGACTCCTTCCGCTGGAGGGCAGGTGCCTCCGAGAATCGTAATCGAAACACGACGGTCCTCCGCCACGCCACCGGCAGGAACGAACGTCCCGAAGCCGCGGGCTGTGAGGCGAGATTTGTCGATTTTCAAAGATTGAAAAATAGCCGATACATTGGAGGAACGCAGCTTGCTCAAACGCAGGTTCGCAATCTCGTCGCCGCGCGCGTCGGCGTGGCCATCGAAGACAAACGTCGCCTCCGGATGGGCGGTGGCCCACACCGCCAGCTCCTGCGTCCTCTTGCGAGCCTCGCGGTCGAGTTCGGCACTGCCGAGCGCAAACGGGATCGCGATGGCCGGGCAGGCGGCGGACGCAGGAGGCGAAGGCGAGGGTGCCGGGCTCGCCACCGCTGGTGAACTTGTCCCTCGATCCGCAGTAGCGGGCGAGGACGAACTTGTTCCTCGATCCGCGGTAGCGGGCGAGGACGAAATTGTTCCTCGATCCGCGGTAGCGGGCGAGGACGAACTTGTCCCTCGATCTGCGGTAGCGGGCGAGGACGAACTTGTGCCTCGATCCGGCGCTTCCCCGGGCGGTGTCACCGCACCCGACGGTTCTGGACGGCTTGAATAGGCGGCGGCGGCAATCGCTTGCGCGAGTCCGACGATGAGCGCAACCGCGGCGACGGCGATAGGGAGGTCCTCGCCGATGAGCGTCTTCACGTTCATGCGAACCCCAAGGCAGCCAAACGCTTCAGGTTTGCGCGGACGCGTCCGTCGTTCGGGTCGATTTCGCTCGCCTCTGAGAAGCAGGCGTAGGCGGCCCGATAGTCCTTCTTCAGAAGCGCGTCGACGCCGCGGTCGAAGAGCTCCTCAAACCGAAATTTCGCGCCGGCATTCAGCGGCTGGGCCGACACCAGCGTCTCCCGGGGCGCTTGCGGCGGGCTCGGGATCGTGATCGGCCGTGCGACCTGGGGCGGCGCCGTCGTTGGGCGCGATGACGGTCGTGGCGGCGGTCGAACCGAGGGGCGCAGCGCCGGCAGGGCGACGTTCGCGACGTCTGGTTCGTCGCGACCGCGCTCGTCGTGCTGGCGGGCCGCTTCGAGGAGAACCGCCTCCGCGGAACCTCGAATGTCGCGCGGGCCCGGATCGTCGCCTTCGAGCGCCCGAACGCGAATCGCGGGCGCCGCAAGAAACGCGAGGCGACGAAACGCTTCAAGGCCTGTCCCGCGCTCATCTTGCGCGGTCCACACTTGGCCGCTGCGCACCACAATGCGACCTCGGCCAGCCACCGACGTCACTTCAATGGCGACGGTATGGCCGCCCATCCCTGCAAGCTGCACGTAATCGGTCACGCTGAACGGCGAGGGGGGCGGCTCCCCCACGAGCTTGTCCTCGACGATCGCACGCAGCCGATCGAGCGCGAGCGGCTTCTCGTACACCTCGAAATCGCCGGTCGGCGGTAGCCGGCTTCGGAACTTCGCGACGTAGGCGGAGATGAAGACGATCGGGACGCGAAGGCCGTTTTTCTCAAGGGCGGCGACGAGTTCGAGCCCGGTGCCATCCGGCAGATCGAAGTCGGAAATCGCGAGCCGCGGCCGTCGGTGCTCGAGAAACGCCCGCGCTTCCGCGACCGTCGCCGCCTCGAGAATTTCGACGTCGTGGAGCTTTGCGAGGCCGCGCGCCATCGACCGGCGGAGGGTGTCCTCGTCTTCGAGCAGAAGGATGGTGTCCATCGGCGCGCCCCTCAGGCCGGAACGCTGAAGGTGTCGATGAGGTCGACCCCGCACTCCAGCGACTCGCACCAGTCGAGGAAGCGACCGACCATTTCGGGGCCGCGAAAGAGGGCGCCGTGCTGGGGCGCGATCGCCGAAATTTCGAGGGTTCGTGCCATGCGGACCCACGCCTTCATCGCGCGGCCGCTCGCCATGTAGCGGCGGTGAAAGCCGAGCATCGTCGGAATATGGGCGTCGAAGTCGGGGACGACCCGGTACTCGGGACCGAGCGACGCGCCGAGATCGCCGGAATAGAGAATCTTGGAAATCGGATCGTAGACGTGGAAATTGCCCGGCGAATGGAGGAAGTGCGCCGGGAGAATGAGCACATCCGTGGATCCTACACGGAGTCGCTGGCCACCATCCGGGATGCCCAAGAGGCGCCCTTCGACGAGGCGATCGAGGCCGAAGTGGGGAACGAACCGCGTCCACAGTTCGGAGACGTAGGCGGTCGCATCGGTCGTCATCAGCCATCCGTTGACGGCAGCGACGATGTCTGGGTCTTGGTGGGAAAGAAAGATCGTTTCGAGGCGCGCACGACCGAGCTGACTCGTCGTAGCAGCCAGCACTTTTGAGTAAACTTTGTGGCCACCTGGATCGAGAATCATTCCCGAGGCGCCGTCGATAATGAGGTGTTGATTCGCCTGAACGGCGAGACCTCCGGAGGGTACATCCTCGAGGAGTACGTTTCGGTGCGTGCCGTTATCAAAGAGTGTTTCGTGTGCCATGGCTGTTCCCCCTCAGAGCACTTTCCGGATATCTTCGATGGCGCGACGGACGTCGAGGAAGATTAGGCCGAGCTTCGCTTGCTTGCTTGCCAAGACAAGCAATAGCGTCCCCGAACTTGCGGTCATCATCACTGCATACCCATTTTTTCCTCGCACGAGGACCTCTTCGACGTCTCCACGTTCGAGCTCGGTCGCCGCCCGCGTACCAAGACTGGAGAGCGTCGCGCTCATTCCAGCTACCCGCGATTCGTCGACGTGCTGGGGGAGCGCGCTCGCGATCATGAGGCCGTCTTCGGAGATGAGTGCGCTCGCTTCGACGTCGGGTGACGTGCTCTGCAGGCTGCGGAGTATTCGATTGAGACTATCTACACGTGACATGGATTCCCCTCCTAAATTGCGATGTTATCCTGAATCGGGATATCGACGGTGACGGTCGTTCCCGTTCCAACGGAACTGGTGATATTTAGATTTCCTCCCGAGGACTCCGCGATTTGTTTGCAGAGCGCAAGCCCGACCCCCGAGCCGTTTTCCTTGCTCGTGAAAAAGAGCTCGCAGCACCGACCCAATACATCGCTCGTCATTCCCGGGCCGCTGTCGGCGACGCGGAGGAGGAAGGTCGCTGCACCCGCGCCGTGGTGGTCGCTTCGCTCCGAGTGGGGCTCACTCGTCGGTATCAGCTGGCTCGAGACGACGATGCGATCGCCAGCGCGACAGGCGTCGATGGCGTTCCGGGTGAGGTTGAAGACGACGCCACTGATTACGCCCCAATCGAGGGGGAGAAGCGGCATCGTTGCGACCTCTGTCCGCAAGGTAATTCCCTTGCGCTCCGCCGTCGGGACGAGGACCCGAACCGCCTCGGCGACGGCGTGGTCGACGGCGACCAAGCGCGCGGTGTGCACGGAATGCGCGAGGCTCCCGACGCCCTGGAGCGTGAGGCCCATGCGGCGAACCTCCCAGAGGACGGTGTGGAGGTCCTCGCGGAGGCCCCCGTCCTCCGTCGATGCGTCTTCGACGAGGACCTCAAGCATGCTTGTGATGGCGGCGAGCGGGTTTCGCAGTTCGTGGAGCATCGAAGGGAGCGCGTCGCCGAGCGCCGCCATCTGAAGGAGGCGATCCCGCTGCCGGCGGAGCTCCAAAATGGCTGTAATTTCTTGAAAAAGAAGCGTTCGTTTCCCCATCGGGCCCGTCGTCGCGGAGAGGCCGATGACGGTCGCGGCGCCCGTCGGAAGGCGAACCGTGAGCTCGCGTCGTTCGCCGGTGGCCGGGAGCGCCTCGATGGGCAACAGAACGTCCCCGAGGGGGCGGCCGATGAGCTGCGGCACCGGCCGTCGCAAGACCTCCGAGGCCCCTACGTTTGCGTATTCGATCTGCCCCCCCGCGCCAACGACGAGAACGCCTGCGCCAAGCGCATCCAAAATGTCATAGCCATCCCCCATGGCTGTCCGACAGCAGGCGCCGTGCCTCCGTTTGGCGCCGCCCGTCCGCCGTGCAGGTTTCGCGCATTTGTGTAGCAAAATGCAGCAGTGCGCGCGTTGTGCAGGCTACACGCACTGGCGGCACTTTCGCGCAGAGCCCGCACCTTCGTGCACCGTCTGCGCGGGAGCGCGGCCTTGCCGGTTTCCGACGGGGTTGGGAGAGGCTCCGCCGCGTCCGCTCCACGGCGTCGCGCCGTTCCACGACTTTTGCTGACCCAGCTTGCCTCGGAGGGCTTCAGCGGACGGTAGCGATCCGATGGGGAGCGAAAAAGTAGCTATCGGGCTTCGCGAAAGCTCGGAATCCGTCCCGCAAAGCTCAAGATTTCCGCGTCGCTTCGGAAGGGGATCCCCGGAATTTTCTCTTCAATACTCCCCACGTGCCAGATCGGGACTTCGGCGGCTCTTGCACGAAGGGCGAGCTGAAGATCATCAAGGTCCTTGCGAGACAACGACGCGCCAATCAAGCAGAGGTCAAAGCGAAGCTGGTGGGCGATCGCGGCGGCTGCCGCGCCGTCTCGCACACGCACCACGACCCAGTCGGCCCCCTCGAGCGCCTGACCAAGGTTTCGACATTCGCCAATGATCAGGGCGACGGTGACCTCGGTCGGGCGTCGGAGGACACCGGACGGGCGTGGCGCCTCGTCGCTCGGCACCGGGGTTGGTGCGTAGGGTGTGCCGTCGTGGGGGCCCTTCGAGCACGGGGGCGGCCACGGCGACCGCACTCTCGTGGACCGCACTCTCGTGGACCGCACTCTTGACCGCTCGTGCAGCCCGATCGGCAGCGACGGCCGCCACCGCCTGCGCGACGAGTGCCTTCCGCAGCGAAGGACCGACCCGTTCGACGGTCGGAGCGACGGCATGAATGACGTAGTCTTTGCCTGCGGCGGTGAACGGAACGCGCACGTAGGTGCGGATCCCTTCGGCGGCGAGCGCGGTACGAAGCGGCTCCGGCGTTGCTCCGGGGAGGATGCGCGGGAGCGGGACCGCCGGGCTACTATCCCCGAGCTTTCCACGAAATGGGGCGATTCGTTGGGTGACGTCCCCCTCGGCAATCGGCGGACACGGTGAGCGTTCCCCGGCGGCGCGGACGAGGTCGATGACCGAGGCACGGACGACCCCGTTCACGCGGAGAGGCGCTTCGCCCTGCCCCGACGTCACCACGGCATCGAACCACGGGGCATGTGCGCCTCCGTCGGCTTCGAGGATGACCAGTGCCTCTTTTCCTACGATTTCAACCGTTACGCGACCGACGCGTTTGTCTCCGCCCGGCGAGCCGGATCCGAGAACGGACTCCACAGAAAACGTCGCGCTCGCGGCCTCGGCGCCACGTGCACCGTTGGGCTCGGCCCGGCGAGGCACTTCGAGGAACGCCTCGCCGCGGAGGGCGGAGCGGATTGCTGACGCGATCTCGGGGGGAAAAAAATCGGAAAAAAGTGCCCCGACGGGCGGCGCGCCGAGGCCGGCGAAGGGGCTGGTCGCCGGGTTTGAGTAGGCAAGGACGCGCCCTGTCGGGTGGGAAAGCCAGAGCGCGGATGCGTCCGGTGCGCATCGCCAAGTCTCAAAATTCATACGCGAAACGTGAGGGGCCCCGTGCGACATGTCCGCTCTCCGATTCCCGAACGAACGCGCTCGCGACGTCGCGAGGCCTGCCCGAGGACTTCGAGAGTACCGGTCGTTACCCTTTCTGCAAGAAAATAAATGTACTCTTGCACGCGGTGTCACATTATTGTACGCCGTGTTCGCGGAGGAACGCCTGGACGTCCCTAAGTTCGTCGGGTCCGATCCCGTGGGCCAGTGCAGGATACACGCGTTTCGTGACTGCCGCGCCACGGGCGGCGAGGAGGGTGGCCGCCTGCTCCCCTTCGGCGACCGGGATCACCGGATCGCGGGCTCCGTGGCCGATGAAGACGGGCGTCGAGATCTTCGCGGCGACGGAGGTGCCCGCAAAGCGCCCCGAGAGCATCAGCGCGGCGGCGGGCGGCGCAACAATTCGCGCGGTCGCTAGCCAGCCGCTCAGGATCGCCCCTTGGGAAAAGCCTCCGATCACAAGCTGTTCGCCCCGCAGCCCCCGCCGCGCGAGCTCCCGGTCGATCCACGCCGACACCGTCTCGCCGGCACCGGCGACGCGGGCTGGCCGATTCTCCGGCGTGATGCCTGCCAGCGAAAACCACTGGCGCCCTTGGCCGCCGGGGGCCGGTTCGAGTCCGTCCAGCAGGAGAAACTCGGCGTGGGGCGACGACGCACCCAACGCGCGCGCGACCGGCTCGAGATCCGTGCAATCTGCACCGAATCCATGGAGGAGGACGACCAGATGGGAGACGGGCTGCTCGCGGGCGGCGACGCTGCGGGTGCGGTATTCGTGGTTGTCGAGCAGAGAAAGCATCGAGGGTTCCTGGGGTTTTGTCCGTTCGCGACTGTCCGGCACGGGGGGGGAAGCAGCACCTGTCTCCCGCTTCGCAGACTCCCTCGGCGACTGCGTGCACGCTACGCCCCACAAACCGAGGAGCGCCCCCACGACTCGTCCAACGCGCATGCGGCGGAGCTAGCACGCGGCCGGAGCCGGCGGGGGGCGGCGGCGGCGAACGCGGCGTTCCGCTACCAGCGCTTCTGGATGTTCGCCATGAACGTGTACGGGTAGCCGAGGTCGAAGGCGCTCGCGGCGTCGAGGCTGGAGACCTCCTCCGCGCTGAGTCGGAAGTCGGCGGCAGCGAGGTTTTCGTCGAGCTGCTCCAGGGAGCGCGCTCCGAAAATAACCGAGGAAACGTAAGGTTTTGCGAGCAGCCATGCGAGGGAGACCATCGCCGGCGTCGCGCCGCGGGCCGCCGCCACCGCGCGCACGGCATCGAGGATCGTCCAGGCGCGCTCGTTGTCGAAGGCGCGGAAGCGATCCTTCCACTTTTCCAGGCGTACGCCGGCGGGGGGGGGCTGGTTCTTCTCGTATTTCCCCGACAAAAAGCCGGCTGCGAGCGGCGACCACGGCAGGAGCCCCATCCCGTAGCGCGTGCACGCGGGGACGTGCTCGCGCTCCAGTTCCCGCGCGATCAGGCTGTACTGCATCTGCAGGGCGACGAAGCGCTCGAGGTGCTGAGTCCGCGACGTCCACTGGCTCTCGGTGAGTCGGTAGGCGGCGTAATTGCTCGCCCCCAAATAGAGAACTTTCCCGGCGCGGACGAGGTCATCGAGGGCGCGGAGCGTCTCCTCCGCGGGCGTATCGGTATCCTGCATGTGGATTTGATAAAGGTCGATACGATCGGTTTGAAGACGCTTGAGGCTCTCTTCCACCGTGCGGACGATCCGGTAGCGGGAGGCGCCGGTACCGTTCGCCCCTTCGCCCATTCGGAAGCGGAATTTCGTCGCAATAATAACGCGGTCGCGGTTTTGTTCCTGCTGCATCCAGCGACCGACGATCTTTTCGGAGAGGCCGTCCGGCCCGTAGACGTCGGCGGTGTCGATGAAGTTCACGCCCTTCTCAAGGGCGCAATTCATGATCGCAAAGGACGTCGCTTCGTCGCAGCCGACCTTGTGCATAAACGACTTTTCGTCGACTTCGCCAAAGGTCATTGCTCCCAGGCAGAGGACGGGAACCTGGAGGCCGCTCGTTCCAAGATTGCGTGTTTCCATAGGCCGCGACTCTTAGCGGCCGCCAGAGATGCCGCCTAGGTAGCTGCTCGGAATTGCAATTTACACGGGATGTGATCAAAGCAAT
>DYPH01000127.1 GCA_020720045.1 Sorangium cellulosum | reverse complement strand
CGCGAGGACGTGTCGCACTCCGAAAAGGAGATTCCGAGCAGCTACCTAGGCTCTGATCGGGGTGCGGTTCGATCTGGTGGCTTCGCCGCACGCCGAGGAGGCCGTAGACGCGTTTCGGCATGTGGCAATCGACACAGGAAATTGTGCTGTTCGCCGTTGCATGAAGGCGATGGGGGGCGCTCCTTGCATCGTTCGAATGGCATTGTGTGCAGGCAGCATCGCCATCTTTGTGCGCTTTGAGCTGTTGATCGACGCTCACCGGGTCGTGCATGGAATGACAATCGGTGCAGGTGATCCCGCGGCGGTCGTCGGCGCCATGACCGCGCGGCGAAAAGCAGGGGGACGCGGCGAGCGCTTGGTACTCGCGGCCGGTCACGCGGAGGCGCCCGGCGCCGTCGAAGAAGTTTTCGGTGCCGACGTTCGCGTGAGCTTCCGTGGTCGACGGACCGAGGAGAATCCGTGCGCGCTCGATGGGATCTCCGGCGACTTCGCGCCCAGGGTAACCCTCAGAAAACCAATTGTTTTCGTCCTTGGGAAGCGTAAGCGCATGGCAGCGGCCGCAGATCTGAGCGCTCTTAGCGGGCGCCATACGTGCAGGATGCAGCGGAACTTCGTCGGCTGGTTTCCCCTTGGCGCCGAAAAACCGGGAACTCGCAAAGCGCGCAAGCGGCGAGCGGTAACGGGCCGCGTGGGCGGCGCTTGGGCCGTGGCAGCTTTCGCAGGCGATGCCGAGGTCGGCGACTTCCGGATCAAAGCGCCCTTCTGCCTCTTTGGGGGCAAAGTCGGTCGTGTGGCATTGAATACAATTGGAACTCCAATAGACGTGAGTCTCCGGGACTGATGGGTCTGCAACAAATGCCGAAGTGCGTGGAATGAATCGTCTCTCCTCGGCGAGAAAGACCCAGGAAAATGGAGTAAATTGCCCGCTCGTGCGCCCCTGGCCGTCACGGACGGGGAGCCAATAGACCTGGTAACGATGCTTGCCGGTCACGAAGGGGACGATCTCTTGACGGCCCCCTTTTTCGCGCGCTTGGAGCACCGTCCCGTCGAACTCGAGAGAGGAGCCGTCTTCGAGGGCTAGACGCCGAGGGGGCGTTTGCAGCGAACTCCGCGCCGTCGCGAGCAATTTCTCCGGGAAGGGCTTCGTGGGACCGTCCTGCCACGGGAGGAGAGCCTCCGTCGACGGGCGTGCCGTCATCGTGCGATGGAAGCTCGTGTGCCAGCTCCGGTAGGCGCGCTCGTGGCAGGGGCGGCAGCCGCCGGCGCCCAGGTAACCTTCGCTCGGCGCGATGGCAGGGCGGGCGAATTGTACAGACGTATTCGGGGAATAGGGGATAACGGCACCGACGCCGGCCGCCACTGCGAGCGCCCCGACTGCCACCGCTCCGCCACGACCCATGGCCGGACATTACCCAGCCGCCGCACGCGTGATAAGGGCGAACCATGCGTTCTCAAGCGTCGCGTCTCTCCCCCTGGGCGTTGGTCGCCCTTGCTGCCTGCGTTCCGCCGGGGAGCGCGCCCCCCTACGATGCGGGCGCTGGCGACCCGACGTTGGTCGTACCGGCGGTCCCGCAAGCACCCAATGTGCTGAAGACCATCTGGGAAGATAACTTTGAACGTGCAAATCTTATTCAAGATTTGTCGATGGTGGCGCCCGCGCTCGCTGCCAACCCGATCGTCACCGGACCGGGGGCCGACGCCGGAAAACCGCTGCAAGATGCAAGCACTTCCGCGAAAGACGGCGGTCTCGGTTTGCCGCTCGCGATCCCCGCCCCCTCGGCGAGCGCACGCCCTGTGGCCGACCCCTTCTTCAATCCTCTCGGCCCCGACTGGAACCCGGTCAAGACGAACGCGTGGCGCATTGAGAACGGGAAGCTCTGCGGAAAAGCGGCGCGCAACCACGGCGTCTGGATGACGCGCCCGATCCCGATCAATGCACGTATCGAGTTCGAAGCGACCACCGACTCCGCCGAAGGCGATCTAAAGGCCGAGGTGTGGGGGGACGGTCGCAGTGCGGCAACGACCGTCAGCTACAACAACGCAACGAGCTATCTCGTGATTTACGGCGGCTGGAAGAATACCATCCACGCGATCGCGCGCCTCGACGAGCACGGCGCAAATCGCAAGGAAATCAAGGTCGATCGCGACAGTGACGACCCGCGCGAACACCCGGTTTCCGTTGCCCAAGCCTACAAATTCAAGATTGAACGGAGCGACGGAAAAACCGTTCGTTGGTTTGTGAACGGTCAGGAGTATCTAAATTTCGCCGATCAAAGTCCTTTGAGCGGCATCGGTCACGACCACTTCGCCTTCAATGACTGGGACGCCCACGTCTGCTTTGACAACGTCCGCGTGACTCCGCTCTGACGGAAAGAGGTAGCGATGGCCGATCTCGCCGATGGGGAGTCTGTCGAAGTTCAGGGCTCCGGCAAACTCCCGTATGTGCTGAAGAATACGGGCGGGATCTACGCCTGCTCGTGCCCGGCCTGGCGAAATCAGTCGATCCCCATCGAGCGGTGCACCTGCAAGCATCTCCGTGCGCTCCGCGGCGATGCTGCCGAGGAACTTCGTTTGACGGAAGCGGCTGCGCGAGCGGGCGCCACCCCCGACGAGAACGGCATTCTCCCTGAGCGCGCGAAGCCGAGCGGCGCGAAAGATACGGCGCCCCCCCTCCTTCTTGCCCATTCATGGGAGGGGGATCTCGATTTGACCGACTGGTGGCTGAGCGAGAAACTCGATGGAGTTCGCGCCTATTGGGACGGAGCTTCGTTTATTTCCCGGCTCGGCAATCGCTTTTTCGCCCCGCCCTGGTTCACCCAAGATCTGCCGAACGTCCCCCTTGATGGCGAACTCTTTGGCGGTCGAAAGAAATTTCAGCGGACGGTCGGCATCGTAAAGCGCCAGGATCATTCCCCCTTGTGGAAGGAGCTTCAATTCCTAGTCTTTGACGCTCCCGCCCATGGCGGGCCCTTTGAAGAGCGGGTCGCCCACCTCGAGGAACTCCTCGGCGGCGAGAAGCACCCCTACGCGCGCCCCCACAGCCACCGGCGCTGCGCCGGGGAGGCCGATCTCCGCGCCGAACTCGATCGCGTCGACGCCCTCGGCGGCGAGGGCTTGATGCTCCGGAAGCCGAAGTCCCGCTACGAGGCGGGGCGCAGCACCACGCTCCTCAAGGTGAAGCGCTTCCACGACGCTGAGGCGACGGTCGTCGACTACGTGGCTGGCGCCGGTCGCCATAAGGGGCGCGTCGGAGCACTCCTCGTGGAACTCCCCGATGGAACACGCTTTTCCGTCGGTACTGGCCTCTCGGACGCGAAACGCCCCTCCTGCCCTTGGCGCCGTGATCACCTTCCGGTACCAAGAGCTCTCCGACGGCGGCGTCCCCCGGTTCCCGTCCTACATCGGCGAACGGATCGACCACGACCCGACCGTCGCCCCGGCGTTGAAGGGGGCGACCACCGTCGACCCCGGTCGAAAGCCGGTCCCCGCCGCGCCTTTGGTCCCCGCAGCACCTTCCGTCGCCGCTCCGCCTTCGGTCCCCGCAGCACCTTCCGTCGCCCCTCCACCTTCGGTCCCCGCAACCGAACCTGCCGGTGGCCCGACGCGGAAACGCCTGTTTGAGTTCCGCGACGCAACTTCTCAGAAATTCTGGGAAATCACCCGCACCGGGGCCTCCTTCAAGGTTCGCTACGGGAAGATTGGCAGCGGCGGTCAGAGGACGCTGAAGGAGTTTGCGACCGACGCCCAGGCGGAGACGGAAGCGGCGAAGCTCATTCGCGAAAAGACCTCCAAGGGGTACCGGGAGGTCCTTTGAGTCACTTGCAGACGGGGAGTTTGCCGAACTGGGTCGCGAGCGTGGCGTAGTCGTCGACGCGGACGCAACCGTGGACGTCATCGGTGAATTGGTAAAGGAATGCGCGATCTTTCGGGACTCCTGCACCGGTAAACGCAGTCGCGTCCGACGCCCGGTTGCCGACGGCGTACCAGAGGCGGAGCCCCTTCTTGGTCACACCGTTGAGTTCGTCGCTCTTGAAGGCGGCGGCCGCATCGTTGAAGGCGCCGGTGAGGCCGAGGGTCGTGTGGACGATGCCCTCCGGGAAGCCGCGCTTCTTCAGGAACTCGCGCGTCCGCCCGACGAGCCACTCGGGGCGCGCCGTCAGGTAAAAGGGCCGATAGCCCTTCTTCACCGCCGCCTGGAGCGCTTCTGCCGCGTGGGGATTCGCGTCGGAAACGGCGCCTGTCAATAGGGATACAAACTCGACATTTTCGCTCGTGGTGAGCGTCCCGTCGACGTCTGAAACGATGATCTTCGTACCCGCCTTGAGGACCTCAATAAAGGCATCGGTCGACGTTCCATCGCCCGGCACGGCGAAGTGGACGCGATGGCGCCCCTGAGGAAGCGCCGGGAGCTTGAGGTAGATGCGGCCGCCGGTGTCTTCCACCCCCTCGACGGTCGCGTATTTCCCATCGGTGCTCGTCCGGAACACTCCGAGATCGCTCCAGGAACCGGCACAGCCCTTATCGAGATAGACGTGGACGTTTTCGTCTTTGAGGTCTTTGTCGGTGCCGGTCCCGTAGGCAAATTTTGCGATTGCCGTAATCGGCTGCCCCGGTGCCACGAAGAGGTCCCGACCGCGGTGGCGCGCGGTGAGCGTCGACGCAGTCACCCGCGACGAAATATGCACGAACGACTCGGCGGCGGTCTTCGGCGGCGGGGCGTCACACGCGGGGGGGCGCACAGACGAGCCCATTGGTGCTCGTGAGATCGGACTCATCGGTGACGTCGCCGGCCCCCTCGTCGCTCCCGCACGCGATCGTCGTGGGCAGAAACGCCAAAAAGCCGAGGAGCGCGATGGGGCGGCGAGAATGCATGTTGCAACTTCCACAATTGTGGCGCAGGAGGCTACATAAATTTCTTGACCGTCTGCGGCACGCGATGCCGGCGTCCTACCTTTGGCCACTTTCTTGGTGCACCCCCCGGTAGTCGTGCTAACGCGCCGCCCCATGAACAAAGAGCCTTTCGCCGCCAACGGTTCCGGGGAAGCCCGCGGTCTGTTCGCCAAGAACGCGCGGGTCATCGCCGACCTCGCCTTCGGGGGTCTTTTCTCCAAGAAGAAGAAGGACGACGACGACGACGATCGGAACTTCCCGAGCCCGCCGCCCGTCTCAACGCGCCTCTTCAACGTTCTGCCCGCGCTGAACGCGTTCTCCTGCTGAGCGAGGCTGACGCGTGACCCTCCGGCCACGTTTTTCGCCGGTTGCCGCCCCTGCGCTGCTCGGGGCGGCATTCTTGTTTGTGGCCTCGTCCGCGGCCGCCGATACCGTCGCGGTTGTTTCGCGCGGTGGCGACGGAATTGTGCATACTGCACAGGAATCGCTGCGCGCCGCCGTGACCGCCCAGGGGCATCGTCAGCCGAGCGAAGACGCGGTAACGCGCGCCCTCGGCAAGGTCGCCGATGGCGTCGTCGATACGCGTGCAGAATACAAGGTTGTCGCCGAACCGCTTGGCGCCGAGTGGGTGATCGCCGCGCGCATTACCCCCTTCGGAGCCTCGTCGCGCCCCGGCTACCGAGCGGAAGTGGAGGCCTATCAGGCCAAAACGGGCCGCGTGGAATCGCTTAACCGCGATGTCGATGCGCGCGTCGCCGATGCTCAACTCGGGGAGATGCTCCGCTACTTGCTCCGGCCCGAAGGGGTGGGACACGGCGGGATCACGTTTAGGGTCCTTCCGCCGCCGGATGCCCCCGTCGATCCGCCGAAAGACCCGCCTAAGCCGTCGGAAACCCCCAAAGAAACTCCGAAGGAAACGCCCAAAGAACCTCCGAAGACTTCCGAAGTGAAGGTGACGGCGCCGCCGACGGAGCGCGTCTCTTCGATCATTCCCTACGGATCGAACGCGCCCTTTACGGTCGGCGGTCACCTGCTCTTCACCGGGGCCCTTGCGCGTCCGGCGGGGGCACGGGGCTCGTCTTTCGCAGGAACACTCGTGTTTACGGGTGGTTACCTTGTTGCTCCTGACGACGTCCCCGGCCTTGAACTCCGCGCCGACATCGGAATCGGGATCCTCGGCCTCAAAGCATTCCATGGCATCGCCGGCGGGCGCTGGGTATTTCCACTCGCGGACGACAGCTTTGTCGGACCCGAAATTGGCGTCGGCCTCTTTCGCCCTTTCGGCGGCGATCAATCGGCAAGGTTTCTCGCGAAGGGGGCCGCCGTCTTCGTCCAGCGCCTCGCGCCGGAGACCCAACTGGAAGCGACCGTCGATCTCCTTGCCGCGCCGGGCGGTACCGGCACCCTCCTCCTAGGCGGCGCGTCGGTCGGCGGCTCCTTCCGCTTCTGAGGCCATTTGTGCAGAATGCACTGAACTCCCCCGTTCCGTTGTTGAGCCGCCGCGCCACCATCACTCTGGCCCGCCAGGTCGCGTCGTGCCTACAGCCGGGGATGCTTTGGCTCCTCGACGGCCCCCTCGGAGCGGGCAAAACCTTCTTCGTTCGCGCGGTGTTGCGGGCCCTCGGCGTGCCGAGTCGCGAGCCTGTCGCGAGCCCGACGTTCGGTCTTGTTCACCGCTGGGAGACCGACCGCGGACTCGTCCTTCACGCCGATCTTTATCGTCTCCGTGATCTCGCCACCGGCGCCCGCGAGGTTCACGAACTGGGCCTCGCCGATGCCCGTCGCCACGGCGGGATGCTCCTCGTCGAGTGGGGGCAGGGCTTTGAGGCGGCCCTAGGCGGCACCGCGGACGGGCAAATTCGCCTTTTCCGTGCCGACGACGGGCCATCGAGCGCGCGGACCGTCGAACTTCGTGGCGCAGCATTTGCCGCCTTCGGGAGCGAATAGACGATGGCTTCGCCGCTGCCGCCGCCGCCCTTCGGACGGACGCTTGCCGCCCTCGCGATCGGGTCCCTCGGCTTTGCGAGTTGTTACCTGCAAGGTGCACGGGTTCCGCCGGCGACGCCGCCCGCGAAGGCGCTCTTTGAGCTGCCTCTTGAGACCTCTTCGTCACGTTCACCTGGAAAAAAACTGACGACGGGGACCATTCGCGTCCAGCCGACGGGGACCATCGAGGTCTACGACGGGGCACGTGAGCGCTTCCGTCTCGAACTCTGGTACGGCGACGACGAGGCGACCGCGCCTCTCTCGGACTGCGTCGCCGCGGTGGTCCGCGATCCAGAGATCTTCGCGATGCGCTGTGTCGTCGGCGGAGATTTCGGGGCGGGAGACCTCGGACGCGCCCGCATTGCGCTCCTGCGGAACGGGGCGTTCGTAGGGCTCTCGGCGGGTGATGGCGGAATCTTGGAGGTGCACACCCATGTGCGCGACGAGACCGTCTTCCTCCCCGAATATGGCATTGTTGGTGATCGTGTCGAAGCGGAGAGTGGTCACGTCCTTTTGGACGACGGGAGCCATCCTTTTACGATTGTTTCGTCGACGGGGGTAACCGCAAGCTATGGACCGACCGTCCATACGAGCGACGGCGGTCCGATGCCGCTCAAGGTCGCTGCGCGGCTCCCGAGCGCCCCGCCCGCCGAAGATGGCGACGGCAAGCCAGATCCCGCCATCCATAGCGATCGTCCGCTTTTTTTCACGCTCGCTGCCTCTTCGGAGGCGATCTACGACGCCCTTGCCGCCTTCGCGGGCATCGAAGACGGCGCCGATGACATCGAAGGGGAACTCTCGGCGCCTGCTGCGATCCGTGGGGCTACGGAGGAGCCGCCGCGCCTTTTCGTCCTCGACGGCGAGGGGCGCGAACTCGCGATGGTCAATCCCGGAAAAAACGGGAAATTTCGCGTTAAGAAACCCCGTGGCGCCGTGAGTGTGCTCGGCGCGCGCGGCGCAACTCGGGCGAGCCCCGTCACGCCGCTCGGGCCCGCTGGGAAGCCGCTGAAGATCCAAGTCCCTGACGCCGGCACCGTCGACGTCGCGATCGTCGATGCCGACAGCGGACTCCCCGTCGTCGCGCGTCTCCTCGTCCGCGGCCTCGACGGCACCTTCGACCCGATGTTTGGGCCCGATTTCCGCGCCTCCGGCGCCGGACCCATCGTCGATTCCGCACGCGGCATCGTCCACATGGACCTTCCGCCCGGCCGCTACCGGGTGACCGCCACGAAGGGTGTATTTTACACCATCGACAGCGAAGACCTCTCCGTCGAGACCGGGAAGACGCGCGCCGTAGAGCTCCGCGTCCGGAAGGCGATCGTCGAGCCGGGCGCCGTCTCCTGCGATCTCCACGTGCATTCGAATATTTCCTACGATTCGAAGGTCACCGTCGAAGATCGTGTCCTCTCGCTCGTCGCCGCCGGCATCGACTTCGCGGTACCGACCGAGCACAACAAAGTCGGCACCTACGCGCGCGCCCTCGACCGCGCCGGCCTCAGCAAGGACCTCGCGTGGGTCCCCGGCGTTGAAATTACGACCTATTCGCCGTTTCACGGCCACTTCGGCATCTTCCCGTACCCGCTCGGCAAGAAGCCACCGAAGTACAAACAAGTGCCGATTCCGAAGATGTTCAAAGATGCAAAGGCGAACGATGATTCGCGAATGCTCGTTGTTCATCATCCGCACATGATGCCGCGTATCGGCTATTTTGATTTGCACCATTTCAATGCGCAAACGTGGGAAGGGGCCGACAAGATCTCCTTCGACTTTGACGGCCTTGAGGTGATGAACGGCTTCGAACTCGGCCAATCCCACTGGGTCGATGACACCCTCGCTGACTGGTTCGCGATCCTCCGTCACGGGCATCGCATTGTCGCGACCGGGAGCTCGGACAGTCACCGTATCCTCTACGGTTGGGCCGGCTATCCGCGGACGGTTGCGCTCCTTCCCGAAGGCTCAATTCCTAAAGATCCTGGTATGTTGGACCGCACGGAGGTCGTCGCTGCCCTCAAAGCAGGGCGCTCGTTTGTGACCGACGGCCCCGTGATCTCCCTCACGCTCGACGGGAAGGGCCCTGGTGAGACGCTCGCGATGCAGGACCGGGGGCGCGTTCGTGCCCACGTCCGCGTGGCGGCCGCCCCTTGGATCGACGTGACCCACTTTGCGCTGCTCGCCGACGGCACCAAAATTCTCGAGAAGACGATTCCTTCGCGCCCCTTGATCTTCTCGGAGCGCCAAAAGAAGGCGGCAGAGATTCGCGCAGAGAGCATCCGCTGGGAGGGGGACATCGTCCTCGAACTTCCGGCGGGAACCCACTTTGTGAATCTCGTCGCCAAGGGGGAGCGCTCCCTCGAAACGGTCCTCCCGGCGACGCCGGCCCGACCGTTCGCGTTCACGAATCCGATCTGGATCGCGGCGCCGCAATGAGGGGCGCGATCGCCAGCTATTTTCCAAGTCGGCGTGCAAAATTCCACTAAGCTCCGCGCGCCGTGAACGTCACCTTTGGCCGCTACAAACTGCTCTCCCGGCTCGGCGAAGGCTCGATGGGGGAGGTGTTCCGCGCGAAGAGTTACGGCGTCGCCGGCTTCGCGAAGGTCGTTGCGATCAAGTGCCTGCGGACGGAACTGGTCGCACGCCCGGAGGTAGCCGCCGCCTTCGTCGACGAGGCACGCATCGCGATGCGGCTCTCCCACGCGAACGTCGTCCAGGTCTTCGACCTCGGCAAGCTCCCGATCCCCGGAAGTGATTCCGGCGAGGAGACCTACTACCTCGCCATGGAGTACGTGGCAGGCCTCGACCTCGCTGCGCTCCTCACCCAGTTGCGTCGGGAAGGGCGCACGCTGCCTCCCCCCTTGGCGCTCTTTATTGCTGCAGAAATTGCAAAAGGGCTCGACCACGCCCATCGACAAAAAGGGGACGACGGGGCCCTCCTCGGTCTCGTCCACCGCGACGTCGCCCCGCGAAACATCCTCCTCTCCTGGGATGGCGAGGTGAAGCTCACCGACTTCGGCGTCGCACGCGCCCGTCGCGTCGCGCTCGCCCAGAACGCCGAAGAGACCTGGGATCGCAAGCTCGGTGGCGCCTTTGCGCGGCTCGCCCCCGAGCAACTGCTTGGCGAAGTCGGCGACGGTCGTGCCGATCTCTTCGCCCTCGGCACCGTCCTCTACGAGTGCCTCACCGGTCTCGACCCGTTCTCAGGCCCGAATCCCTTCGAAACACTCCGCCGCATTCGGGAGGGGGACTACCTCCGCCTTGAAAAAGTGATGCCGGAACTTTCCGGGGAAATCGCCGATCTCCTTGGGAAAACCCTCGATCGCGAGCCGCTCCTCCGCCCCGCCGACGCTGCGCGTTTCCACGAAGCCTGCCTCTCGGCCCTCTACGCGCGCGGCAACTTCGCAAACCTCGAGGATCTCGCCCGCTTCTTGGAGCCCTACCGGGCTGGTGGCAACGGAGCGGCCCCGCCCGTCCCAACAAGGCCGTCGGTTGCTGCGAGCTCCGCATCGAACCGACAAGCCGGTTCGACGCGCCCCTCGTCGCTGCCCCCTCCACCGGCGCCCGCCGGCGAATTTGCTGGGGCCGCGAGTGAGAGCGGCCCCGAGGGAGCCTTTGTCGGTAGGAACGGTGAGCTTCAGCGCCTCGCCGAGCAGCTTGCGTTTTCCGCCCAGCGCCGCTCCCGCGTCCTCTTCCTCGAAGGGCCGACCGGGATCGGCAAGACGGCACTTCTTGAGCATTTTTTTGAGACGCTTCGAAGTCGTGAATCGGTAGTTCCGATCTGGATCAAACCGCATATCTCGGCGACGAACGCCGACGTGCTTCGAGGGGCGATCGGGGCGGCAGTTCGCGCGATATTGCCGCATCCTTCTGAACTTCCAGGTCTTGCGCCGGACGACGTCCGGATCCTCGCTGCGCTGACGACCCCGGAGGACGCTGAGTTTGTTCCCGACACCGAGGTGATTGCAGGGGCGTTTGCGCGACTATTGGCGCGGCGATCCGAGGATCATGTTCTCGTGCTTGCCTGGGATGAGTCGCTCCCCGACGATGGCGAGGACGCCGCTGTGTTCGCCGAAGCGTTCGCCGCCGCTCCACGGGCGCGCGTCCTCCACGTGGTGGTTCGCGGCGGGGATTACGGGGAAGACGCACGGATTCTCTCCGTCGGCCCCTGCGTCTCTGAGTTGACGCTCAGTCCCCTGGACGAGGCCTCCGCCACCGCGCTCGCCACACGTTCGTTGGGAGTTCGTCTGCTCGGGCCGGCTATTCGGGAACAATTTCTGGCACGTACCGCGGGGGTGCCTGGTGCCATCGTCGCGTTCGCTGAGGCGCTCGTCGCGGCGCGGGTGATCGGCGTCGCCGAAGGGGCCGTCGTCCACGCCGACACTGCGGCGATTGCCGTCTTTGAGGTGCCAAGCGTCGATGCGACGCTGCGCGCGCGCCTCGCGCGGCTTGCCGACGATGACTTCCGGGCCCTCGCGCTCCTCGTCCTCGCGCGCGAGCCGCTGGCGCGCGAGGTTCGCGATGCTCTTGGAATTTCGCCAGAAAGCGAGCGCCGATTGACGGAGGCGCGGCTCCTTTTCGCCGACGGGGAGGCGATTTCCCCGCTCGCGGCCGTCCTTGTGCCCGCGCTCGCTCCGGCGGTCGCTCAATCGTTGCATGATGCACTTGCTTCGGCAGCCCCCTCGCCGGCAGCGCGCGCCGCCCACCTTGAAGCGGCCGGGCGCGCATCGGAGGTCTGTGCCGCCTACGACGTTGCCGCTCAAGAGGCGCTAGCCGCCGGAAAATTTGCGCGCGCCAAGCAGTCCTTTCTTCGCGCTCTGGAGAGGACGCCCGACGACGCTCCGCTGGAGACGCTCCTGGTGCGCCTGGAAGGCCTCGCAAGCGCCTTCCGTGCTGCCCGTGGCGGGACCATTTCCTCCGAACTCCTTTCGCGCGTCGTTTCCAGGTTTTCTTCCGCGCGTTTGTCTCCGCCCGGCGAGACGCCGGAGACGGCGCGGAGTGTTACGCAAGCGCCTTCCCAGGAGTCCTTCCGCTGGCGAGCCCAACTCGCGGCTGGGATCGTTGCGAGCCGAACCCCCGATCACGCCTTCGCGCGTACGTGCTTCGAGGAGGCGCTGGCCCTTGCGACTTCGTCGGAAGAGCGGACGAACGCCATCGTCCATGCCGCCGCGCTTGCCGAAAGTCGCGGCGATTTTCGTGCAGTCCTCACGTATCTGGCCGACCTGCCGAGTACAGCATCGTCGGAGGCGACGCTCCTCCACGACACGCTCCTCACGCGCGCCCGCGCCCACGCCGCGCTCGGTGATCGTGACGAAGCGTTGCTCCGTCTTGTAGAGGCAGAGCGCCTCGGCCTTAAGGCCGGTCTACCGGTGTGTGAGCGCCTAAAGACCTTGAGTATCATTCATTATTTCGTCCGCGAGCTTGACGCGGCGCTCGCCGCCGCTGAGCAGGGCGTCGAGCGTGCGCGCACCGAGGGGCTCCTCTACGAAGAGGCGATCGCGCTTCACAACGTCGGCGATCTCCTCGTTCGAAAAGGGGACCACGCCCGCGCCTACGGTGCGCTTCGCCAGAGCCTCGCCCTGTGTCGCGAGGCCGGTTTTTCGCGGCTTCGCGATCACAACGCTCTCTTTCTCTCGTACCTCGACGCCGAGCGCTTCGTCACCGGCGCCGACCTCCGCCTCGCACGCACCCTCGGGCTCGCCCAGTCCAAGGGCTACGACTGGGATGCGCTTTCCGGCCTCTGGCTCTCGGGGCGCCTCCAAGAATCGCGAAAACGGCCTGATAAAGCGCGTGTTTACTACGAGGCTCTCGCCTCGCTCGCCGATCGCACCGGCCAGCAGGTCTTCGCCGAAGACGCCGCCGCCGGCATCGCGCGGACCTATCTGGAAAGCTGAAGCCTCACAGGAGCTCTTTCGCGTTCGCAAGGGCGCCGATAAGTGCATCATGCACGTGACCGTTCGTCGCGACGAGCGCCCCGTTCCGGATGTCGGCTTCGCTGCCGTCGTAAGCGGTGACGCGGCCGCCCGCCTCTTCGACGAGCGCGACGCCGGCGCAGTAATCCCAGGGGTGGAGGTGCGCCTCCCAGTAGCCGTCGTAGGTGCCATCGGCGACCAGGGCCAAATCAATGCTTGCCGAGCCGCACCGGCGAACGCCGCGGGTTTGCCGTTTGACTTCGAGGAATCTTCCGAAATTGTTTTTCGGGGCAGTGCTGCGGTCAGCGGGGAAGCCGCTCGCAAATAGCCCCTCGGAGAAATCGGCATTCTCGCTGACGGCAAGCTTCCAACCGTTCCGGTAGGCGCCGCCCCCCTCGGTGGCCCACCAGGCGGTGGAGAGCGCCGGCGCAAAAACAACGCCCGCCCGGCACTTTCCAGCTTCCCAGAGGCCGATGCTCACCGCGAAGAAGAAGTGCCCGTGGACGAAGTTCATCGTCCCATCCAGGGGATCGATGTAGAGGCGCGCCTGAGTATCGTCGACGGTCGCCTTATGGTTCTCCTCGGCGATAATCGGAAGTCCAAGCACTTCGAGCTGCCGGACAATCGTCTCTTCCGAGCGAATATCAAACTCAGTAAGTAGGTCGTTTTTTGCCTTTTGAGATGCTGCGGGGCGCTTCCGATACCCTTCCATCAAGCCGCGACCGGCGACGCGCGCAGCCTCGAGCATCTTGGGGAAGGCGGCGTCGATCTCGTTGCGATCCATCATGAGGTACTCAGCCGCTCAAGGAGCTTTTGGTGGAGGCCGCCGAAGGCGCCGTTGGAGAGGAGTGCGATCGCATCGCCGGGCTTTGCCTCGGCGACGAGCAGGTCGAGGATGGCATCGATATTCGGCGCCGCGATCGCCTTTCCTGTCGGTAATTCTTTAGCAATTTTGACAAGATCGAGGCGCTCGTTCTCGGGGATGTTCGTCCTGCCGAGGGGGGCGAGAATGACGCGGTCGGCGGCCCCGAAGACCTTCGGGTACTCGGCCTGGTGGGTGTTGCGGCAGGCGGTGGCGCTGCGCGGTTCGAAGACGGCAAAGAGCCGCGCCGACGGCGAACTCGCCTTCGAGCGGAGCGCGCGGAGCGTCTCGTCGACGGCGGTCGGGTGGTGAGCGAAGTCGTCGTAGACGGCAATGCCGTTCGGCGTTCCGAGGAGGTCTTGCCGGCGCTTCACACCGCCAAATGTCCCAAGTCCTTTTCGAATCGTCGCGAAGGAGACGCCGAAGCCCTGGGCCGCCACGGCGACGACCGCGGTCGCGTTGGCGATGTTGTGGCGACCCGGGATCGACTGCTGGAAGCGCCCCGCCGAGACGCCGCCGGCGAAGAGGTCGAAGAAGGTCACCCCGCGCTCGTCGACGTGGGCTGGCGCGGCGAGCCACTCAGGGTTCACGTCGCCGGTATCGTCCCCCTGGAGCGCGTACCAAGCGACGGCGCAAGTTGCTTTCTTTGCAAGTTCGCGCACATGGCGATCGGCGGCGTTGGCGACGAGGAGCCCGCCCGACGGGATCGCCGCGATGAGCGCCTCGAAGGCGGCGAGGTAGCTCGCTTCGTCCGGGTAGATGTCGACGTGATCGTGCTCGATGCTGGTGAGGACGACGACGTCCTTCCCCGCTGGCCCCGACGCCCCGACATAATCAAGAAATTTCGGCTTCTTATGCCAGTAGACGGCGTCGTACTCGTCCCCTTCGACGACGAAGGGGGCGCCGACCGGCTCGTTGCGCGGCCCGAGTAGCGCCTGCCCTTTGCGGCCAATTCGCCCGCCCGTACCGAAATCTTTTGGGATTCCTCCGATGAAGAAACCTGGTTTGAGATCGGCCGCTTCAAGGACGAAGGCGGCAAGGGACGACGTCGTCGTCTTCCCATGGGTGCCGGTAATCACCACAGCCCGACGGCCGGCGAGGAAGCTCGTGCGGAGTGCCCCCGACATGCTCGTCACCGCAAGCCCGCGCTCGCGCGCCGCAACCGCCTCCGGGTTATCGGCGCGTATGGCATTGCCGATGACGACGAGGTCTGGCGCCCCGGCCCCTTCGGTGAAGTGGCTCGCTTCATAGCCCTCTTTGAGCGAGAGCCCGGCTTCGCGGAGCTGGGGACCAATCGGCGGGTCAAACGCGCGATCGGAGCCATCGACGGTGTGCCCCGCCTCGCGAAACAGGAGGGCGAGCTGCCCCATGCCGGTGCCACAAACCCCTGTAAAGTGGGCGCGCATCGCCTATTTCTCCGCGTCTTTCGCGGCGATCTTCTTAAATACGAAGCGCCCCTCCTCGCCTTCCGCCGCCACGAAATCGACTTCAACAATCGAACCGGGACCGTAGCCTCCTGCAAGGATTTCCTCAGCAAGCGGATCCTGGACGTTCTTCAGAATCGTTCGTTTGAGCGGGCGTGCCCCGAAGGCCGGTTCGTAGCCGAGGTCGACGAGGTGAAGCTTGGCCGCCTCGGTGAGGACCACCTTGAGTTCGCGGTCCTTCACGAGCTTGTCGAGGCGCCGGAGCTGGATGTCGACGATGCCGCGCAGGTCGTTCTTCGTGAGCGGCCGGAAGACGACGATGTCGTCGATGCGGTTCAAGAACTCGGGGCGCAGGAAGTTCTTCAATTCGTCTTGAAGGATCCCCTTCAATGCCGATTTCCCCTCGTCGCTTTCGAACATCTTCGGGTCGGTATCGAGGATGCGCCCCGAGCCGATGTTGCTCGTCATGATCACGACGGTGTTCGAGAAATCGGCGGTGCGACCGCGGCCGTCGGTGAGGCGGCCGTCGTCGAGGACCTGAAGCATCAGGTTGAACACGTCGGCGTGGGCCTTCTCGACTTCGTCAAAGAGGAGCACGCTGTAGGGGCGACGGCGGACTGCTTCCGTAAGGAATCCGCCCTGTTCCGAGTCGACGTAGCCCGGCGGAGCGCCCACGAGGCGCTGGGCCATGTGCTTCTCCATGAATTCGCTCATGTCGAGGCGGGTCATCGCCTGCTCGTCGTCGAAGAGGAACTCGGCGAGCGCCTTCGCGAGCTCGGTCTTGCCGACACCGGACGGCCCCAGGAACAGGAAGCTTCCGATCGGCTTCCCCGGATCGCGAAGGCCGACGCGGCCACGACGGACCGCCTTCGCGACGGCACGGACCGCTTCGTCCTGGCCGACGACTCGTTCGCCGAGGCGCGGCTCCATCTTCATGAGCTTGTCGGCTTCCCCCTCAAGCATGCGGGCGACCGGAATTCCGGTCCACTCGCCGAGGACCTGCGCAACCTCGGCCTCGCCGACTACCCGCGAGGCCGATGCGGCGCCGCCGATCCGGGAAACCGCATCGGTCGCTGCGTCGAGGCGCTTCTTGAGGTCGGGGAGGGTGACATGCTCAAGCTCGCCCAGTCGGGCGAAATCCTTCTTTTCGCGCGCTTCTGCGAGTGCTTTCTCCATCTTCCGGAGTTCATCTTGCAGGTTTGTCTGCGCGGCGAGGGCGCCTCGGCGCGAGTCGAGCTCGGTGCGTAGCTTTGTGACGGAAGGCTGAAGCTCCGCGATTTCCTTTTCGAGGCGTTCGCGGGTCTTCTTGCTCATCGCGTCTTCGTCGTCGAGAAGCGCTTCGCGTTGGGCGGTCAGGGACGCAAGTCGCCGAATTTGATGGTCCATGTCGGCGGGGACACCATCCAGCTCGACCCGCTTTCGTGCGGCTGCTTCGTCGAGGAGATCGATGGCGTTGTCCGGCAACGAACGATCTTGGACGTAGCGCTTCGCCAAATTCACGGCGGCGACAATGGCCGGATCACCGATCTGAACCTTGTGGTGGCGCTCGTAGCGTGTCGCCACGCCGCGCAAAATTTCAATGGCCTGATCGACCGTCGGCGCTTCGACGACAAAGTCGGTAAAGCGGCGAAGCAATACCGGGTCCTTCTCTTCGAGCTTCTTGAGACCGTCAGGGGTGGTGTCGGCGATCACGCGGATGTCCCCTCGCAGCAGGAGCGGCTTGAGGACCTCGCCGATCCCTGCGCCGACCGCCCCTTGACCAAAGAGCGCATCGAGGGAACTGATGTAGAGCGCAGCCTCTTTGGAATCGTTCTTCAGGGAGGAGAGCACGCTCCGAAGGCGATCTTCGACCTCCCCACGGAGCTTCGCGCCGGCGACGAGGGCGCCCGTTTCAAGCTCAAGAATTGCGAGGTTACGAAGGTTCTCGGGGACGTCGCCGGCCGCGATTCGCATCGCGAGCGCCCCGACGATCGCCGTCTTGCCGGTCCCCGGTTCGCCGACGAGGAGCGCGTGGTTCTTCTGGCGGCGCTCGAGGATCTGCAGGAGGCGACGAACCTCAACATCGCGGCCGATGACCGGATCGAAGTCGCCTTTGCGTGCATCATCCACGAGATTTCGCGTGTACTTTGCAATTCCGTCGCCCATGGCATTCTGGGCGACGACGTCGCGGGGGACGCTATCGAGGGCCTTCATGTGATTTCGCAAGGATCCCGGACCGATACCGACGCCTTGAAGAACGACCGCCGCCCCGCCGCGGAGCTCTTGGGCGAGGGCGTTTAAGAGGTGGCTCGTCCCAACTGTGGCCGTGTCGGCTTCCTTTTCAGCGCGACCGAGGAGCTCCAACATCGCCTTGGACAGGTAGGCGAGGCCGCCCCCCGTCTTCGGGAGGCGCGCGAGTTCCCGTTCGGATTCCGCGGAAATTTCCTCGGGCGGCGCGCCGGCCGCGCGAAAGACGGCCGCCACCCCCTTGTCCCGCTCGACGGCACGGGCGAGCAAGTGAAGCGGCTCGACGTTCGCGTGTTTACGCTCGTCGGCGAGCTGCTGGGCGCCAGCGACAAGCGCCTTTGCATCGGGGGAGTAGCGTTCGAGGTGAATCGTCTGTTCCTGCGCCATCGCGGCGCACGCTACACGGGTTTTGGCCGAACACTCCGCCGATCCGCCCCAAAACGCGTCCGTCCGCGAAGCGGGAGACGGCGCGGAGTTCGATGCTGACGCGTCGGTCCGCGAAGCGGGAGACGGCGCGGAGTTCGATGCTGACGCGTCCGTCCGCGAAGCGGGAGACGGCGCGGAGTTCGATGCTGACGCGTCCGTCCGCGAAGCGGGAGACGGCGCGGAGTTCGATGCTGACGCGTCCGTCCGCGAAG
>DYPH01000020.1:55824-58511 GCA_020720045.1 Sorangium cellulosum | reverse complement strand
GCGACGCGCTCCCGGCGCTGACCACCGAGCTCGCCGCCGCCGAAAAGGCGTGGCGCCTCTGCCGGCAGGCGAAGACGAAGACCGATCGCACGAGCCTTCGCAAGGAGGCCGAAGCGCTGCGGGGCGCGGTGCTGACTGCCGGGCGTTTTCTGTTTCGGCGCCCCGCCGACGCCGCCCACCTGGCGAAGGTGAACTACATCGCCGAAGGGGACGACCTCCCCGATTTGATTCAGGACATGACCGACTGCGCCGAGCTCATCGACGCCCACCCGGAGCTCGGACCGCTCCTTGCGAGCGCCCTCAAAGGGACCCCGGCGCCGGCGGCCCGCGCCCGTGAACTCCACGATCTCCTGCTGACGCGGAGCGAGCCGGTCGACGCCGACGCCAAGAAGCGCGCACGCGACCGCGCGGCGAAGGCGCTCGTCCTTGTGCTCACGGAGCTCCGTGCGGCGGCCCAGTTCGTCTTCCGCGACGAACCGACGAACCTCCGCGACTTCCGCCACCCGACGACCGTCGCCAAGACCCGCAAACCGAAGACGCCCGCGTGAAGCGCCTGCAAACGCGAAAACGCCCGAAGATCGCGAGATCCGAGGGCGTTTGTGCACGTGTCCGAGGATTGCTCCAACCCCCCGGCGGCTGGTAGGACCGAGCGATGGACCTCGACGAATGGACGCGGCTCGTGAAGCAGGTGGGGCCGTCGCGCTTCAAGGCTCTCGCCGTGGCTTTTCTGCGGGAGCACTTCCGCCGGCCGGTCGCGTACACCGACGGAACGGGGGACGGCGGCGTGGACGCGTGGGTGGTGCTGTCCGAAGAACCCCTTCAACGTCGCGCCGTACAGATGTTCGCGGGCGAATCGGATTGGGTCTCCAAGCTCGAGAGCGACGTCCGCAAGCTCGTGGCACTCCGCCAAACCCTTCCGCCCGAGCGAGCCGCCGACACGCGCTCGCTTCTCTTCCTCTGCACGCAGACCCCCTCGGCGGTGAAGTTCGAGGAGGTCGCCGAGTATCTTCGTGCCACCTACGACGTCGCGGTGCGGAATTTCGACGCCCGAGCGATTGCCGCGCAGGCGCTCGAAAAGCGGACCGTCTTCGAGCTTCTCAGTCGCGAGGTCCCCGAGTGGGGCGCGAAGCAGACCGAGCGCCTCGGCGCTCATGACGAAGCGCTGCTCGCCTTCTCGCTCTTTCACGAGGCCCCCAGCAAATTTCGCTGGGCCGTCGCCAAGGCGGCCGCCGCCACGGTGCTCCACCGAGATGGCGAATGCGACGAGGAGACCCTCGCCGCAAAGGCGGGCGACATTCTCGGCCTCGCAGAGGCGAAGACGCTCATCGAAAGAACGGTGCGAAACCTCGCAAACGAGCAGCTCATCACGCGAAACGGTTCGCTCGTCGCGGCGAGCGACGCCCTCACGGACCGTACGAAGGGGACCCTTGCCCTCGCGGCGTTGGAGCGCGTGGCGCTCGTCGCAAACTGCCAAAAAGAGCTCAAAGGCTCGTTTCCCAAGGGCACCCACCACCTTGACCAACGCGCGAAGGCGCTCGCCGAGGGCATCGTCGAAGACCTTGGCGTTTTGGTGCGCTCGTCGACGGCCGCGGCTGTAGCGACCCACCTCGCGTCGGCCTCGAAGGTGCAGCGTGACACCCACGAACGCACGCGAAAGGTCCGCGATCTCCTCGAAAGTGAGCTGGAGCCGACGTTGGCGACAAAAGCCCTGGAGCAACTGATCAAGGTTGCAGCGGCAGACCCGTTTGCACGCCGACTCGCGGAGGCCGAGCTCTTCATGCGCCTGACCCGCGTCGAGGCTTCGGAGCTCGCTCAGGCGCTGCAGTCCGACAGACTCCGCGTGATGCTCGACGCGTCTGTCGCCATGCCCCTCATCTGCGCAAAGTACGATCGCGTGGCGGAAAGCTGGCCGGTTTCGGTCGCGGCGAGTGCCCTCCACCAGGTGCTCGCTTCGCGCGGCGCTACGATGGTTGTGCCGAACGTCTACCGCGAAGAGATCGCCGTCCACCTGCGAAAGGCGCGCGACTATGCGCCCGTCGTCGGGAACGACAGCGCGTTGGCGCAGTCTGGGAACTACTTCGTCGCTCACTACTGTTCGACGCGTAGCCAGAACGAGCAGAAGGCCGACAGCTTCCTTCGGTTCTTGGACGGATTTGGCGGCTCCCCCTCGCCCAGACTCGACGACAAGGAGAAGCGTCGAGCCATCGAGCGCGAGCTGACCCAGGTGTTCTTGAGATATGGGATCGCCGTCGAGGCGGTCGACGAACGCGACGCGGATACGCTGCTCGCCGGTGAGCCAAAGCGGTCGGAGGTCTTGCTTCGCCACGATCGCGCGGTCGTTCGGACGCTCGCGAGCGCCGACACGGACACGGTCCTTTGTACCGCCGACACCTGGCTACAAGCGACCTGCGCCGACCGCGAGATCCTCGCCGTGGACAGCGCAGCGCTCGCCGACCTGCTCGGCCTTGTACGCCCCACGCAAACGCCGCATCCGCTCGTCTCTCCGCTCGCGTTGGGCGCGATTTTCGGAGACGAACAGCAAGCGGCTGCTGCCTCCGTGTGGGACGCCATCGTCAGCATCGAGGGGGAGGCCTTCGACCAGGAGCTCGTGCTGCGTGCGAAAGCGTTTCGCAACGAGTGGCTAGCGAGGCGGAAGACGGCCCCGAACGAGGCCCAGGAAGCTGCGC
>DYPH01000020.1:36458-55724 GCA_020720045.1 Sorangium cellulosum | reverse complement strand
GTCCGCCCGGAACCGCCGTAGGCGGTGAGGAAACGGCGCGTACGACAGCAGCTGCGCGTCCGCCCGGAACCGCCGTAGGCGGTGAGGAAACGGCGCGTACGACAGCAGCTGCCCTTCGCGATGCGTGGATGACCTATCGCAACGAGGCCGGCGCTTAGCCTTCGACGTCGCGCTCGCAAAAAAGCCCGAAGATCTCGCGATCTTCGGGCTTCTTGATGGGCGGCGGAGCGCTCAGTGGGCCGGCTTCCCGACGGGGGCCGCCTCGGAGGCGGGAGCGGCGGCAGCGTCCGGCGGCGGGTCGCTCGGGCGGAGGCCGTACCATATGCCGAGGGCCACAAAAAACGCGATCCCTACGACCGGGAGCCAGGCGGGGGAGTCAGGCTCGGCGGGGGGCGGCGGACCGTGGTGGTCGTGCGCGTCATGCTCGTCATGCTCGTGGCCGTCGTGTCCGTGGCTGTCACTCATGGGCTGAGGGTGGTACCAAATCCAGGATGCGCCGCCTACTCTTGTCGTTGCCCCTGCTGCTCCTCCCGTCGATCGCGCTCGCCCAGCCGAAGGCCGGGACCGAGGCGCCGAAGCCGGGCCCCGTGATGGGTGCCGGCTACGGAACGGCCGCGGCGAACGTCGCCAAGCCGGACCCGTCCGCGAAGCCGCGCCTTCCAGAAGCCCAGCTCGCCGACCTGGTTTCGCGTGGTGTTGTAGGGGTTTACGTCCAAGGGAAGCGGGTCGCGCTTGGCGCTGTTCTCCATGGCGACGGCCGCGTGCTGACCGCCCTCTCCGCGCTTGGCGGCGCTTCCGACGTCGAACTTCGGCGGGCCGATGGGAGCCGCGCCCCGGCGAAGGTCCTCCATCGGGACGCGAACGTCGATCTTGCCCTCCTCGTGCCGCAGAGCGGCGTGCGACGGGAGGGCTTCCTCGCCAGCGAGGCCGATCCGGCGAGCGTTCCGCTAACGATCCCGCGACCGGCCGCCTCCGGGAAACCGGCCCAGGCAGACGCCTTCCCGTCAAAGTCGGCGCCGTCTCCCGCTTCGCGGACGGACGCCTTCGCCCTGGCCCGCCAGGTCTTCAAGAAGAAGGGGCCGGGCCGCAACGCGAGCGGCATCCCGCTCACCGATCTCGTTCAGTTTTCCGACGCAGCGACCGCCACCGAACTCCCGCTCCCGGGGGCGCCGCTCGTCGATGGCGGCGGCAGCGTGATCGGCATCGCGATCCCCGCCTGCGACAGCGAGAAGACCGCCTCCTGCACGAAAATCGCCGCGGCGGCCGGCATCGGTGCCATCCGGAGCTTCCTCCGCAGCGCGCCGGCAAACGCCGTCCCGCCGGCCGGTTGGCTCGGCATCGTCGGCGCCCCAAGCAACGACGGACGGGTCTATGGCGTACGCGTCGTCGCCGTCGCCCCCCAAGGGCCCGCCGAGCGCGGGGGCCTTTTGGCCGGGAACGACCTGGTCGTCGCCGTCGAGGGGCACCCCGTCGAGACGCCGGAGGGGCTCGGCGCGAGCATCGCCGGCCACGCGCCGGGGGAGGTCGTGAAACTCCTCGTCTTCGGACAGAACACCTACCGGGAAGTCGTCGTGACCTTGCGTGCCGCCCCGTGACGGTTTAACGACCGGCGCCATGGGTTTTTCCTCGGTCTCCACCACGCTTTTCGCTGCCGCCTCGCTCTTCGCTGTCGCAGCGCTCCCCGGCTGCGGCGCGCCGCCGAAGAAGGTCCACGCCCCCGAAAACGCCCCCGTCGAGACCGGCGCCGCCGACGGCTCCCTCCCGGACGGCGAGTGCACCGGCGCTGCGTGCGTCTCCGCCTGCGAGAAGGTCGGCCGCCCCCTCGACTGCCTCGCCTCCGCCCACGCCCAGTTTGAAGGGGGCGAAGGGGTCGTGAAGAGCGCGCCGAAGGCGATCGCCGCCCTCGAAAAGTCGTGCACCGGAAACGACAGCGAGGCGTGCATGGAGCTCGCCCGCCTGAACAAAGACGGCACCGAAGGGGTCAAGGCGAGCGCCGCCAAGGCGGTCCCCTTCTTCGAAAAGGCCTGCACCGCCAAGGATCGCAACGCCTGCTACGAGCTCGGCGAGATCTACGTCGGCGGTGGAGACGTCGCCGAAGACGCGAACAACTACATCAAGTTCCACACGCTCGGCTGCGACCTCGGCCGCGGCCAGAGCTGCGATCTCCTCGCGAAGCGCGCGGAAAACGGCACCGGCGGCAAGAAGGACCACGCAGCCGCCATCGCGTTCCTCGTGAAGGGCTGCTCGGCGATCGACTTCCAAGCACCGACCTGCGCGAGCCTCAAAGAGGCGGTCACGAAGAAGGACAAGCTGGCCCAGAAGGCGGTCGAAGCCTGGAAAAAAGGCTGCGAATCGAAGGACGCCAAAGACGAGAAGGCCTGCGAGTACCTGACGCGCATCAAGTGATCGTTTCCGGTAGGTTGGGGGCATGCACCGCACCGCCGACAACCGCGCTCGGCGTTTCCTCGCCGCCTCCGGCGGTTCCGGGCGGATGAGCACGCCTCGTCTCCCTCTCGCCGCTCTCGCCGCCCTCCTCGCACTTGCCGCGGTAGCTGCGGTCTCGCCGGCCCATGCGGCCGATGTCGCGATCGCTTCTGCGGCCGACCTCAGCAAATTGTCTGGCGCCGTCGCTCCGGGGACCGTCTTCGTCCTCGCCGATGGCAGCTACAACGCCCCGGGGAACGTCTCCTGCACGGCGAACGGCACCGAGGCGTCGCCGATCGTCGTACGCGCGGCCAACCCGGGGAAGGCGAAGATCACCTTCTCGGCGGGGACCGTCGAGGGGTTCAAGGTCACCGGCGCCCATTGGCATTTCGAAGGGCTCGACGTGCGCGGCACCTGCGCGGCCGATAGCTCCTGCGAACACGCGTTTCACGTCACCGGCGGCGCCACCGGTTTCTGGCTCCGTCAGTCGAAAGTTGCCGACTTCAATGCGCAGTTGAAGGTCAACGCCGACAAGGTCAACGGCGTCATGACGATCCCCCACAAAGGGCTCATTGAGGGGAACGACCTCGGCGACTCGCGTGGCCGCAAGACGAGCAACCCGGTCACGAAGCTCAACATCGACACCGGCGACGACTGGATCGTGCGCGGCAACGTCATCCACGATTTCTTCAAGGACGGCGGAGACACGGTCTCCTACGGAGTATTCCTAAAGAGCGGCGGAAATCGGGGGCTTATCGAGAGCAACTTGGTGCTCTGCGCCCGCGATGTCCCGAACGGCGGCGCGCGCATCGGGACTTCCCTCGGCGGCGGCGGAACGGGGAACCAGTTCTGCGCCCCCGCCTTCGACGCGAACGTCCCCTGCTCCATCGAGCACACCGACGGCGTGATTCGGAACAATATCATTGCCAATTGCAGCGACGTCGCCGTCTATCTCAATGAGGCGAAGAACACGAAAGTACTGCACAACACGATGATCGGTACCGCCGGCGTCGACTTCCGTTTTGCAACGACGAGCGGCGAGGCGCGCGGCAACCTCTACGAAGGGCGGATCCGCGGGCGGGACAGCGGCACCTTCACCGACGGCGGCAACAAACTCGTCGATGCGGCCTTCTTTGCAGCGAGCTACACGGCGCCGCTCGCCGGCGATCTCCGCCTCAAGGCGGGCCCTCCGGCGGCCGCCGTCGATCTCGCGCCGGCCCCCGGCGTGCCCAACGACTACTGCGGCCGCGCACGCAGCGACGGAAAGCCCGATTTCGGAGCGCTCGAGAGCTCCCTCGGCGATTGCGCGACCCTCCAAGGGGGCACCGGCGGCACGACCCCGCCGGCAGATCTGGACGGCGGCGCCCCCAGCGGCGACGGCGGCACCGGCACCGGCAGCGACGGTGGCGCGACAACGCCGGCCGACGGCGGGACCGGAACCCCGGGGACCACCGGGGCGGGCAGCGACGATTCCGGCTGCGCGATCGGGGCGGGCCCCGGCGGCGGATCGGGCTCTCTTTTCGCGATCTTCGCGACGGTGACCGCCCTCGTGTTCGGTCAACGGCGGCGGGGAAAGGTGAGCACGAAGGCGCCCCCGTCCGCGTAGTCCCCATCGAGTTCGAGGCGCCCGCCGGCCGCCTCAACGATCCCCTTGCAGACGGCGAGCCCGAGCCCCGTCCCGGCGCCAACCTCTTTCGTCGTCACGAACGGCTCGAAAATCTTCGTGCGGAGCGAGGGGGGGACGCCGGGACCGGTATCGCAGACAGAAAGCCGGACTTCGCTTTCTCCTGCAGTTCCCAGTAGATGAATCACGTGCGGGGCGCGGTCGGTTCGATGGGCCGGCCCGTCGTCGGCGGCGTTCATCGCGTCGGCGGCGTTCATCGCGAGGTTCAGGAGGACCTGAAGAAGTCGCGGTGCTGGCAGCGGCACGATCATCGAAGGGGGCAATGCAATATCGAGGGTAATGTCTTTGAAGTTTCGCTGCGGTGCGAGGAGTTTTCGCAGGTCATCGACGACAACCACCGCATCGCAGCTCCCAGCAGCGGCGTATCCTCCCGAAGAAGCGAGAGATCCGTCGTTGCCACCGCTGCGTGCGTAGTCGAGTAGATCGCGGAGGACGCCGTGAATGCGCGTCGTTTCCTTGTGCATTCGTGCGACGAAATCGAGCTGTTCCTCGGGCGTCAGATCGCCACTCAATACGAGTTCTTGGAGGCCTAGGAGGGCGGCGATCGGGTTGCCGATTTCGTGGGCCATCCCCGCGGCGAGCTTGCCGACCCCCGCGTAGTGCTCGCTGGAGACGAGGGCCGAGGAGGTCTCGGAAAGGCGAAGGGTCGCCTCGCCCAGCTCGCGGACTTTGTCTTGAAGGGCTTTTTCCTTGGCAAAAAGCGAGAGGCTCATCGTCCGCAGGCTGGCAGCGAGCGTCTCGGTTTCGGCGGTGCCGGTCGGGATCGAGGCGAAGGTCCGTGCGCCAGCGGCGATCTTTTCCGCGTTCCCGACGAGGGCGTCGAGGGGGCGAACGAAGAAGCGTCCAAGCAGAACCCACGTGAAAAAGGCGAGCCCGGCGGCGAAGAGGGCGGCGAGCAGCGCGAGGAGGCGGGCGACGGGGTCGGCGCGGTGCTCGTCGACCTCGGCGTCGAGGGCGAGATGGACCTCGACGGTGCGAAGGGGCAGGTCCAGCAGCACCACACGGTGCCCATTGAGAATCGCATTTCGCGTGTGTTCTCGGACTGTTGGGGCCGTGTCGGCCGCCGAACGCCCCGTCTCTGCAAGCAGGACGCCCTGGTGGTCGGTCACCCGCCCGGCGAGGACGCCGCCAGGCCCGCTGTGGAGGCTCAGGGCGCGCTGGATAGCGGCCCGATCGCCGTGCCGGGCGACCTCCTCGACGTGAGCCGCTACCGCGCGCCCGAGGGCCCGCGCCGCGTCGTCTCGCCCGGCGTGAAGGAGCGCACGCGCCGCGGAAGCGCCGGTGAAATAGACGGGGGCCAGAAACGCCGCTGCAAGCCCGGCAAAGAGGGCGAGGAGCTGCGTCCGTAGACCAAAACGACTACGAAGGGCCACCGCTCAACCGAGACCGAAGAGGCGCGCCCCCTGGTAGACGAGCACCGCAACCACATACGCAGCAACGTAGGTGTAGGCGAGGACAAACAAAGGCCATTTCCAGCTCTTCGTCTCCCGCTTAATCGCCGCAACGGTGCTCATGCACTGGCAGGCGAGCACGAAAAATGCGAGCAACGCAAGGCCGGTCGCGCGCGAATAGAGCGGGGTTCCGTCGCTCTTCGTCGCCGTGCGGAGCTTTTCGGCGAGGGGGGCATCGTCTTGATCGGCCCCCTCGATGCCATGAATGATGCCGAGGGTACCGACCATGAGTTCGCGCGCGCCGAAACTCCCAATGAGTCCGACATTGATGCGCCAATCAAAGCCGGCAATCGCGGTAACCGGCTCCAGCGCCTTTCCGACGGCGGCGGCGGCGCTCCTCTCGGCGACCGTCCCCCCCGCGCTTGCCGGCTGGACCGGCACCGAAAGGCCAACCCAAAGGAGCGCGGAAACGGCGAGGATCGTCGTGCCGACGTCGCGGAAAAAGCGCTTGCCAGAAAGCCAACCTTTCCGAAGAACCACGCGAACTTGTGGCAGTCGGTAGGCCGGTAGCTCAAGGACGAGAGGCAGCGTCTTTCCGCGGGTCGCCGTCTTCCGGAGGATGAGGCTCGCGACGAGGCCGCTCAGGATCCCGGCCGCATAGAGGCCGACGAAGAGCGCCGCGCGAAAGAAGACGCTCCGCCCGGCGAAGAACGCGCTCGTGACGAGGGCATAGGTCGGCATGCGGGCGCTGCAGGTCATCAGCGGGATGACGAGAATGCTCGTGAGGCGCTCCTTCGGATCGCGGACGACGCGCGTTGCTCCAATGGCAGGAACCGCGCATGCGTGTCCCATCAACAAAGGGAGAAAAGCACGCCCGGAAAAGCCGAACAGTCGCAAAAAGCGATCCACGAGAAAGGCGCCACGTGCCAGGTAGCCGCTCGCTTCGAGCAGCTCCATGGCGACCGTAAGCAGCACAATTTGTGGCATAAACGCGAGCACGGTGCCGGCGCCGCCGAGGATTCCGTCATTGACGAAGCTTGTGACGAGCCCCTCGCCAAAGCGCCGCGTGATCACGCCGGCGAGTTTCCCTTTCAGGAAATCGAGGAACGTCGACGCCGGGTCGGCGACGAGAAACACCGCCGCAAAAAGGCCCCCCATCAGCGTAAGAAACAGGAACGGTCCGACCAGCGGGTGGAGCAGGACGGCGTCGATCTTCCCCGTCCGCTCGCGGGCGCGCCGCTGGGCCGCTTTGGCGTCGGTCGCTTCCCGGAGGACCGCCTTCGCGAGGGCCTTCGCGTCGATGCTGCGGGCCTCTGGGGGCGTCTGCGGATGGGCAGCGATCGCCTCAAGAACAAGTGCTTTCGCGGTGTTGGAGCGCGCGCTGACAACGACAACCGGCGCCCCGAGCGCCTCTTCCAGGGCCGCGCCGTCGAGAACCTGCCCGTGGCTGGCGAGCCGATCGGCCTGGGTGACGACGACGAGCAGCGGGTAGCCGGCGCCGAGGAGCTCGGTCGTCAGCCGGAGGCCGAGGGCGAGCTGGGTCCCGTCGATGATTTGAGCCACCAGCGGCAACGCCCCCTCGCCACGACTGCGGCCGAGGAACCGGGCGGCGACCCCCTCATCGCTGTCGGGATCGGTGGCAGAAGCGAGCGAATAAAGACCTGGAAGGTCATAGAGATGCACACGCCCGCCCGTCGGCAGTTCGACTTCACCTTCGAGGACGTCGACGGTGATCCCCGGGTAGTTCCCGACGTGGGCGCTGCCGCCAGTCAATGCATTGTACAGGGAACTCTTGCCGCTGTTGGGACGACCAAGAAGAACGACCCGCGACGACACGCCCCCCGCAGCCGACGGGGCTGGCGGGGCGTGGCAATCTTTGGCGTTCACTCCGGCACCGAAACGACGGTGATCTCGGCGGCGAGGGAGCGCGCGACGGCAAACTCGCCGCCGAAGCCGGTCCGCACGTGAAGGGGGCCGCCGAAGAGGCCGCGCCGGAGCACGAGCAGCTCCTCCCCTTGGGCGATTCCGACGGCGGCAAGCCAGGCTGCGACGGCAGAATCGGCAGGAACTCCAACCACCTGCGCCTGCTGCCCCCGCGGAAGGAGATCCAGCGTCTGCGGACGCGCAACAGCGGCGAGGGGGGCTACAGGACTCATGAAAACCGTTTTCAAGAGCTAGTCGATGGGGCCCCAGATCGCAACGACGCTCGCCGCCATCGGTTTCGCCGAGTCTCCGCGCGGCGCCCCGTTCTTCTGGGGCATTTCCTGCGTTTCGGGGTACACGGCTCCGCCATGAGTGAAGCGAAGACGATGGTCGCTGCGGCACGGGCGGCTCAGCAGGCATGGGGCGAGAAGCCCCCCTTCGAACGTGCGGAAATCGTAGCTAAAGTCGCCGATCGCGTCCTCGCTCGCGGCGACGAAATCGCGAGCACCCTCGCCGAAGAGTTCGGCAAACCGGCTGCCGAGTCGTGGCTCTCGGAGGTCGTCCCGTCCGCCGATTTGGTGCGCTGGTGGTGCAGCGAGATCGAGGGGGCGCTCCTTCCCGAAGAAGCCGAATTGGATCCGATCTCCTTTCCGAAGAAGGAAGGGGTGACCGATCGCGTCGCGTGCGGGGTCATCGGCGTGATCATGCCTTGGAATTTCCCCGTCGCTTTGCCGCTACGCACGCTCATTCCGGCGCTGCTTGCTGGCAACGGGGTCGTCTTCAAAGGGAGCGAAATCACCCCAAAAACAAACGCGCTTGTTGCCTCCCTCTTTGAGGGGATCCTGCCACCGAACCTGCTCGGCCACCTGGAAGGGGATGGGCGTACCGGCGCCGAACTACCGACGAGCGGCGTCGATCTCGTCGTCTTCACCGGGAGCGTCGCGACCGGCCGCAAAGTCGCCGTCGCCTGCGCGGAGGAGCTCATCCCGGCGAGCCTCGAGCTCGGGGGCAAAGATGCCGCGATCGTCCTCGCCGACGCGAACCTCGATCGCGCCGCCCACGGGATCGTCTGGGGGGCCTTCACGAATGCGGGCCAGAATTGTGCAAGCATTGAGCGCGTTTACGTCGTCGAGAGCGTCGCTGCGGCGTTCACCGAGAAGGTCGTCGCCCTGGTGAAGACGCTCAAGGCGAGCGACGTCGGCCCCCTCGCGACCGCCGCCCAGAAGGCGATCGTCACGCGCCACGTCGATGGCGCCGTCGCCGACGGCAAAGCGGAAGTCCTCGTCGCACAGGCGGAGGCGGGCGGCGCCTCGGAAAATCCGTTGCACTATGCACCAACGGTCCTCAAGGTCACCGACGAGGCGACGGCACTCATCGAGGAAGAGAGCTTCGGGCCGCTCCTGCCGATCGTCGTCGTCAAAGACGCCGAGACGGCGGTCGCCCGCGCGAACGCCTCCAAGTTCGGCCTCACGGCGAGCATTTGGACGAAGAAACCGCAAAAAATCGAAGGACTTATCCGGTCACTCCGCTGCGGGGTCATCACTGTGAATAACCACGCCTTCACCGGCGCGATGCCGATGGCCCCGTGGAGCGGCGTCGGCCTCTCCGGGTACGGCGTGACCAACTCGCGGCACGCCCTCGACGCCTTCACGCGCCCCCGCTTCGTGCTCATCGACCGCAACAACGCCAAGCGGGAACTCTGGTGGTACCCGTACACCGAAACGCTCGTCGGCATCGCGAAGGCGCTCGCCACCTTGAAGCGCTCGGACTCCGGCATCTTTGCCAAAATTGGCGCAGTTTTCACGCTGCTCAAACTGTTCCCGAAGCGCCTCGGCGGCGGCTGATCCCGCCATCCTCAATGGGGACAAGCGGCGTCCTCGACAAAGCGAAGATCGTCGACCTGTACGGAACTCGCCGCGGCGACGTCGCAATTCCCGCCGTTTGCATCTTGATTGAGTGAGATCGTCAGCGGCGTCGTGACTCCGAGGTTGCCGGCGGCAAGGCAAACCTGGCTACGTGCGTAGGCGCCGGTGACGGCGAAGCTACCAACACCCAGATTTGTCGTCACTTTTGCGGCGCCAGTGAGGGTCCCTTTGAGCATGGCCGAGAGGGCGATCCCCTTCCCGGCCGCCGGCAGCGGGACGCTCCCAAGCGCCGTCACCGAGGAACTCTGGCAGGTCTTCGCGACGTTGAGCGATGCGGCCGCATTGCTATTGAAGCCCGGATTTTGAAGCGTGATCGGCGTCGAGTTGGCGACGTCCGATGAGGCACTCCAATCGTCGACAACGCCGGTCGGCTCGAAGCCAGGATTCGCAAGCGTTGCGGGCATTCCGCATTTGCTATCGCTAACGAATTCGACGCCATCGACCAAGAATTCACGATTGGTCGTGCCGTCGCAGGTGTTGGTCGGCGACGATTTCTCGACAAGTGCGAAGGCGAGATCGGTGGTGATCCCCTTCGTCGACTCGGGGATGCAAATGTGAGCGTTCTGGTAGGCGCCGTTCCCCTTGACGCGGGCGACCGCCTGCCCGCCGAGGCGAACGGTCACCGAGTCCTGGCTCGTCAGCTTGTAGTCGAAGGAAATCACGAGGTTCGGTAGGCGATTCTCGGGAGGGGAGATGATCCCGGCGAGGGTCGCCGAGGTGCAATAGGCGCTCGCGGTGATGCGTCCCGCCCGAGAGCCGCCGTTGCCGGCACCGGCGACGACGTCGGCGGTCGACCCGGTTACGTTGCTCGGCGTCCATCCACCCGCCGCCTCGAAATCCCCGTTTTTTATCGTTCCGGGCATCGGGCAGTTCGGCGCTTCGTCGATGGAGAGGTGGTCGATCGACCGACTCCACGTGCCGGAAAACGCGGAACAGGTGCTGACCGGCGAGAGGCTAAAGTCGATGGCGCGGCCGTACCAGCGCTCCCCAAGACAGACGCTCCGGTCGTGGAAGGCGCCTCCGGAAGGAGCTGAAGTTACTGTAAAATCGTTAATTGCCCCGAGAAAGGTCTCCCCGTTGCGGAGGAACATGCGGTGGAAGGCGAACGGGAAGCAGAAGAAGCCGAAGCCGTCCGCCGGGGAAACGGTGAAGAGGCGATCGACCGCGCGGAGGGCGAGCGGGCCGCTCTCGGCGACGGTCGGCATCGTGAAGCTCTGGCGAACCTGGCCGCTCCCGGCGCAGGTCGTCGGCGCGTCGAGGGTCACCTGCCCCGGATCGACGCCGCTTGCGAAGTTGGCGTCGAGGACGGCGCCCGTGAGCTTCCACGAGGCCGGCGGCGTATTCGAAAAGCCCGGGTCGTTGATGATGCCCGCAAATGCGCAGGTTCCTGGGCTTTTTGCATCGCTGTAACCCGGCGCGCACGTACAGGTTCGTGTGCCGGAGGCATCGTCGCAGCGGGCGTGAGCGCCGCACGCTTCGGCGGCGCAGGTCGCGGTGCAGGTGCTGTTTCGGTCGTTGTCTTGGGTCCCTGCCGGGCATTCGATCGCGCAGGTGGGGCCGCCGAAGCCGGGCTTGCACGCACACGTCGGGCCGCTCGGGGCATCCTGGCAGACCTCATTGGCGGCGCAGGAGGGCGGCGCGGTGAGGCAGGTCTTCCCCGGCTGGGCTTCGTAGTCGGCGGCGCATGCGCTCCCGGCGGCACCCAGGGCGAGCAGAGCGGCGAAGAAGGTCTTTCGGTCCACATCACGAACGATACCGACATTCGCGCAGAAATCCCGCAAGTATTTCGAGACGCTGGAGGTCAGCCATAAAAAAAGGCGCCCCGGTGAGGGCGCCTTCCATCGGCTCGGAGGTCCGAGCGTCACTTCATGGTGACGTTCATGACCGCTTCCGGCGCCGACGCGGCAATCTGGACGCGGGCGCGGAAGCGCTGCGCCTCCACCGGGGTGGCGTCAGCGAGGGCGGCGCCGGTGATCTGGAGGCGCCCGAGGTTGCCGGTCGCCCAATTGCTGAAGAGCGTCCGATAGACGCAGCGAGTGTTGGCGCCGCAGGCGGTCGTCGTGTTCGGCACGACGAGATCGCGGGTGAGCTTGAAGCCGTAGTCGTCGGCCTTGGGGACCGGGTTCCAGGTGAACTGCCCCTTTTGACCGAAGTCACGAGTCACCGCATAGGTCGCTTCAGTGAGCGAGATTTGATTGAGATTTTCGTCGAGCATCGACACGTTCACGTCGAGGATCGACTGCTTTTCAATCGTCGCAGATGCCGGGCTAAATACCGGCGTTCCGCCTACACCCGTGTAGTTGATCCAGGTCGTCGCCCAGACCTTCGTGTTGCCGTCCCAGACGTCGTTCGGGCCGTCCCAACGGCCGTTACCGTTGCTGTCGAAGTAGATTTCCACGCCGTCGCGGACGTCGTTGTCGTTGGAGTCGACGAACGGTTCCGCCTGGTCATAGAACTGCTCCCCCTCGTCGTAGAGCCCGTTCGAATTGGAGTCGTTGAAGAACTCCTCGCCGTCCACGTAGGCGAGAAGATTCACCATTCCGTCTCGGGGATTGCGCGAGCCCGCCGCCGGCTCGCCGGGGAGCGGGTCGGTCTCAAAGGGGAGCTGGAGCGCCGTCGTCTGGTAGGTAAAGGTTCCGGTCCCCTCGGAGACGTTGTCGCCGGTCGGCGCAAACGCAAGCGAGTTCGCGAAGGCGGGAGCCGACCCCGCTTCCGCCTTGAGGGCGACGGACAGGGAGCGCCCGACCGGGTTCCCGAAGCGATCGGCGAGCTTGAAGTCGCAGGCGACTGAGATCGCGGCCGGCGGCGGGTTCGCGACGAGTGCAGCGATGTTCTTGCGCGCACATTTGAGGGCGACGTTGCGGTTGGCCGGCTTGCTGCCACGAATGCCGATCGGGGGGCTGTCGATCTCGAGACCGACGACACCTTCTACTTTGGCGTGAACCTTAAAGATTCCGATGGTCACACCCGACGTAATGAGCGCGGTGACCTTCCCGTTGGCGTCGGTTTTCGCGTTCGGCGCGAAGGAGAACGACGGGTCGATCGGGGCGCCGTCGGTCGTGAGGAGGACCGGCGTGTTCGGGATCGCCTTTCCGTTCGAGTCTTTGACGAGGAACGTGACGGTTCCCGACTCGTTGAAACCGGAATTCTTCAAACCGAGGAACGCGCAGGGGCCGCCGCCGCACGTGAGGCTTTCGTAGCTGACCGTACCCGGGATGGCGAGCGGTCCACCATCGACGGGCCCTGCGTCGTAGCCAGCATCCACCCCGACGATCGACTGCGCGAAGGTCACGTCGGCCGTTGCGACCGAGTTATTCCACGTGGCGGTGACCGTCTGCTTCCCGAAGCATGCGACGTCTTTCGTCGCGTCGCAGGCATAGTCGGCGCGCGCGACGCCGGTTGAGGGGGAGATCGAGCGAACTCTGCCCGCCGATCGTCCCGTGGGTCGCGGTGAGTTTGACGGTCCCGGTCCCGGCGGTGCTCCCGACGCTCGTGCGCACCTCCAGCTTTACGATCGAGCCGTTGGCGAGTTGGGTCGTCGGCGTCGCGAAGAGGACGATGCCGTTCGTGATGGGCGTTGTGACGATTTCCTGCGAATCGCCGCACGCGACGAAGGATCCGAGGGCGCCAACCGGCACGATGACTGCTGCCAACGTCGCGAGCCAACCACGAGTCGAGATTCCGGAAAGGGGGCGAGTCTTCATAGGCGTGAGTCAACCTCAGGTCGGTGCAAAGTCAACAGAACGATGGGCCGGCGAAGCGAAGTCGGGGATCCCGAAGACGGATCGCGATTCCAAGAAGAAACCCCGAAAGGCGAATGCCTCTCGGGGTTTGCTCCTAGCAGGCCAGCAGAGCGGGCGCTGCGCGTCTCAGAAGTGGCCGTGGCCGTGGTGGTCGTGACCGCCGCCGGAGACCTTCGACTCATCCTTCGGGCGCTCGGCGACGAGGCACTCGGTGGTGAGCATGAGGGAGGCGACCGAGGCGGCGTTCTGGAGGGCCGTGCGGACGACCTTGACCGGGTCGATGACGCCCATCTCGATGAGCGAACCCCAGGTGTCGGAAGCGGCGTTGTAGCCGTAGTCGCCGGAGCCTTCCTTGACCTTGTTCACGACGATCGAGCCTTCGAGGCCGGCGTTCGCGACGATCTGGCGGAGGGGCTCTTCGATGGAGCGGCGGATGATCTGGACGCCGAACTTCTGCTCGGGGGAGATGTCGTTGAGGCTGTCGAGGGACGCCTGCGCGCGGATGAGCGCGACGCCGCCGCCGGGGACGATGCCTTCTTCAACGGCCGCGCGGGTCGCGTGGAGGGCGTCTTCGACGCGGGCCTTCTTCTCCTTCATTTCGGTCTCGGTGGCGGCGCCAACCTTGATGACCGCAACGCCGCCGACGAGCTTGGCGAGGCGCTCCTGGAGCTTCTCGCGGTCGTAATCGGAGGTGGTGTTCTCGACCTGGCCACGGATTTCCGCGATGCGGCCCTTGATCTTCTCCTTGTCGCCGGCGCCGTCGACGAGGGTCGTGTTGTCCTTGTCGAGGACCGCACGCTTCGCGCGACCGAGGTCGGTGATGGTGACGTTCTCAAGCTTGAGGCCGAGCTCGTCGCTGATGACCTGGCCGCCGGTGAGGACCGCGATGTCCTTGAGCATTTCCTTGCGGCGGTCGCCGAAGCCCGGCGCCTTGACGGCGGCGCACTTCAGGGTGCCACGGAGGTTGTTGACGACGAGGGTGGCGAGCGCTTCGCCTTCGACGTCTTCCGCGATGATGAGGAGCGGCTTCTGGGCGCGGGCGATCGCTTCGAGGACGGGGAGGAGGTCCTTGAGGTTCGAGATCTTCTTCTCGCTGATGAGAAGGAAGGCATCTTCGAGGACCGCTTCCATGCGGGCCGCGTCGGTCGCGAAGTAGGGGCTGAGGTAGCCGCGGTCGAACTGCATGCCTTCGACGACATCGAGAACGGTTTCCGCCGTCTTCGACTCCTCGACGGTGATGACGCCTTCTTTGCCGACCTTCTCCATGGCCTGCGCGAGCTTCTCGCCGATCTCTTTGTCGCCGTTGGCGGAGATCGTGCCGACCTGCTCAATTTCCTTCGCGTCTTTGGTCTGCTTCGCCATCGCCTTGAGGGAGGCGACGAGGGTCTCGACCGCCTTGTCGACGCCGCGCTTGATTTCCATCGGGTTGTGACCCGCGGCAACGAGCTTGGAGCCTTCGCGGTAGATCGCCTGGGCGAGGACGGTCGCGGTCGTCGTGCCGTCGCCGGCGACGTCGTTCGTCTTCGAGGCGACTTCGCGCACCATCTGGGCGCCCATGTTCTCGAAGCGGTTCTCGAGTTCGATTTCCTTGGCGACGGTGACGCCGTCCTTGGTGACCGTCGGCGCGCCGAAGGACTTCTCGATGACGACGTTGCGACCCTTCGGGCCGAGGGTCACCTTGACCGCGTCGGCGAGGGCGTTGACGCCGCTGAGAATGAGGTTACGCGCGGTTTCGGTATAAACGATTTCTTTGGCAGCCATGGTCGAGTCCTGTCTGTGGGAATCGCGCTTGCGATTCGCAAATCAAATAGAGTTTCTGAACCGAGAGGGGCGGAAGCGGCGACCGATGGTCAACCGCGCATCGCACTCACTTCTCGATGATGCCGAGGATGTCGTCTTCGCGGACGATGAGGCGCTCTTCGCCGTCGAGCTTGATCTCGGTGCCGCTGTATTTCCCGAAGAGGACGCGGTCGCCGACCTTGACGTCGAGCTGCTTGACGGTGCCGTCGTCGAGGACCTTGCCGTTACCGACGGCAATGACTTCGCCTTCCATCGGCTTCTCTTTCGCGTTGTCCGGGATGATGATGCCGCCCTTGGACTTCTCCTCGCTCTCGACGCGCTTGAGGATAATGCGATCTTGAAGGGGACGAATGTTGGCCATGATCTTCTTAGACTCCTCGAAACAATGCTTGTTTGTGTCTCCCGAGAAACGACAAGCGTTTCAAACGGGAGGACGACTTTTAGCACTCTCCCACCGGGAGTGCTGACGGGCGGGAAGGTAATCCAAGGTCTCCCCCCGTCAAGGGCCGGTCGGCAAACTTTTTGAAACAGGCAAATCAAGAATACACTCAACACCTTGCAGCACGTCACCCGCGAACGCTTCCCCCCTTCGCACTCGTGATCGTCGAGTGCTGGCAGGAAGGAATCGACGGGGGCCCCTTTGCCGCAGCGCGCTGAATTCCGTACGCTGGCCGGTGGCGCAGGCTCCACAGTCGCCTCTCAAGCGGTGGGCGTGGCGGTCGGCACCAGAAACGAGGTCCCCCATGACAAGTCCGCTGGCGCTCACCGGTTCCGTAGATGGCTTCTTCCACGACGCGGTCGTCCGCGCGAAAGAGGCGAATCGGGTCGAGGCTTCTACGGAAGCCACGCACTACATGGGAAAATTGCTGGCAGATTTCGCGCGTCCCGATGCGCCGCGCGCCGCCTTCGAGACGCCGCTCGTCTTCCTCCTCGACGACGCGATGAAGACGCCCCTCCTCCACGAACGTTTCGAAAAGCTTCGCGTTTTGGGGGACGGCGTCCTTTACGGGCTCGGCTTCTTTGGCGATCGCTTTGAGGCAAAAGGGATCGACGAGAGCTACGTGATCGGCGTCGGTCGAGCCGCCTATGAGAACGCTGGCGCCATCCTGAAACGCGGCGCCGAGGGCCCGCAAGCACCTGATCTCTTTACCGAACTCGCCTCACGGTTCTCCGCGCTCGTCGAGGTGTTGAGTTACGTCGCCGATCACTTCTTCGCCAAGGGGGCTGGCGCCGTCGGCGATCGCGGCGTGGTGAAGCTCTACGAGCGCTGGCTCAAAACGCGCTCCGACAGCCTCGCAGAAGCGCTAAGCGCCCACGGCTTCATCGCTCCGCGACGCGGCTCCGGGGGCCTTCAATGAGCGAAGCGCTGCTCGCTGGAAACGGCGCTGCGCTTGTTGCGGAAATCGCTCGAGAAGTGGCTCTTGCAAAGGCGCTGCAAGGGCGCCTCGAGCGCCTCTATCGCCTCGACCGCGTCGTCGATGTCGGCGATTTTGCGGCCGTCGGCGAGGAGGGGGACCGCGAAACGCTGTGGGTGCGGAATGAGCCCGACGGCGGTCTCGCGGTCGCCCTTCGGTTGCCGCCCCTCGGCGTGTCGGCGGCGGTCCCCCTCGACCGTTACCTCCAAATTGTCGAGGGGGTAAGCCACTTTGTCTACCTCGCCGAGCGCTGGCGCCGATCCGCACCGGTGTCGAAGCTCGAATTGGAAACCCAGGCCGAAATCGACAAGTACGTCGTCCTCGCGGCGCAAAGTCCAACCTTTGATCGCCCCCAAAGCGCCGATTTGCGGGACCGGCTGTATGCCCGCGCCGAGTACCTCCATGACGCGGCGACCGAAGAAGGGGATCGCTACCGAACGGCCACGCGGGTGGCGGCGAAATTCACGGAATTCCTCGAAAATCGCTTCGTCGAAGGGCGCCAGTGGGGCCCCTTGCGGCGAGCGTTGCTCACCTTTTTCCACGCACCCCGCGAGGAAAAACAGTGGGCGATTCAGCGCATGAGGTAGCGGCGTACTTCCGCCTTCGGCTGGTCAAAGAGGCTGCAGCGCACTTCCGGGCCGTCTTCCGGGCGCGCGCCACTGCCGAGGGCACAAACGGCCCTGTCGGTCATGGCGAGGGTGCGGCTCGCGAGGAACCCCTCGCGGTTCGCCTCGACCCCCTCGCAGCGGACCTTCCCCTCGCCGTCGATCCAACAGCTTGCGAGGCCGGTCGCCAGCTTCGCGCGAACGGTGGCGCGACGGGCCGGATCCCCCAGAATTCCCTCACCAATGACCACCGGCGTGTGGTTGTCGACGGGGACCTCGAAGCAGTGGGTCAGGCCGGCGTCGTCGGAGGCGCAGAGGCCGCCCGGCAGTCGGGGGGCGATGGCCACAGTGCGGCCGGGGAGCGGGATCTTCGTCGCGGAGACGCCTCCGCTTGCCGTCTTGACGACGCACTGGACGTCGCCGCCGACGAGCGCGCATGGCCCGACGACGGCGCCTACACCGCGCAAGAGTGGCGTGCTCTGCTCAAGGTCGGAACAAAGAGGTTTGAGCGCGGGCGTGCAGCGCAGGTTTCCGCTGTCATCGACCGCGCAGATTTCCTGCCCAGGAAGCGACAAGAGCTGGTGCGCCTCAAGACGAGCACAGAGCAGCGAGCCATCCACCCGCATGCCATCTTCGGCGCGATTTCTGCGAAAAAGACCTTCATCGGTCAGCGCAAGAAGCGAGAAGGTCCCCTTTTCGGAGAGCGGCTCAAAGGCGATATCGCGGACGCCCGAACGCGTCCAAAAGGGGGTCGGAGAAGCGCCCATCGTCGAGCACCAGAGGTGTCTCGATCGAGCGATGATGCAGAAGCGGTCGTCGCTCCCATGGAGGGTCATCGGCTCCTCGGGGAGCGGCGCACGGGCGAAATCGGACCAGTCGACGCCGTCGCGAATGGCCGCCGCGAGGGCGGTTCCCGAGTCCCCTTCGCGATCGGCGAGGGCCGGGCACGAATAGAGGCCGATGGCCCGCGTGGTGCGCCGGTAGGTGTACGTGCCGGAGACGACCCCCTCGCCCCCCTCACGGACCGCGCGCGCTTCCACGCGTAGGGTCACTTCATCTTCATTGCGCGTAAACAGCGGAATTCCGCAGTTCTTTTCGTGCCGTTCCCCGGTGATGGTGAGACGGACCCCGTAGTCCTTCGGCACCTCCATCCGCACCTTCGCGCAGAGGCTCGGAAGCGTGCGCGGGCAGTCGAAGGTGCCGAGGGGGACCGTCACTTCGCCGCCCACGAGCGGGGCGACGGCGGGGGCCCGGACCGCGCGAACGGTGGGCGTCGCGGTCACGTTCACGGCGGTATCTGCGAGGTTCACGACGCCGCAAGCGGCATTCCCTGTCGCCAGGAGGGCAAAAATGCCAATCGGCGCCAGATACTTGGCGCCCACCTGAACGGGCATGCGGTCGTCGTCTTCTTCGAGGAAGCGATGACGAAGGTAACTGCCGAGACCGACAAGCCCAACTTCCGCAAGCGCGATCAGGAGCGTGTTCACCGACGCGCGCTCAGATCGTCTTCGTCAGATTGAGTTCGTAACCCTTGTCCGACGACAAGCCGGGGAGAATCACGCGGACGCGCTTCTTGCCGTCGCCGCCCGCATCCGGAGCGCCGTCGTCGTAGTAGAACTTCCAGGTGCGGCTACCGGGAAATTCACCACAAAGCGGTGTGATCACGAAAGCTCCGTTGGTGACAACGTAGCTCGCTTTGCGTTTGACGACGGGTCCGTTGTCCCATTGTTCCGTCAAGAAAATTGAGGTCGCGGTGAACGAAAGGAGACCGCGGTAGTTCGTCCCTTGCGCGGCGGCGTCGGGCTTCTTGATGCTCGTGACGTTGTAAAACCCGCTCGCCGGAGCCGGGCTTGAGAGGCTCACGTTGCCAGCGCCGACCGCAACGGTCAGGGCGGCGGCGGTCATGTCGAGGTCGGAGCCGGCGCCACCGTCGGTTCCGCCACCGGCGTCAAGCGCTGAATTTCCATCAGGAACCGTCGCTGCGTCGTTCGCGCTTGCGTCGGCCGGCGTCGTCGCGTCCACGGCACTGCCGTCGGCGATTGCTGCATCTTGCGAGGGGAGAACCTCGCTACCGGTCGTTGCGTCATCTTCGCCACAGGCGAAGACCATCGACGACGTGAGGGCTGCGAGCGTGATCCCGCAAAAAAACGAACGACGAATCGACATGGTCAAGGCGCTCCGAAGCGAAAAGGCCCCCTGCCGGAGCCTTCACGCCGACGGGTGACTTTGAAATCGAGATGGTTTGGGAGTCAAACGGAGCAATCGAGGGGAATCCCCCGGTAACCGCTCACTTCTTCTTTGGCGCTTTTGCCGCCGGAGCCTTCGCCGCCGGAGCCTTCGCCGCCGGAGCCTTCGC
>DYPH01000020.1:0-36358 GCA_020720045.1 Sorangium cellulosum | reverse complement strand
GCCGGAGCCTTTGCTGCCGGAGCCTTTGCTGCCGGAGCCTTCGCCGCAGGGGCCGGCTTCTTTACGAGCTTCTTCGTCGGAGCGCTCTCCAAGTGGAGAGTGCTCGGGCGGTCGACCGCCTCACGGAGGATCGCGCGCTTCTCGAGCGTATCGCGGACTTTTTCCTGAAAAAGTTCGGGATCGAAGGGCTTGTCGATGTAGCCGTCGGCGCCGTAGAGGGGGCTCGTGAGGGCGTTGACCGTCTCGCCAATGCCGGTGAGCATCAGCACGCCCGTGTGGGCGAACGCTGCGACATCTTGCCGAATTTTCTGACAAACTTCCCAGCCGCTCATGCCCGGCATCATCACGTCGAGGACCACGAGATCGGGGAGGCGCTCGCGGGCGAGCTTCCACGCCTCTTCGCCATCTTCTGCGCTGATCACGTCGACGCGCGGCTCGGCCATGCGTCGGAGGTGGAGCTCGACGAGCTCGCGCATCGCCGGCTCGTCGTCGGCCACAAGCACGAGGGGGGTGGGATGTTGAGCCATATGCCGCGGGATACTGACCGCTTTTCCGCTCCCAAATCAATGCCTCAAATAGGCAACGGCCCGCTTTCGCGAGCCGCCTGCCGTCGACCGACGCTCCGGTTGCGTCAGCCCTCGTCGGGGAAGCGCGTCGGCACGCGGCTGGTGCTCTCGACGAGCTCCTTGGAGCTCTGGACGTACTTGACCATCGTCGGCATGTGCCCCTTTACGAGCTTCAGCTTCCCCTGCATGAGCGCCTTCGTCGGGTCGATCTCACGCTTGATGACCGCCTTCCACTGGGCGTAGCTCGCCTGGACAACGAACGGCGCGTCCTGGGCCTCCGAGGCGCCCACAAGACGACAGCCGCGGCACTCGCCGGCGTGCACATCGAGAATCATTCCGAGATCTTCGGCGATGCCGACCGAGGGCTCTGCCTTCACGACCATCGCGACAGCGCCGTGAGTCCAATCTTTCCCGGCGACTTTGTAATTCGCGTTGGCGTTGATGGCGTCTTTGTAGGCGTCGGTCCAGGCGGCGGAAGGGAAGTCGAAAGCCATGTGCAGTCTCCTGAGGTGGGCGCGGCCGCGATGGCGCGCGCGTGCTGGCGCGCACCCAAGCGAATCGAGAGCCGGTTGGCAAGCGCCCATCGGCGGCGCAAGCGCGCTAACCGGTTCGCCGTGGATCGATGGGCAGTGGCGAGCGCATGGTCAATTGGAAAACCCATGAAAAAGGGGCCCGATCGCCGCGCGATCTTGCCCCTCTCCTTCTCCCCCGTCGATCAGTGACGAATCAATTCTCTTTTTTGAGAATCCGATCGGCTTCCGGGTCGGCGACGCAGACCATCGTGTTGTCCGGATTGAGGGTGCACCGCTTCATGTGCGAGTCCTCGTCCGAGCAGCCGAAATAGCCACAAGTTGCCTGGAGATAGGTCTGATAGAGGACCGGCTTTCCGTCGGCGTTCTTTCGCCAGCCGCCGGCGGTCCGGTAGGTCGAAGTGACGCTGCATCCCGAGAGTGCAGCCAGCGCGAAAAGCGCAAATGCGATCTTTTTCATGGCGTGCCTCAGTAGATGGTCTTCGGACTGACGTTTTCGAGGATCAGCGTCTCTTTGCACGTCGGCTTTGCGACCCCTTGCGGGTTCACGTCGCAGATGCGGATCGAGTAGTTGAAGAGACGCTGTTTGTCGGTGCTTTGACCGCTTAACTGCATGCTCTCTTGCGCGATTTTGTCTTCGCCGAGGGCCGGCGGGAAGAACTCTTGGTGAACGAGAACCTTGGGCGGGGGGCCACACGCGATCGATGTGGACGCCGCGGCGGCGAGAAGCGCGAGCGAAATACGTTTCATGATGCTCCTCTTCGTTCAGCGGTAATTGGTGGAGACACTGTTGCCGTCCACAGTCGCCTGCGGGCAGGACAAGTCGTCGCCCGGCGCACTGCAAGCGAGCGTGCAATCGAGGACCTTGTCGGTGTCCGTACAAACGTAAAACTGGTGGGTAATACGCGCGTAGAACAGAAAGTTCTGAGTCTTCTGAACTTCCATCGCGGTGAGCGGCGCCTTCGCATTGTCTTGAAAAACAATGATTCGGCGGGTAACGCAGCCGGAGGTGGCGAGCCCAAGAACGAACGTTCCGAGGAGAGCGAGCTTGCGGATATTCATAATATTCCTCTCACTCATCCTGAAGGATTACGGCGAGCTTTCGGCATTGAGCCAGCGAGCCATCCGGATTGACTTGGCACTTCACGACTTCTTGATTTCCGCCCTGTACGACGAGAAACTTCATCTGATCGCGAGCGCCGGTGACGTGAGACACTAGCTTCGGTGCTGGCGTGCATCCGGTCGCCGTCGCGAGCGGCACCAGCAGCGCCATCGCACCGAGCGCGCGGCGAATTTTCAGTGGATTCATGATCTACGATCTCCCCGGGGATCTCTTCGACGGTTCGCCCAGATGGGCGGCTCAGCACGCGCTGAGCGATCGCGGAGAAAAACCCACCTGGGCGACGACCACCACCCCCGATTCAGGGGGGACAGAAGCACTTTGCCCGATCAAACGAGCCCGCGTCGACGGGCCTCCAGAGCCGCCTCGGCGCGTGACGAGATGTTCAACTTTCGGTAAATATCTTTCACATAGCCGGCGACGGTATTCTCCGTAATTGCCAGCATTTGTGCCACCTCGCCGCCCCGCAGGCCGCGCCCAATGAGCGAAAGAACGTCCGTCTCCCGTGGGGAAAGGAGCGGCGGTGATTGCGCCCCCGTGCCAAGTATCTCGCGCATCGACGGGGGCGGCTCGGAGACGGGCGTCCTTCGGAAATACGCGAGCATCTTTCGCGCAACGGCGGGGGAGAGAGCAGGTACGCCCTCGGAAAGATTTCGCAAATGAGCGAGGAGGAGATCGGGCGATTGCTCCTTCAGAAGATAGCCATCGGCACCGGCGGCGATGGCCGAGAAAAGGTGGTCATCATCGTCGTAGATCGTCGCCACGATCGCCAGCACATCCGGTTGAAATTCGCGAAGCGTTCGGAGGAGATCGAAGCCGGAACCGTCGGGAAACCGTAGGTCGACGAGGGCCAGGTCGTAGCGGACGTTGAGCACCGCCTGCCTACCACTCGCAAGGTCCTCAGCCTCGTCGACGACGACACCTTCAAAGGCCTTTTCGACGAGGCGACGAAGATTTTGGCGCGTTGCCAGGTGGTCCTCGACCAGCAAGGCACGTCGAAAACGGCTCATGGTTTAAACTTCAGAACGGTGGCGGACGGTCGCGAGGGGGAGCACAATTTCTACGATGGTACCTGCTTCCCCGGCGCCGGCGCGAGGGCGAATCGTCACCGCCCCCCCAAGGAGCGAAGCGCGGCGGCGAAGGCCTGCGACGCCGTTTCCGCCGACCGTCGACGTGGATGCCTCGCCGCCGGGGAGACCGCGGCCGTCGTCGGCAACGGCAACAACGAGCTGCCCGTCCGCCGGGGACCAAGTCACCTCGGCGGACGTCGCCCGCGCATGGCGAATCACATTTGAAAGGGCTTCGCGCAGCATCGACGTGAGGTGACGCGAGAACTGGTAGGAGACGTGAGGCTCCCCCTCGGGATCCGAACTATTCCCAAGTGTGTTTAAAGAGATAGGCCATCTGACCGATAGGCCTGCTGCCTCCAGACGGGTGAAGGTCTCGTGGCGGAGGTCGGCCTCGAGGGTCGAAAGACTCTGGGTTTTTCCGACGAGTTCATTCACGATTCCGCGCATTTCTCCAATGGCGGTACGCACCGTCGCGCGCGTCTCGGTGAGGTTGTCGTCATGGAGACTTGTGAGCAGACGGGCACCGACATCGTCATGAAGGTCGGCCGCAATGCGTGCACGCTCCTCACGGGCGCCGCGCGCGAAGGAGTCGCGGGCCGCGAGGGCGTGCCCAAGAAAGCGCCACGCCGCCTCCACCAGAGCCCGATGCTCTTCGCCAAAGAGGCCACTCCCCTTCCACGGGTAGCGAAGATAGAGCGCTGAAATAATTTGAGAATTTCCGAGAGGCGGGAGCACGAGAGCCGTCCCTTCGTCGACAAGGAGGACCCGGTCAGAGGCTTCTTCGGGCGCTTCTTCTTCACGAATCACTTGGGTTTCGGCGTCAAAAGTCTTCCGCAGAAGCCCCTGCCATCGCTCTGCGACCTCCATGCTCGTCGCCGCAAACGTAACCGCCAACAGATCGCGAAAGAGCGCATCGGCATCGATGGTCTTCTGACGCACAATGCGACCCCACAGCCAATTTCGAACCGGAAAGTAGACAAGACCGACAGCAAGGAGCGACGCCGAGGAGGCGACGACACGGTTGCGCGGTAGCAGCAGCGCGAGCAGTGCATCGAGGGCGACGAGCGCGATCGCACCGACGACTCCAAAGAGAATACGGTAAGACCACGTGTTGAGTTCAAAGAGGGCATGACGGCGGACGCCGATCGCGAGTCCGACGAACATCAACAGAAAAAACCCGAAGGCGTACCCCTGCGGAAGTTCTGGAATTCCTCCAAGAAACGAAGTCCCGACCGTCGAAAACACGAAGAGCGATGCCCCGAGTAGGACCGAAACACCGAACCAACGGAGCGTCGCGCGGGCAGCGGGATCCTTCTTTGCAACGATCCAAGCGACGACCGCTGCGACGATCGCACCAAGCATCTCCAGCATGGTAGGAATTCGCGATCCCCAGCTCTGATTGGGTGCAATTCGAAGAGCATCTGCGAGGATCCAAGGGACGAAAATTGCCGGGACGACAAGGCGCGCTTTGAGAGAAAGAATTGGGCGCGGGAAGCTGAGAAATAGCAGAAGAAGAAAGATCCCGAAGGAGAGCGCCCCGATGTGGTTGATGCTCGAAAGCACGCGAAAGACCCCACCAGAGAACGCAAGCTCGCGCGTGCCGTAGATCGCCGCCGGGATCGTGAAGACGGGAATGCAGAGTCCAAGTGCCGCGAAAAGGATCGCCCCGGCGTGATTGTTCGAGGTGCGGCCCGCCCCTTTGCGGCTCGATGGCGGCGGGCGCAGCGCAGCGACCCAGAGGCCGAGAATTGCGGCAACGAGGCCGGAAACGAGCGGAAACCAGAAGAGGGCAGGCAGGCTTGCTAGCGGCCGACGAACAGGCGTAACTTCATAAAATAAATCACCTTTATTGTCGCGAATCGTCAATCGCACCTTCGGCTGCGCGAGGGCGCGGGCAAGGTCGGATTGGCGCCCGAAGAAAGCGGCCATCTCCGGGTAGGTGTCGAAATAGTCGGGCTCTTCGATGAGGTCGTTTTCATCCAGAGGGGCGCCACCGACGGCAACCAAAGTCGTACCGACCGGGATTTTCGACGACGGCCCGACCGCCGCAGCGATCACCGCAGCGCCAGGGTGACGCTCCAGCGTCAACCCGAGCCACGGCGGCGAAAGGGCGAGCTGCGTTGCAGCAGCCCCCCCCGCGAGCAGGAGCGCCGTCGCGAGCGCCAATCCTCGGGCGGGGAGCGCGACCGGAGATGGGCGACCGTTCCGGCGAGTCTCCGCTTCAGGGTCCGACTTCATCGTCGGCGAACATAGCTGCGAGAAGCGCGAGCGAGGCGACGAATCTCCCGCAAAATCCGTGAATACCGGGGTAGGTTGCCGGGTTGTATGACGCGCTTGCCGAGACCTCCGCGCCGTCTTCCGCTTTGCGGACGGACGCTTTGTTCCGCGGGTTTGGAGAGCCGTCCCTTCCGTGCCGCCTGCTTGGGTGCGCTTCTCGTGGTGGCGTTTCCGCGGCTGGCCGCAGCGCAACTTCATGCCGATGTGGAAGCCGAGGCCGGCGTCGCACACCGCTTCGCGACGAACGGCACCGGCGACCGCGCCGGGGAGACGAGGCGCTTCGGCCCGGTCGTTCAAGTTGCTGGAGATCTTGCACTTTTGCCACTCGTCCGTGCAGGGGTGTGGTTCGCCTGGGACGCCAACAACCAGGGGGGCGCCAACCGGGACTGGGTCTCCACAGTCGCGGGCGGCATCCGTGCCCGTGGCATCGTGCCGGTGATGCTCGGCCCGTTTCGCCCTTCCATCACGACGGGGGTCGGTTGGGCGGTCGGCTACGGCCACCGCGACGGGCGTACGGGCGGGTCTCTCGAGATTCCTGTCGCAATTAACCTCGCGTACAAACTACGAAAACCCTACGAACTCACCTTCGGTCTAGGGACGCGCATCTCTGTGTACAATACAGGAGAGCGCTTCGAGGGGACGGCCGCCGAACAGGCCCGCGGAGCGACGCCGAGCCGTGATGTCCTCCTGCCGTTTCTCACCGTAGGGATCCACGCCGAACTATGACGACGGACCAGACGCCCCCGCCGCGTACAAACGAATCTTCGGCGACGCCTGCCCCAAATTCGCCGGCGGAATCAAATCTCGGATCCGGCGGTTTTTCCGCCCGCGAGGGGACAATCCTAGGCGAGCGCTACCTTCTCGAGCGTTTCCTCGGAGAGGGGGGCATGGGGGCCGTGTACCAGGGGGTTCACGTCCACATGAAGAAGCGGGTCGCAGTAAAAATGCTGCACCCGGAGATGGGGCGCATCCCGGAGGTCGTTGCGCGCTTCGAGCGTGAGGCGATGGCCGCGGCGAACATCGACCACCCAAACGTCGCCGCCGCAACCGACTTTGGAAAGCTCCCCGAAGGCGGGTTTTATCTCGTCCTTGAGTTCATTGATGGCGAAAGCCTGACGGAGCGCATCGACGGCCTTTCGCGTCGTGGTCAGCGCCTCTCGCTCCGGCAGGTGGTCCATGTAGCGCGGCAGATCGTGCTCGCGCTCGTCCGCGCTCACGGCCTCGGGATCGTGCACCGGGATCTCAAACCGGACAACGTCATGCTCGTCGAAAAGGATGGCGACCGTGACTTCGTAAAAGTCCTCGATTTTGGAATTGCGAAAGTTCCCGTCGGGGACCCCGCTTTTGACGCGGGGCCGAAGAGCGCCAAGGCGCAGCCGCTCACGCGCGCCGGCATGATTTACGGCACTCCCGAGTACATGGCCCCCGAGCAAGCCCTCGGCGAAGAGATCGATGCTCGGGCCGATCTCTACGCCCTCGGCATCCTGCTTCACGAAATGCTGGCCGGAAAAAGGCCCTTTGAGGCGGAAAATAAAGCGCTGCTCCTCGGAATGCACGTGACGACAAAGGCGCCGTCGATCGCCTATCAGGCCCCCGACCGCGTGCTCCCCGCGCCCCTCGTCACGCTGATTGACGGTTGCCTGGAGAAGGCGCCGAGCGCACGCCCCGATTCGGCGGCGGCGGTGCTGGCCGTCTTCGATGATCTCCTCGCCGATCCGGGGATCCTCGTCGATCAAACGCGGGAAGTTCCGCTGCCCCGTGGCTCCGAGCCTTCTCTCTCCTTCCAGGAAGGCCTCGGGTCGGCGCGAACCGTCGTGGCGCGAGTGGCGGAAGACCCTGCCCTCTCCTATCCCGATTCCCCAGCGCTAAAGGCACGCAATGGGCAAACCAAGCTCTCGCCGCTGCTCCTCGGAATCCCCGTCGCCGGCCTCGCGGCGCTCCTCGTATTCGCGCTAACCGCCTCATCTTCCCATAAAAAACAGCACATGGTCGATGCGGGTGGCGCCGATGCCGCTCCCCTCGCGGTCGTTGATCCCGCGTTTGCAGACGTCGACGCCGCTGCCGAACTCGCAAAGACCGGCGACGCGAAGGGGGCGATTGCCCTATTGAAAAAGAAGCCAATCTCGAGCAGCGATGCTGGTCGCGGCTACCGGCTCCTCGCGAGTCTCCAGGCGAGTGCAGGAAATGGAAAAGGGGCGATCGAAGCCGCCGAAAAAGCGGTGACGGCAACCGCATCCCTGGCGGGCGATGGATCCTTCCTGACCGCCTTGGAACCGATCGGATCGACGCAGGATGCAGCCGATCTTGTTCAGTTTATCACGCTCCACCCGACGCCTTCCGGCCTCGACCTCGTCTATCGGCTCTCCGTGGTGAAGGGGCCCGGCGCAAACGCCGCCTGGAACGTGCTCGCCACCGGCGCCTTCGACGAGAAAATGTCCCCCGCGCTCCGCATTGCCGTCAATCTGCGAAAACTGGGCGTATCCTGCAAGACCAAGGACTTCGTCATTGCCGCAAAAGACGACGGCGATGCGCGCGCGCTCCCGTTCCTTGAGAAAATGACGACGGTGCGAACGACCGGCAAGAGCGGTTTTCTCGGTCTCGGAAAGGGGACCGACTACCTCGCCTGCCTCCACAAGGAGCCGCTCGTCGACGACGCGATACGCGCAATTAAAGGGCGCACCCCGGATGCCGGGGGCGCCCCTTCAAAGCCCTGAGTTTACCTTCGCTCAAAGCTCATAACGAGCACGATCGGCGCTAAGGAGCTCCAGGTAGTACTCGGTCGGCTGGTGGCTCTGGACCTCGCCAGCTTCGATCGCCGCTTCGAGCGCCTTCTTGATTTCCCCAATCTTCCGCGAAGGTGGGATGCCAAACGCGGCCATCACGGCGTCCCCGATTCCGCTCGGAAGCGGCGGGATGATGGCGTCCGCGTCGACGATCGTCTGAATGCGGCAGGCCAGCTCCTCGATTTGAAGGAGGCCACGCCGCTTCTTCTCGGGGCGCTTCGTGGTGATGTCAGCGCGGGATAGATCGAGGAGATCTTGAAGATGATCCCCCATTTCCTTCCCAAAGCGCCGAACGGCCGCATCGGTCCAACTCGCGTCGTACTGGGCGGCGCGTAGATGGTGGAGGACGAGGAACCGTACGCTCCCCTTCAACGCCACTTCCGGCGAGAAAAGGGCGAGCCGACGGTCCAGCTTGTCAAACATCCGAGTCCCCACTTCCGCGTGGCCGAGGAATTGAACCTTGCCATCCGGCGTGAAGGATCGGGTTTTGACCTTGCCAATGTCGTGAAAGAGGGACGCCCAGCGAACCTCAAGCCGGGGGACCGCCTGACGGACGACCTGCTTGGTGTGCTTCCAGACGTCCTTGTGGCGGAATTCCCCGTCACCAAAGCCGACAAGTGCATGAACTTCCGGAAAAATTCCAACAAGCGCCCCGCTCACAAGGAGGGCGTCGAGGCCCGCTTCCGGGTCGGCCCCCATCATGACGCGGTCGAGGCGGGCGCGCACCGCCGCCGGGTCGAGCTTGGCCGCCGCCTTCACATCGTCGGCGTCGACGGAAACCGGCGCCGAACCGTCGGCGGCAAGCAACTCCCGCGACTCGGCGACGCCAGCAGCCCATTCGAGGGCATCCATGGCGCGATCGAGGCTCGGCGCGTTTCGTACCGACTGGGAGGCGGGCGGGTCGTCCGGGGAGGTCGCGACGCACGCCTCGTCACGGGCCTGGTTCACGACTCTCCCTGCTCGCTCGCCAGCGGCGCCGGCGCGACGCTCTTTCGGCGTGACGCCCCCACCGGCGTGCTGTCGACGACCGGCGGCGCGAGCTCAGGGAGCCCGTCATCGTTGAAGGTCGCAAGCTCTTCGCTGACCTTGCGAAGGTACTGCTGCTTCATATGGAAGGGCAAGAATGCCGCTTTGAAGCCAGACATGATCATGCCCTTGATGTCATCGAGCGAGAAGCCCATTTGGTCGTGACAGAGCCAGAGCTCTTTCGAAACCGTCGTATCTGTTACGAGGCGATTGTCGGTATTGACCGTCACGCGCAAACCGAGGGCTTTGTAGAGCTTGATCGGGTGGCTTTGCAGGTCACGGATGGCCCCCGTTTGCACGTTTGAAGACGGGCACGCTTCGAGGGTGATCCGGTGATCGTTCACGTAGTGAAGGAGATCGCCGTTCTCACGCAAACGGCAACCGTGACCGATACGATGGGCGCCACACACATGAATTGCTTGGGCAATCGACTCCGGTCCGTAGGCCTCACCGGCGTGGATCGTCACGTTGATGTTGTTGTCGCGGACGAGCTGAAATGCCGCTTTGTGATGCTTCGCCGGGTTGTCGTACTCGGCACCGGCGAGGTCAAAACCGACGACGCCACGCCCCTTGTAGGCGACGGCAAGCTCGGCCATTTCCAGGGAAGACTGGGGCGATACATTGCGAATTCCGCAGAGAATCAACTGGGATTCAATGCCAAATTTGTCCTGCGCGGCACGGAGCCCTTCGAGGACCGCTTCAATGATCGTCGTGAGCTTCAACCCCTTCTGCGTGTGCAGCATCGGGGCGTAACGCACTTCCATGTAACGGACGTTCTCGCGGGCGGCGTCCTCAGCAAGCTCGTAGGCGATGCGCGTGAGCGCTCCCGCCGTCTGCATCACCCGGAGGGTGACGTCGAACGCCTTCAAGTACTCAACAAGCGACCCGCAGTTCTTCCCGAGGTTCATCGCGGCGGCGAGCGGCGCGGCCTCCGTCGCCGGAAGCTCGATGCGACCGGCGCGGGCGAGGTCGAGAATCGTCGAAAGGCGAAGAGAGCCGTCCAGGTGGACGTGGAGGTCGGTCTTCGGGAGCTTTTCGATGAGCGAGAGCGGGATAGCCTTGGCCATGGCGCCCCTTAGCCTCGCGCCGAAGCGCTTGCAAGGTCGCTACTCCCGTCTCGCCGCGAGAGCCTGAATCGGTGGCCGACTACTTCCCCTTCGGCTTTGCCGCCTCGCGCCCCTTCTCGCCGCCCGGTTTTGCCGGGCCGTGGGGGACCTCGTGGTCGTGGTCATCTTCGTCCTCCTCATCTTCCCCCTCGGCGCCCGGCTTTCCGGCCGGCTTCACCGCTTTTCGGGCCTCGTCGGCCTCCTTGCGATGGGCGGCCGCCTCGCTCTTTTTTCCTTGTTTTTCAAGGAGTCCGGCGAACGCGTCCTGGATACGCGCCTCGTCTTCCGGCTTGTTTTCGCAGAGAGCGGCGCTCTCGTACTCGAACAGCGCGCCGCGCGCGTCCCCCAGCTCTTCGAGCGCTTTGGCATAAGATGCGTGCACTCTACCGTCATTGACGGCGACGAAGACCGCCTGCTCGCCCAGCTTCCTCGCCTCGCCGTAGGCCTTCTTCTCGACGAGAAGGCTGAGCAAATTCCGCCAAGGGCGCGGGTCATGCTGATCGAGACGGACGAGATCACGAAGGATGGTGACGCGGTCGTCGTCGCGCTTTTCGGACGTCGCAAGGTCGTAGAGCCCTTGCAGCGGCTCCACTTGATCGGGATCCCACCGATGAGCCGCCTCGGAATGGAGCCGGAAAGCGGCTTTGTCCTTCGTCGCCTCGGCGATGTCGGCCAGCATGGTGCGTGCCGTGTAGCCGTCGCCCCCCGCGTCGACGAGCTTGGCGAGCAGCGTCTTCGCCTCGTCGACCTTTTTCCCACCGAGCGCGATTTTTGCTGAAAGATAGAGCGCTTCCCGCTGCTTCGGGTCGAGGGCGAGCGCCGCAGCGAGCGCCTTCTTCCCTTCATCGAGCTTCCGCTCGGCGATCAACGCGAAGGCGAAATCGGCCTGGAGGCGCGCGTTCTTTGGGTCTTTCTCGGCGGCCGCTTTCGCCTTTTCGAGGGGCATCGGTCGCTCATCAAAGAGCCATTGAGCGTCGTAGCGCTTCATCCGGCCGAGCGCCCACGCGCGGAAACGACGATCGTACTCCTCGGGGGATGCTCCGAAAGCGAGCTTCAAGACCTCCGGCGTCTTCCTCCCTTCCCCCCAAAGGGCAAGCGCCTTTCGAATGCCAGTCATTCCCCATTCTTCGACGGAGAACAGGATCATTTGGCTCGCCGCATAGTAGGCGACCGTCACGTCCATCGCGCTCTCCGCGTGGGTAAACGCCTGGTTCATGTCGACGGCGCCGGGGAGCCGGTTGGCCTTAATCGCTGAATAAAGCTGAGGATCCAGCTCGCGCTGCCAGCTCGGCTCCTTGGCGATCGTCTCGTACTCGGAGAGACCTTCGGTAAACCAGCGAGGCACATGGTTCTTCGAAAGTTGAATGGCGAAGACGTGTCCGAGTTCGTGCCAGACGACGTTCCCCCAATTGAAGGGCTCGCTCTTCGGGCTCATCGCGGCGACGGTCTTTCCGAAACAAACGCCTTGAATGCCGATGTTCGGGAGCCCCGATGTGCGCACGGCAAAGTGCTCGCGGGCGCTGTAGAGTTCGACCTGGATCGGCTGGGAGGGGACGAAATCGTAGCGCGCCTTCATGCTCGCCCACGCTGTCCCAAGAAATTGAGGGACATAGCGCTCGAGGAGCGCCCGCTCCGCCTTCGGGTAGCGGATCGACATCCCCTTCCCGTCGGCCGCCTTCGCAAGATCGTAGTCTCGCTTGATGACCTTGTCGTACTGATTCAGTGTATTATACACACGGATGTTGTACTTGTCCTTCTTGAAGGCCTGCTCGAGGATCGCGAGGCCGCCGTCTTCGTCGCCGTCACGCATGGCGGTGAGGCCCCACGCCGCGAGGACGCGTCCGTCGTCAGGGTCGATCTTGGCCCCCTCCGCCATCATCTTCACGATCTCGCCGTAGCGGTGCTCCCACTCGGCAAATTCGTTCATGATTACGAAGAATTCCGCGTACTCGCCGTTCTTCGCAAAGACCGCCTTCTTCGCCGTTTCGTACCCCTTGAGGTCGTCGTCCAGGAAGCGGATCGCCGCCTTCACGCTGAGCGCTTCGAGGTGATTGGGATCGAGGCTCAGCGCCTTCGCGACGTCGCCGTCGGCGCCGGCGATGTCCATGTCACGGAGTTTGATCCCGGCGCGAATCGCGTAGATTTCCGGGAGTTTGTCGTTGAGTGCGATCGCCTCGTTGAGGAGCTTATTGGCACCATCAAAGTCGAGCGCCTGCTCGAGCACGAGCCGCGCTTCAAGGACGAGAAGATCGGCCCGCTTCGGCGCGAGCTTCTTCGCGTCCCGGAGGACCTCCTCCGCATGGCCGGCGTCGTACTTCTCCAAGAAGAGCAAGCCGCGGCGCCGCAAGAGCTCGACGGGGGGCCGCTCCCCGGCGCCTTGAGAGGCCTTCTCCGCCTCTGAATATGCTTGATTTGCATCACGAATCGCCCGGAGCAGGTGGGCCGCCCGGCCGACGTCGGTCAGCCCGACGACGTCGCTCGGATCGAGATCTTCATACTCATCGATGACGGCGTGGAGCGGCTCGTCGGCGTCCCCCCGCTTGCCAACGTCGATGTAGAGTTCCCCCAATTGGATGCGCAATGCACGCGCTGCGGCGATGAGCGGCGCTTGGGCGCGGGTCGGCTTCACCCCGGTGACGACCCCCTTCTTCGGCTCAAGGAGGGCGATCGCTTCTGCGCGCTTCCCGGCAATCGCGAGCAATTTTGCATCAATAAGAAGCGCTTCGAGCTTCGTCGCCTCGTCGCCACTCCGCGCGCCCGCGAGGAGCTCTCTCGCTTTCGTGTAGTTTCCCCGCAAATATTGGCCGCGCGCGAGGAGGAGCTGGGCGCGCGGTTTGTCGCCGCCCCCGAGCTTGTTGAGGATCTCTTCCGCCTCGGTAAGCTGCCCCGCCTCGACGAGCCGCGCCCCTTCCGCGAGGGGAGTCTTCCCCCTAACAACGGGCGATTCTTCCTCTTTTTCGCCACTTTTCGGCGGCTTCTTCCCAGCGTCGGGGGTCGTCGGTGCCTTTCCGCCGGCATCGCTGCCGGGGAGGCGGGCGGCAGCGGGGGTCGTCACCGCGAGCGAAAAGAGGAGCGATGCGAAGGGGGCGAGGGCCGTGCGAAGACGCATGGCGCGCACTCTAGACCGATCTTGGCCGCGCCTAGGACTACAGTCCCGCGCGCCGTTTCCTCACCGCCTTTGGCGGTTCCGGGCGGACGCGCATATAGCTACAGTCCCGCGCGCCGTTTCCTCACCGCCTTTGGCGGTTCCGGGCGGACGCGCGTTACGGGTCGTCGCTCGCGAGCGGTGCCGGGCGCCCGTCCTCGAAGGGGAGCGCCATCTCGAAGGCGTCGCAGCCGTCCGCGTAATAGCGCTTTCGCGTGTTCACAATGCGGAAGCCGAGGCTTCGGTACAGCGCGAGGGCCCCTTCGTTGTCACGACGAACTTCCAGTCGCGCACACGCGAGCATTCCATCGCCGAGGTGAGGATCAAGAAAGGGCCCGAGGAGGCCACGCGCGACCCCTTTTCCGCGCATTTCTTCAGCAACACCGAGAAGATGAAGATGTATTTCGTCGACAACGACCCACGCCAAAAGGAAGCCGACGCAAAGGTTCCCGTCGGACTCGGCAAGCCAGAGGCGCGTCGAAAAAAGGGAAATCTTCCGAGCAAAATCTGTTTGATCTTCGGGAAAGAGTCGATCTCGAAGCGCCGAAATGGCCGGAATATCTGTTTCAACAGCGCGACGAATCATAGCGGGAATGCGGGAGGCGGTTCGGTGCGTGGGCGCGGAGAGCGGCGACTGGCGAGGACGAGGAAGGCGTCGACGTCGATCACGGGCCAGGGGAGTTCGGCGCCGCCGAGGAAGACCGCCGCATAGGGCCCTTGGCCCGCGAGCCGGTGGCCGAGGGGGCGAGCGCCGCCATTCTCCACGCCGAGTACGGCATCGACGGCGACCCCCACGCGAGCGCCGGCGGCTCCAAGATCGAGGACACGCGCCCGCGACGTCGCGTCAGAAGGGGCGACGGAGAGGGGAGAAAGACCCAGTATTTCCGAAAGGTTCCGAGCTCGAAGGCCGACTGTTGCCGGCAGGTGGACGGCAAGGACCGCCGCAGCGGGAATCGCAAACGTGTATCCTGCACTTTTCACGAGAAGAGCCGTGAGAAAGGTCGTCTCCGTCGGGACCGAAATTTCGACCCGGAAACCGCGCCCGCGCGCCGTCGACAAGAAGAGTTCGCCGCCGAGCGCGCGCGCCGTTGCGTTCACCACATCGAGGCCGACGCCCCGACCGGCGAGCCACGCCTCCCCCTCGCTGCCATCGACAGTCGACACGCCGGGCAGCAAAAGAAGCCGCAAGAGACGGGTCGTGTCGTCGAAGGGCCCCTCGTAACCGAGCTCTTCAGCGCGCGCACGGAGGGCATCGACGTTTACGCCCGGGCCGTCGTCGGAGACGGCGATGACGAGCCGCTCCCCGGAGCCATCGGGGCGCCGCGCCGCTTCGATGCGAATGAGCGAGGTCGGGTCCTTGCCAGCGGCGACGCGCGCCTCCGCGGTCTCGACGCCGTGGGCGAGGGCATTGCGTGCAAGTTGCAATAAAGATTCTTGGAGCGCTTCGAAGAGGCGGCGCTCAATCAGCTCTTCGCCACCGGTCAGGAGGACGCGGACCGGCTTCCCCATGCGGCGCGCCTCGGCGTCGACGGTCTGCCGGAAGCGAGCGAAAAGTCCGCTCGCGGGGACGCGCTCAAGGTCCGAGAGCGTGCGCAAGCCGGTCGCGACGCGGGCACGAAAGTCGGCATCGGCGGTTCGCGTGTACCATGCATCTGCTTCAATCGTTGACGACGCCCGGCCGAGGGCCTCCGCGACCACGCGAACGCGCTCAATCGCCGCAGCCGGTGCCCCCCACGGTCGTGGCGGCCCGATGAGTCGGAGCGCCTCCGCAAGCTCGCCTCGAAGCTGCCGAAGACGGCGGGCTGCACCGAGGCCGGTCGCGGCCGCACGGAGGGCACGGTCCCGGTCGCGGGCGACGGAGGCGAGCGTCTGGGAGAGACTTTCAAGGGCAGCCAGCGACACCCGCACCGTATCCGGCGCGAGAGAAGTGGCTGCAAATTCGGTCCCCTCACCCGGCGGCACCGCCGGCTCCGGGGGCCGCGAAACCGCACCCCCGGGCGCGACGGAGACTCGCCCGCGGAGCGCTTCGAGGGTGGCGTTTGGCGCGGCGACCAGACCGGCAAGAACTGGGCGAAACCGGGCAAGGAGCGCCCGCGCCTCCGGCGAAACGAGCGGCGCTTCGAGGGTGGCCGGAAGCATGCAGAGTGCATCTTCGAGCCCATGACAGAACCAAGCGAGCGGGTCGTCGCCGGCGGCACTCGCCGCCCCTTTTAGCGTGTGAATGTGGCGAAAGAGCGCATCGTAGTCGTCGTAAGAATCTTCCTTTGAAGGCTTCTGAAGAAGTTCGTCGATCGCAGCGAGCCGTTCCCCCACCTCAACCGTGTAGTGGGGCGCGATGGCGGCATCGATGGCACGGGCGCGAAGATCCGGTTCGGGGCGCGGCCACTGGGAGAAGACGCCCCCACTTCGCAGACGTGCAAGAGCGTCGCGAAGGGCCGAAATTACCTCAAAATCGCTAATGTCCCCACCATCAACGTCGTCCTCGCCCGCTAGCGCGGATCGAGGAACAAGTTCCTCTTCGAGGCGGCCGCAACGGGCGGCAAGCTCGCGCGCCCCCGCCATTCCCGCGGCCCCTTTGATGGCATGAAGCGCATGACGAAGCGTGCGCCGCCGATCAACTTCTTGCGCCGATTCAACAGACGAAATACGCCCTTCAATCTCACTAATGAGTAACGCAACAAGCTCGCGGTCCATCAAGCGCCCTCGTCGCGAGCGTCATCGTCGACAAGGCCGAAGAGCGGCTCGAGGACCGGGCGGAGCGCCGCAACAAGCAGCGCCCGAGGCACGCGCCCGGCGAGCTTACTGAGGGCATCGGCCAGGGAGCGCGCATGGTCGACGGCGGCGGCGAGCGCTTCGCTGGTTTCCGCGTCGCTCCCCGTCGCGACCCGCAGCTTCGTGGCGAAGTCCTCAACGGCATCAAAGGCGATGCGCGCCCCATCCTGAATGCGGGCCGCCTGTTGCCCGGCCTCACCGGCGACGGTGCCTGCAAGCTCAATTTGGGTTTCGCAGCGCCCAAGCTCCCGTTCGGTTTCATCGACGGCGGTAGCAAGATCCTCCACACCGGCGAGGCCACGAAGGACGTGCCCCTTCACTTCATCGGCGATCAGCGTGAGCGGGAGGCCTCGAGAGTCGCCGAGCCGCGCCGCCTCAAGAGAAGCATTAAGTGCTACAATTTCAATACGTTCGAGTACCTGAGAAACGCGGCTAATCCCTTCGCGAAGCTCACGACTGCGCGTCCGCCCGGCGCGCACGCGATCGATGGCCCCTTCGGCGAGGCTCGCTTGGCGGACGAGCTTCGGCACGAGGGCGCCACTCCCTTCGTGGACGCTTCGAACCTGGGTTTGAATCGCCTCAAAAGCCCGCCACAAAGAGACTGTCTCAATGGGGCCACGCCCGGCGACTCCCGGATCTGATTTCCCAAAAAATCGCGAAAAAAGCCCTGTGCGTTCCTGGCTCATGCTTGCGTTCCTTCGTTCCCCGCTCTCGCAGGGAGGGCCAGGAGTAGGCTCGAAGCTGCCGCCTCCAGGAGTTCATGAATTGGAATATTTTCGAAGACTTCACCCTCAACAGCGATCGTACCGTCGTCGGCGGCAACGCCACGTGTGACTGCGCGTACCGTCAGCCCGTGCAGCACAACCCGGCTTCGGGGATCGGCACCAGCGGGCGCAATAACAATAGCTGTTTTTGCAGTTCCGATGCGATACACCGTGAGAGCTACACCTTCAAAGAGCGTGCATTCGACAGTTCCAGTACTGCTCGGAAAGGGGACGATCACCGGCTCCCCAAGGACGGCAACCAGCGCAGACGCCTCCAGGAACCCGGGGCGCCGACTCCCGCCGAAGTCGAGAATCGCTCCACAAATCTCGGTCGCCATGGCAGCGACTCTTCCTCGCCTACGCCGCGACGCGCAATGCTTCTTTCGCCCAGAACGAGGGAATTCGCTCGCCGAAAGCACGTAGGCGCGGTGTAGCGTCGTCCTGGTGAAGACCTGGATTTCGGGCGGTTCGATCGTCACCAACGACGACCTTGACAGCGTTCTCGAGGCCGATCTCCTCCTTGGCGAAGGGGGGCGCATCGAAGCGGTCGTGCCCCGTGGCGGCGAAATTCCGGGCGGCGGCGTCGTCCGCGTCGTCGATGCACGGGGCTGCGCGGTGATCCCCGGCTTCGTCCAAGCCCACGTCCACCTGTGCCAGGTCCTCTTCCGCGGCATGGCCGACGACCTCCCCCTGCTCGACTGGCTGAAGGAACGAATCTGGCCCTTCGAAGCGGCCCACACGCCGGTGAGCCTCGCCGCGAGCGCAGAACTCGGCCTCCTTGAGATGATGCGCGCGGGGACGACGACGATCCTCGACATGGGGACAGTCCGCCACCACGACGAAGTGTTTGGAGCGATGGAACGCGCAAAAATGCGCGGATTTTCTGGAAAAACCATGATGGACGCCGGCGCCGACGTCCCGGCGGGGCTCCGCGAATCGACCGACGAGAGCCTTGCGGAATCAGATGCACTCTACAAGCGTTGGCACGGCGGCGCCGGCGGCCTCCTTGGGTATGCCTACGCGCCTCGGTTCATCCTTTCCTGTACCGAGCGCCTCTTTCGCGGTGTCGCGGAGCGCGCCAAGGAGAACGGCGCCCTCCTGCACAGCCACGCCGCCGAGCACCCGGGCGAGCGCGAGGCGGTCCGCGCGATCCTCGGCCGCGACGACGTCGATGCCCTCCAAGAATGGGGTTTCTGGGGGAAAAACGTACTCTTGGCCCATGGTGTCCAGCTCGACGACGCCCAGGCCGACGCCGCTGCGGCCGCCGGCACGCGCTTCGTCCACTGCCCGAGCGCGAACCTCAAGCTCGGCTCCGGGATCGCCCGCGTCCACGACCTCCTCGCGCGCGGCGTCCCGATGGCGCTCGGCGCCGATGGCGCCCCCTGCAACAACAACCTCGACCCCTTCGTCGAGCTCCGCCACGCCGCCCTCCTCGCGAAGGTCCGCAGCGGCACCACCACGCTGCCGGCCAAGCAGGCGTTCCGTCTCGCGACCATCGACGGCGCACGCGCCCTCGGCCTCGACGACAAAATCGGAAGAATTGCGCCAAATTACGAGGCCGATCTCGCCATCGTTCGCCTCGACGCCCCCCACATCGAGCCCGGCGGCGACGTCCACTCGCGGCTTGTCTACGCGGCGACCGCGCGGGACGTCATCCACGTGTTCGTACGCGGCGAAGAGGTCGTCCGCCACGGTGAGCACCTCCGCCTCGATCAGGGGCGCGCACTCGCCCGCGCGCGCGAAGAGGCGAAGCAGCTCGCCGCCCGCGCGCTCTAGTACCGGTCAGGTCCGCGCTTCGACTTCTTCAATCCTTAGAAGGACATCGGCAAGGGCATCCTTCGCGCGCTCGAGGGTCGCCTTGTCGGCCTCCCACTTCGCCTGCGCCGTATCGGCACGTACCTTTTCTGCGTCCTTCGTGCGCGTCGCGTCCACCAGCGCCGCCTTGTTTGCGGCGAGCTCGGCTTCGGCGGTCGCAAGCTTCGCCTCCAAGGCGGCGACCTTCTCTTCGAGAAGAGTCTTTTCTGCAACAAGTGCAGCACTTTTCGCCTCAACAACCGCGAGCTGCTCCCGCAAGGAGGCCCCTTCCGCGGTGCGTTCGGCGATCGTCGCTTCGAGGGCCTCTTTCGTCGCCTGACCGGAGGCCGCAAGGGCCGCGAGAGCCGCCGCGTGGCTCTCCTCGATCGCCGCGTTTTCCGTGTTTTTGGCTGCAACGGCGTCGTCGTGGGCCTGTTTCTGGGCGGCCGTCGCGTCGTCGTGGGCCTGTTTCTGGGCGGCCGTCGCGTCGTCGTGGGCCTGCTTCTGGGCGGCCATCGCGTCGTCGTGGGCCTGCGTCTGAGCGGCAATTGCGTCGTCGTGGGCCTGCGTCTGGGCAGCCGTCGCGTCGTCGTGGGCCTTCTTCTGAGCCGTAATTGCGTCGTCGTGGGCCTGTTTCTGGGCGGCGATCTCCGCTTCGTGGGCCTGCGTCTTCGTCGCAAGCGCCTCCGCGTGGGCCGCTTTTTCTGCGGCGAGCGCTGCTTCCTGGGCCATCGTCGCTGTCGCGAGCGTCGCCTCGCTGGCTGCGCGTGCTTTCGCGAGTTCGTCCTGTTGCGCGCGATAGAGAGCAGCGAGCTTTGCCTCGTGCTCCTTGGCGAGTGTCGCCTCGCGATCGGCGAGGGCCGCCTCTTTGGCGCGGGTCGTCTCCTCGGTCACCTTCGCGAGAGCCGCCTCGTGATCGGCGAGCATTTTCTCACGCTCGGCAGTGCTGGCGCGGGTCGTTTCGTCGTGCCGGAGCTGAAGATCGGTGAGTTCGGCGAGGCGCGCATCAAGGGCGCGCGCGGTATCGGTGTACTTTCCCCGCAACGAATCGAGCTCAGAAAGCGTCGTGATTCGCGCCGCCTCGCTCGCCTCGTGGGACTCACGCAGCTCCTCAGTCTCACGGTCCCGCGCGAGCATCCGCTCTTCGTAGTCCGCGCGGGCCCGTTCCTCGGCGAGGAGCTTGTCTTGAGCTTCGAAGATCTCGCGGTCTTTCTTGGCGAGCGCCTCACGAAAACCAAGAATCTCTTTGTCTTTTTTGTTGAGCGTCTCGCGAAGGTCGAGGAAGTCTTTGCTGGAGACGCCCGCCTTTGGGGCGACGCTGACCGGCCGCGAGCGAAGCTCCTCCAGTTCGCGCGACACCCGTTCGGCGTCCTCCTGGGCGGCCGTCCGGCGGCGCTCTTCGGCGGCGAGCCGCTCGCGGAGCTCCTTCGCAGCCCGTTCTTCGGCGGCGAGGCGATCGCGGAGTTCCCGGGCCGCCTTTTCTTCGGTGGCGAGCGAGCTGCGCACCGCTTCCAGCGCAGCTCGCGCGTCGGCAGCGTCGGCTTCGGCGCGGCGGACGGCGTCGGCGCTCGCCCCATCCTCGACGACACGCGGCGGCACCAGGATCAGCGGCGTTGACGGTGGCGCCGCAGGAAGCGCCGTCGGCGGCGGAGGCGGGGAGGTCGCGACGTCATCCTCCTCGGAGACCTCCGAATCGTCGACGACGTCGTTAGGTGCTGGCGTCGACTCGTCAATTTTTGGCGGGGCTACCGTCAACCGGCGAACGCGGTCAAACGCGTCATCGAGGCCGGCAGTGTCGACATCCACGACGTCGATGGGCGGCGGCGGCGGCGGTGGATCACTTGCAAGGAGTTGGACCGACACGTCGTCGTCCAGGACAACCGCCGAATCATCGACCGCCTCCGGCGGCAACGAATGGCCGACCACCGGCGATTCCGCGATCGGGATTTCGATATACTGGGAAAGAACGGGCCAGAGTTCTTCAAAAGAAATCGGCTTATGAACGTATTCTTCGGCCCTCATTTTGAGCTTTTTGTGCTGCTCAAATGTCTCCGGACTCGACTCACTCGATAGGATAATCAGCGGAACATCCTTGAGAGTCGCGTCCTTCTTCAAGCGATTGCAGACCGAGAATCCGTTCGTCTTCGGAAGCTCGACCGCCAGCAAAATGAGCGCAGGGATGTCGGCCGCTGCCGCAGCGAGGCCGGCGCTTCCGTCGTCGACGACGGTGACTTCTACGCCCAAGGCGCTCAGCGAACTCCGAACTTCTTCGGCGAACGGCGCATCACTTTCGATGACGAGAACTTTCTGGCTCATTCGGCTTTTCCGTTCGATGCAATGCTAGCTTTGGGCTTCAACAGTCCCCGTTTCTCCGCACTCGATGACGCGGCGAGAGGGCGAGGCCCGCGCGGCGGAGCGCACGAAACCGAAGCTTGCGTGCCCCAGAAGCCACTGGCGGCCCGAGAACGGGCTAAGTAGCGGTGGTATCATGGTCACCCCCGCTGTGTCGCTCCCCCACCTTGCCTTCGCCACGCCCCGCAAGCTGCCGAAGGCCTCCGAGCTTCCCGGGCGCGTGGTGGTTCTTGACATCGCCTTCGCGTCCGAGGCGTCCGGCGGCGGTTTTGCAAAGATTACGAAGCCTTTCATCGATGCCGTGGGCGACCGCCTGGCTCGCTGGGTCGACCACCACGACCACCGCCTTCACGCGACCTTCGCCGAAGATCCCCGGTTCGTCTTGGCGACGAAAAAGCAGCATGGCGCCTGCCCAGAGATGATCACGCCCGAACTCGTCGCGGCGACCGGCGCCATCGACACCATCGTCTGCCACGGCGATTTCGATGGTCTCGTCTCCGCCGCCAAGTGGATTCGCGGCGGCCGCGAGCCGTATCCCGGGGCCGACGACGACGCCCGCGCCATCGACACCCGCATCGGAAAGCCGGGCCCGAAGGGGCTCCGACTCGACCGCGCTCTCCGCGCACGAAGCCGGGACGCCTCCATTTTTGGGCTTATTATCCGAGTACTTACGAGCGACTCACCCGATCCTGCCCTCTGGGCAATCCTCGATGAGGCGGCCCGTGAGATGGAGGCTCTCGAAGCGGCGACCGACAAACTTGCTGCAGGATACACGCGTATCTCGTTGCCAGCCGCGAGCGTCGCGCGGAGCGTTGCGTTCCTGCGCGTACCGACCGGCGCCCCCCGCTACGACAAGACAGGCCTCCTCCTCGCCGGGCAGGATCGCGCAGCGATCGCAGCGGTCATCGACAAGGACACCCTGACCCTCGCTGCCCCGTTCGACAGCGGCATCGACTTCCTAGAACTTCTTGGACTTTCCGGCGGGATGCCGACCGTCGTCAGCGTGCCGATCGCGCGCCTCGACGATGCCTTGCGTGCTCTCCGCGTCCCCCACGACGAGCGCTACCGCTTCGAAGCCTGAGGTCAGCGGCGGCAGACCCAAAGGATGGCGTCCTTCGCGGCGGTACCGATACGGAACTGGTCGCTGAGGAGCCCGGTACGCTGGAAGCCAGCGTGGAGGAAGGCCATCGCGAGGCCCTCATCGTCACTCGGGGAGAAGGCAAAAACCGTGAAAGCTCCTGCACTTCGCGCGCGTTCGACGAGTTCGTCGACGGCGACCATCGTGAGGAGCACCCCTTCCATCGTCGTTGGGGATTCGAGGAGTTCAAGGAAGGCGTTGCCGTAGGCATCGCGCGCTTCGAGACTTGCGACGACGGCGAAATCGGCGCGGCCAAGGGCGACGAAATAGCTTCGCGTTCCGCGGCGAACGAGCGGCGCAAACGCGGTGAGGGCGGTCCCGGCGCGGGCGGCGAGCGCGTAGGAGCGGCGAGCGTCAGCCTCGTCCATCTCGTGGACGGTCACCGCGGGCAGCGAAGACAGTGGAAGTTCACGGAGTTCGCGGAGGGCGACTTTGGCCGCACGGTCGGCGCGATCTTGAGAAGCGGACGGCTCCGGCGGGAGCTCGATCGCGCGCCCCTCGCTCATCACGACGACCCGAGGCTCCGGCGGTACGGCGGGGTGACGGACCGGCGAACCGAGGAGGACGGCGTGTTCCTGGTCGCCGCGAACACTGCGACGACGGCCGTCGGGGCGGCCAAAATAGCCAGGGATCGTCCCCTCTTCGCGAAAGCCCAGCGCCTCCCACTGGGCCGCCTCGGTGCTCTCGACGAGCGCGAAGACCTTCGTCGCGCGGAGCTTCAGCGCCTCGCGAAGAATGAGCGTGCGCTTTCGGGGGTCGTCCCCCGCACGGAGGTCGACCACGCGGGCGGCGCCGACCGGATTTGCGAGCATCAAAAAGGAGATCGCCCCTTCGTGGACGATCTCCTGATCGGGCGTTCGCGAGTCGGCGACAACGACATCGGAGCGCTCACGACGAGACTTGCGAGGCTCCTGCGGCTCAGTGGCGCGGAACGAAGGGCCAGCGACGGGGTTCTCCCGGCCGCGCGACGCTTTCTTTGCACCCTGAACCGCCATCCGTATTCCTCCCGTTGGTCTTCTCGCAATCCTTCACGAGACCACCAAGCGGCGCTCGTTTAAACTGCGAAACCTCGTCGGTCAAAGGAGATTGTGCGCTTTTCCCAACGTGACCTTCCTGTGACGGAAACCGACCGCTCCCACGACGCAAATTGACGCATCAAGCCGCCGCATTCGGACGAGGATTTGCGGCCGCGCTCTCGCGACGATCGCAGCAGTCGGGTGGAAAAATCCTAAATTTTTTGCCGATTCACGGCATCAATCGCTGGAGGTCCCAGGCGCCGTCGGCCGTCTTCAATTGATAGACCAAGCGGTCGTGAAGGCGGCTCGGACGCCCCTGCCAAAGCTCAAAACGCTCGGGGACGACGCGGTACCCCCCCCAAAATGGGGGGAGCGGGACGTCGTCACCGGGGTAGCGCGCGTCAGCCTCGTCAAAGCGCCGGGCGAGCTCCTCACGGCTCGCAAGCGGCTGGCTCTGGGCCGACGCCCACGCGCCGATGCGGCTCTCCCGCGGCCGCGATCGGAAGTAGGCCTCAGAAACCGCCGTCGGGACGCGGGAAACTGCCCCTTCGACACGCACCTGGCGCTCAAGCGTCGGCCAAAAGAAGAGGAGCGCCGCGCAACCGGTCGCGGCGAGATCGTCGCCCTTTCTGCTCTCATAGTTTGTATAAAATACAATACCTTCCGCATCGAGACCCCGGAGGAGCACGATGCGCGAGGAAGGCTTTCCGTCGGCGGCGACGGTCGTGAGCGCCATGGCGTGCGGTTCGGGGGCGTTTGCGGCCACCGCCTCATCGACCCAGCGCGCGAGCTGTTCGTGGGGGGCAGCGGCGACATCGGCCTCGTCGAGAGCCCCTTTGGCGTAATCGGTCCGGAGAGACGTGACGTCGTTCATGGGTGGGATATGTTCCTCGCGCGCGCTCGCATCCAGCGAATTCGGCAGTCGGAGAAGTGACCGCGAAAACGCAGTCGGGAAAACCGTTGAAGCCCCAAGTACCCCCCTCCTCCCAGCGCCTTGTCGAACGGGCCGAACAGCTCGCCACACGACTGGCAACCATGGTTTTTGCTGGCGAGCGCCCTCCGCGGGTCGACTCGGGCAGCGATGCCGTGCCGGTCAGTTTGCGACGCTCCCCCTCAGAAGCGCAGAGCGTTTATGCGCCGTTTCCCGGCATCGTGCAGGTGGTGCGCACGTGCGCAAATCACGCACTGACGGTGGTGCTCGCCGAGCAAACTTTGTGGGAGAGAGACCCGAAGCTATTTGCACCCTACACGAAAGCACTCGCGGAGAAGCGTGCAACACTCATCCTTCTTGGGACGCGCCCCAACCGGAGCGACCAGAAACGCGAACGTTTTTCAGTAGATCGTGCTCTTGCGCTAGGCGTCGCTGCCGTCGTCGATGCTGAGGCTGGCGACGACGAGCTGGCCCTTGCCATCACGCGGGCCTTCGAAGCACTTGAGCTCCGTGGTCACGCGACGAGCAGCGGGGCATCGATCGAGCAGTATCGCTCCCAGCTCGACGAGCTCGCCCAGATTGCCCGAGCGATGACCACCGCGCGGGACGTCGACAAGCTCCTTGCGGTCATTCTCGAAAAATCTCGGCTTGTTACCGGAGCTGACGCCGGCAGTTTGTACGTGCTGGAGAGCGACGAGGGCGGCGCGTCTCAGCGCCTTCGCTTCAAGATGTCGCAGAACGATTCGGTGCAGTTCGACTCCCGCGAATTCACGATGCCGCTCTCGGCGACGAGCATCGCTGGCGCCGTCGCCCTCGAACGTCGCGCGATTGCGATCCGCGACGTTTATGAAATCCCCGCCGGCGCCCCGTACCGCTTCGACCGCCGCATCGACGAAAAGAGCGGCTACCGCACAAAAAGCATGCTGACGGTGCCACTCGTCTCGCAACGAGACGAGTGCGTCGGCGTCATTCAATTGATCAACAAGAAGCGGGATCCGCAGGTGCGACTCCGCGACGACGAAACGGTGCGCCGCGAGGTCGTCGCCTTCGATCAGCGGAGCGAAGAGCTCCTGGCGACCGTCGCCGCCCAGGCAGGGATCTCCCTGGAAAACGCGCTGCTCTACGATGAAATTCGTAAGCTTTTCGAGGGCTTCGTCGCAGCAAGCGTGGAGGCGATCGAGTCTCGTGATCCGACGACGAGCGGCCACTCGCGGCGCGTCGCCGATCTCACGGTCGGCCTCGCCAAGACCGTCGACGGGATCAGTGACGGCCCCTTTGCCGCCCTCGCCTTCACCGTGGGGGACCTACGCGAGCTCGAATACGCAAGTCTTCTCCACGACTTCGGAAAGATCGGCGTTCGCGAAAAGGTCCTCGTCAAGGCAAAGAAGCTCTACGACGAGCAGCTCGAGCTCGTGCGGGGGCGCTTTGCGTTCGTGGAACAAAGCCTCGAAACCGACATGCTCAAACGGAAGATCGCCCTCTTGGAACGGAGGGCTGAGTCCGCAGAGATCGCTGCGATCGGCGTCGAGTTTGAAGTGCGTCGCGAACAGCTACGCAGCAGCTTCCAGGCGATCCTTTCGGCGAATGAACCGACGGTCCTCGCGGCAGGTGATTTCGCACGCGTCGAGGCAGTTGCGAAGGAGAGCTACTTCGATCTTCAAGGAAATCTCCGGCCGCTGCTCGAGCAGGAAGAGCTTGAAGCCCTTTCCATCAAACGTGGAAGTTTGACGGGACCTGAATACGCGGAGATCTGCTCCCACGTTGAGCATACGTTCAAGTTTCTTTCCCAGATTCCGTGGGGGAAACAACTCCGACGCGTGCCGCTGATTGCTGGAGCCCATCACGAGCGAGTCAACGGAACCGGCTACCCGAACCGCCTAAATGCTGAGGAAATTCCGGTACAATCGAAGATGATGGCGATCGCCGACGTCTTCGACGCACTCACGGCAAGCGACCGCCCCTACAAGAAAGCCGTCCCGCTGGTACGGGCGCTGGATATCCTGGAACTTGGCGTCAAAGACGGGCATCTCGACGGCGAACTGGTGCGCATCTTCCGGGAAGCGGAAGTGCACCAGATCATCACAACCGTCGTTTGAGGGAATCGATCAATGACGTAAGTACGGCGAGATCGGGCAACCCGAGGATGGCGGCCCGTCCGTCGTAAAAGGGTGCAAGATTCTCCGGTCGCGGATCGCGGGCGTAGGCCTGAAGCGCATCTCCAGTGGCCTGGAGGTCACCGCCAAGAACAGTGTGACCCGCCTCTTCTAGCGCACCGATGGCGCCGATCTCGGCCTCTGTCGTTGCATGAAAGGGGCTTTGAATCAGCGCCTCTTCTGCCTCTAATTTCCAGCCGATGGCTTGGTTGGGTTGCCCGTAGGCGGCCACGCTGCGTGCGACGAGGTCCCCGGCGGAGTGCTCCGCGTAGGCGGCGGGGACGGCGCCGCGGAAGGAACGGCGGCCGGCCCCTGCAAAGGGGGAGCCCGTACCGATAACCGCCTCAAAGAGGGCGCGTCCGCTTGCAGCGTCGTGGGCGAAGGCGATGCCTGCGATCGGGGAGCGGACGTCACGGCGGGCGCCGGTGCGGAGGGTCACGAAATCGCGACCGCCGTACATCGCGTAGGGGCCCAGCGCCTTGAGGAGGGGGCGGACCATGCGATTGAGGAAGGTGCCGGGCGTCGCATCGCTTGCGAAACTGGCGACGGCCGGGAGCGCAACGCCGAGGTAGACGGAACCGGGGGTGAGTTCCCAGGTGGCCCCAGTGCTGCTGCGTCGGAACGGGCGTGCTCTTGCAGATTCTGCGGTCACGCGCTGGGTGCTCGAAACGAACCGGGCGGAATCACTGCATATTGCACAAAAAAGCGACGCCCCCATGGAAGGGGGCGCGTCGTCGCCACCGTTCGACGGGGAGGCGCTGGCGGACCAGGCAGAGAGGGCGGCGGCGGGCAGCGTGGGGGACGTCACCCGGCAACGCTAGGACGATTCAGGCTCACGGGGCGAGGCGCTCTTGCACGCCGCCGAGGGTGCTGCAGCCGGTCGCTGCGCTCGGGGAGAAGCCGCCCGTGCCGCTGAAGCCGAATGGGTCGGTCGCCGCGCCGACGGCGGCAAGACGGGTGTTGATGCGAATGCGCCCGGCGCCGCCGCCGCCGCCACCTGCATTTTTCTTGAGATCCGGCCCCGGTCCATCGGCAGCGTAGACGCCCGCGGTGCCGTTCGGATCCTCGGCGGAGGAGCCGTCGCCCCCGTTGTTCCCAAGGTCGGTCGCGCCCCCTTTGGCGCGGCTTCCATTGCCGGTCGCCGGATGACCGGCACCTGCGATCCGGCTGTCCATCGCGCCGCCGCCCGCGCCGTTGGCCGCCAAGAAACCTGCATGTTGCACGGTTACCCCCTCAAGAAGCACTGCGCCGCCAGAGCCGCCGCCGCCGCCAATGAAGGCCGCGAAGCCACCGCCCGCATCAATGATGCCGGTGCGACCGATCGCGATCGACGCCGCGGAAATCTGGAGGGCGCCCCCGCCAGCGCCGCCCTCCGAGTAGCCCGCGCCGCCGGGTGCGCCGGGGACAAGCGGGATAAGCGTTTCGGTTCCGTAGACGCGGGTCGCTTCCGAGCCACCACCGACGCCACAAAAACTCCCTCCACCGGCACCGACTTCCGAGCCGGAACGGCAAGCAGGCCCCGCTCCGTCAACATTGTTTTCTTTGAATTTATTGAGCCCGTTGGCGCTCCCGAGGAGGCCCTCGTAACCGCTGATGCGAGAGGCGGAGAGGTCGACGCGGCCGTCGATTTGAACGGCTCCGCGGACGACGAAAATGATCGGGTAGTCGCCGTCGAGGGTGAGCGTTGCGCCGGCGGCGACGGTCAGTCCGTCGACCGGGACGACCAAGGCATCGCGATTGCCGACGCGGACGATTTTCGAGACCCCTTCGGCAGCGGCGCCGCAGGTGCTGTGGATCTCCGTGGCGGTCTTTGCGCCGATTTTGCAGGTGCGCGTGACCGAGATCGCCGGGGCGGTGGCGAGCGCGAGATCGCCAATGTTCGAAGCGACATAGGGGAGGAACACCGACGGGATCGCGTGGCTCGAATCGGTCGGCGGGTCGGCGGAAAGATCGGCCTCGACGGTGCATCCGGCGGCGATCGGTAGGAGGGCGGCGGCGACGAACGGAGCGAGGAGACGGAGCGTGTTCATGACGCCCCTATCGACCAGCACGCGGTGCTTGTTGCGTGAATTCGTCGAGGGGGGGCACTTTTTTCCGAAACACAGGAATTTACCGCTGAAAGGATGCGGCGGTGATCGCCGACCTTGCCGACCTCGAACCCGACGCCCGCCGCTGCGCTTCCCTCCTTCAGGACCTTCTCCGTCTGCGGACGGTGAACCGGAGTCCCCTCGATCCTTCGGAAAAAGACGAGAGTGATGGCGAGCGAGAAGCGGCCCAGCGTCTTGCCGATTTTTTTGCCGATCATGGCATTGAGTCTGAGCTTCTCGAAGGCTTTCCCGGACGGACGAACGTCATCGCGCGCCTCAAGGGGACAGGCGAATTACCGCCGTTGCTGCTCAACGCCCACCTAGACGTCGTTGAAGCTGATGAAACTCAATGGCGGGTCCCCCCCTTCGAAGGGCGCGTTCAAGACGGGTATCTTTGGGGGCGTGGCGCCGTCGACATGAAGAATATGGCGGCGATGAGCGCTGCCGTTCTGGTGATGCTGAAAGAGCGCGGGGTGCCGCTGAAGCGGCACGTGATCTTCGCCGGCGTCGCCGACGAAGAGGCGGGATGCGTGCGGGTCGCTCTGGCTCGCCAAGGAACACCCAGACAAGATTCGTGCAGAATACATGCTCGGCGAGGTCGGCGGCTTTTCGTTGAACCTCTTCGGCAAGACGTTTTACCCGATCCAGGTCGCCGAAAAGGGGAGCGTTTGGTTACGTGCAACATACACCGGAGAGCCTGGCCATGGCTCGATGCCGAAGCCGAACTCGGCCGTTCTCAAGCTTGCCAAAGCGCTGACTAAGCTCGGAAAAACGCGTTTGCCGATGCATCCAACCGAGGCCGTTCGAGGCTTCGTCGACGGGCTCGCAAAAGAGCTCCCGCCGATCCAAGGGAAGGTCCTCGGGCGCCTCACGACGCCGCAAGTCGCTGGGCTCATCCTCGACTACCTGGTGAAGGACGACGGGCAGCGGAACGCCTTCGCGGCGATGCTCTCGAACACGGCGAGCCCGACGATCTTGCACGGGGGAAACAAGGTGAACGTCATCCCCGGCCGCGCCTCTGTTGCCATCGATGGACGTACGTTGCCGGGGCAGACCGAGGCCGCATTTCTCAAAGAACTTCGGGTGGTTCTTGGCGAAGAAGCCCAGTTCGAGGTCTTCCACCGCGCCGATCCGATCGTCACGCCGACCGACACGCCGCTCTTTGCCCACCTCGGGAAGGTCCTCCGGCGCCACGATCCGACGGCGACCCCGCTGCCGTATCTGACGGTCGGCTTCACCGACGCGAAGGCCTACGCGGCGCTCGGCACGAAGAGCTACGGATTTTCCCCGGTTCGCTTCGACCCAACAGCCGATCTTTCGTTCTCGCGGATGTACCACGGCCGCGACGAACGCATCCCTTTGGACGGGCTCGCGTGGGGTCTCACGGTCCTCTACGAGGTGGTGTCCGAATTTGCAGGTGGGAAAACCCTGTAAATTTCATCGGCGTGTGCACATGTCGGACCCATTTTCGGCGTCTGGATTCCCGTGCTTGCACCGCGCCGAACGCGTCGGATACAACGTTGCTCCCAAGACGGAGCCCCGAGTTCCGGCTCGGTCGCGAAGGACCTACATCCCGCGCGCCGAGACACCGGACTTCCGGTGCAGTCTGCAAGTATCGCGCGCGCTCCACGAGAGCGAACGCCCTTCGGAGGCAGTGAGATGGTCAATCCGCAGATGGTGATGTACGAAGAGGAGTTCAATCAGATCCAGACGGTCGTTGATCGCCTGGTTCGTGACGCGAACGCCAAGGTCGTCTTCATCGTCGACAAGAACGGGCAGCAGATCGCGGCAAGTGGCGACATTGAAAACGTCGACACCACGAGCCTCGCTTCGCTCACGGCCGGTAACATCGCCGCAACGGGCGGAATGGCGAAGCTCCTCAAGGAGAACGAATTCGCCACTCAGTTCCATGAAGGCGAAAAAGCGAACATCCACATCCAGCTCGTGGGAAATCGTATCATCCTCGTGGTGATCTTCGACTCCCGCTCGAGCCTTGGTCTTGTGCGACTCCGCGTGAAGAAGGCGAGCGAAGAGCTCAATCATATCTTCGAGAATCTCTTGAAGAAGGTGTCGGATCCGGGCGCGGATTCTCCGTTCGCGGAGATTACCGACGAAGACATCGATAACCTCTTCAACGATTGACCCGATTCGACTCATACCGCGTTCGTGATTGACGAACCCGGATGAGATCCGCGAGGCCGCCATGAGCTTCATCAACATCATGCAGCGCGAGATCAACTGCAAGCTCGTCTATTACGGGCCGGGTCTCTGCGGGAAGACTACGAATCTTCAGTATATTTACGAGCGTACAAATCCGGAAGCGAAGGGGAAAATGATCTCCCTCGCGACGGAGACCGAGCGTACGCTTTTTTTCGACTTCTTGCCGCTCTCGCTCGGCGAGGTGAAGGGCTTTAAAACCCGTTTCCACCTCTACACCGTGCCTGGCCAGGTCTTCTACGATGCCTCACGCAAGCTGATCCTCAAAGGGGTCGATGGCGTGGTCTTCGTGGCCGACTCCCAGATCGAGCGTGCAGAAGCGAACTTGGAGTCGGTGGAAAACCTGCGGGCGAACCTCGCCGAGCAGGGATACAACCTCGATAAGATCCCGTACGTCATCCAGTACAACAAGCGGGACCTTCCGAACGTTGCCACCGTGGAGGAGCTCCGTTCGATGCTCAACCCGACCGGAGTCCCCGACTTCGAAGGGGTTGCGCGTACCGGCGTCGGTGTCTTTGACACCCTCAAGGCGGTCGCGAAGCTGGTTCTGACGGAGCTCAAGAAGAGCCAGAGCGGCTGACCGCCCCTCTCCTTTTCACGAAAACACCATCTCCTCGGAGGTGGTGTTTTTCGTTTGTCTGTTTGCAGTGGAGGCGGCTTCTCAAACAGAGAAATGGTGGCTCGACGACAGCGCAAACCGGAGTTCCGAACCGTCGCTCTATGTGCATGATGCACAGATAAGGCGAGGCTCGGCGCGATCCGCATCGGGGCAGCATGCGAAGCGGGCCCCCCGCCGTCTCGCGACGCCCTTGGGAACACGACGAAATCTGCGTTTCTGCGAGACCTTAGGAAGCTGGTCGCCCCCGTCGAGCGCCGATCCTGCTTGGAGGATCGCGATCCGTTTGATCCGATCGCCGATCGCATGCTAGGTCGGCGTTTCCCTTTTGGGCGTGCCGTACTCGCGTGCCGCCTTCTGCGGTCGCGGGCCGTCCGCGGCCCCGACTTTTTCGCCCACCGGAGGCCACCATGTACCTCGTTCTCTCCAAGAAGCCGCGCAAGTCGAAGCGCAACACCAGCAGCCGTTACCGCGCGAAGCTCAAGGCGAAGGATCGCGGTCGCCGCGGTCGCGTCTACCAGACGAACAAGTGAGCGCTTCGCCGCTCTCGGAGAAGAAGCTCGATCGTCCTCGGACCGATCGAGCTTTTTCTTTGCGCCCCGAGAACGACCTTTTCCTGCTCACCTGCGGTCACCTGGAAATTCCAGCGGTTGCCTTCTCCGAGCGTCCACTGGACGACCTATGGAGCCGCACAACGATTACGACCACCGTCGCCGTCCTTCGGCGCGGCGAGGCGGTCACCCTCGTCGATTGCGGCTACGCAAGCGCCACCTGCGACGATCCCTATCGGGAACTTGGCGTCCTCCAGGCGGCGATCCTGGGGCTGACCCCCAGGACGACGCGCGCGATCGTTGCGCAGCTCGCCGAAGTTGGGATCGCGGCCAGCCAGGTGACGACGATCATCGCGACCCATTTGCACCTCGATCACATTGGCGCTTTTTCCGATTTTCCAAACGCTGAACTCGTCGTTGAAGAACGCGAATATGAAGCGTTTCGAGCGGGGAAGAATCCCGGATACCATCCGAGAGATCGGGAGCATTTGGCACGGGCGCGGTCGCGCATCGTTCCGTGGACCGCGAAGGAGCGTTGGACGGGGACCGCCGATGCGCTTCGAGACGGCTTCGATGTGCATGGCGACGGTCGGGTCCGCCTGGTCGGCCTCCCAGGGCACACGCTGTCGTCCTCGGCCGCCCTCCTTGACGGGCGCTTGCTTCACGTCGGCGACGCGGCATTTCAGGCGTGGGAGTACCGGAAGCGGCGCGCAAGCATGTATGGTGCACTGACAGCCCACGACCGCGCCGGCTACCGAGCCGGTCTCGATGCGTTAGGCGCGTTTGAAGATGCGTGCGTCACCCATGGAATCTCCATCGTGACCAGCCACGATCGTGAGCAATGGTCGGTGCTGGCATCTGACGACGAGCCTTCGTAGAGTTCGTCCATGCCGAAAGTGCTCGTCTGCCGTTGCGAAGACGTGACCCTCCACGAACTGGAGGAGGCGATGGCGCGCGGCCACCGCGACCTGGAGTCGGTCAAGCGCTACACGGGGTTTGGAACAGGTTTTTGCCAAGGAAAGCAATGCCTTGCAACATGTGCGCGCCTGGTCGCGGCCCGCGGCGGTGACGCGCGTGCCCCGTTTACCTCGCGCCCGCCCTACCACCCGGCGCGCCTCGGCGATCTCGCTGGACTGGCGAACTCGGTCGACGACGACGAGCGCGCCGGGCGCCCGCCCCACTGAGCTACAAACGACGAAAGCGACCCACAGGGGGTCGCTTCTTCGTTTGATTCGTCGGAATCAGGCGACGATTGCTTCGAGGCCCGCGAGGAACTTCGGAAGAGCGACGCTGATGATGATTCCGAGCTGAACCTTCTTCTTATCGACGAGGATACCCGCGCGGATTTCGCCGCAGGGGAGGACAATGACGAGCTTGTCGGTGTCGAGGTCGAGGAGGTAGTACTTCGCGAGGCTGGGGAAGCCGGACTCGGAAAGCGTGTCGTTGAGCATGTTGGTCATGCGATTGAAAAGCGCGGTGGCGACCGGCTGGGAGTTGTGTCCCGCGATCGACATGCCGTCCTGGACGACCCAGATGTCGGCGGCCATCAGGCCGGCTCCGAGAGATTCCTGAAGCTTTTCAACCGCCACGTTTGCTTTATCGATATTCATTGATTTTTCCTCAATTTTGCCCGCAGGCACGGGTTCTGCCTGGAGAATTTCAGTCACGTCGGGGAGCGGTGTTTGGCGGGGCATCGGCCCGACCACCAGCATATTCGCGGAAGGCGGCGGGGGGCCGCTCGGCAGGAGATCGAAGACGAGCTCGTCAGAGCCCGCCATCGGAGGCGGCGCCTTCGTACGTCGAAGCTCGTCCTGCTTTCGAACCGCTTCAAGCACAATTTCCATCAAAGGATGGCAGAGACTCGTAGGCGGGAGGCTCGCGTGCTCGCGCAGCTCAATCGTCGGAAGTCCGGCGGCCAACAGGGCGAACGCCGCAGGGATCCCCTGCATATCGCCGACTTCGGCGCCGACCAGGTTTCCGTCGGAGACAAGAATTCGACCGATCACTTCGTCGGTGCGTACCGTGACGATGCCGTGCGTCCTCTCCATCGCGAGGAGCTGAAGAAATGCGGCGAGGTTGATGCCGTCGATATGCGCGCTCCGGGCGGCGAGCTCTTCGCGCACAAGCTGAAGAACATCAGCGAATTCGACCGGCTTCGGGAGGAACGAAAAAACGCCCAAACGGGTGAGAGCGCGGAGCGACTCGCCAGAAGGACTTGCCGTCAGCGCGATCACGGGGACGCGCAACTTCCGGTTGAGGACCTCCGCGATGAGCTGAAAGCCGTCCATTCCGGGCATTTTCAGGTCGGTCACGAGGACGTCGACCGGTTCCGCGTCGAGGATCGCGAGGGCGTCGTAGCCGTTTGACGCGGCGCGGACGACGAATCGTTCGTGGGCGCCGACGTCGGCGAGTCGCTCCACGAAGCTCCGGAGGAAAAGCGCCTCGTCGTCCACCACGAGAACGCGCCGCGGAGCTTCGGAGGAGGGGGGTGCGGATAGGTTCGTGTTCATGCGTTGCGTTCGTCGGGACGAATCATGGCCGAAGGGAAGACGAGCTCAATACGTGTACCATGCCGGTGTTTGGCGGAAACCTCAATGGTACCACCCATGAGCGTTACGAGCTTCTTCACGATAACAAGTCCGAAGCCGGTACCGGTAGATTTTGTTGATGCGAAGGGAACAAACAGTCGTTCCAATTGGGACTCCGTCATTCCGCAGCCGTTGTCGGTCACGGAGACGTGGACTCTCCCGGGCGTGCTCCAGGTATCGAGCGTTACTTGGTTGGGGACGCTGCGGTCGCTCGACCCCTGGGCGGGGTTCTTCTCGAAGGCGTCGAAGGCATTTGAGAATAAATTCAGCAAGATTTGCCGAAATGCGGCGGGGTCGACCCGGGCGAGGAGCGCTTCCGGGGGGCGAGCTTCGCCGGCAAATCGGACGACGACTCCACGGCGGCCGCCGAGGTCCATGATCGAACAGAATGCCACACACGATGCGCGAACATCGGTCTCACTGATTTGAAGAGCATCCGCGCGGACGAAACTCTGCATGAGACGAACAATGTCTTGCATGCGGCGAGCCGCTTCATAGATTTCGCGAAAGTAGCCCTCACGGTCTTCGGCAGTGTGCTGGCCGCTTCGCTCGATCAACACGGAGGCGGCCATCTTGATCGCATTGATCGGATTCCCGAGCTCGTGGGTGATCCCCGCGAGCATGAATCCGAGGTTGTTCACCTGGGCGAGCGATTCCGTCGAGCGCCGAAGCCACAGGCGCTCGGTGATATCCCGGAGCAGAATCCACTCGGTCGGCTCGGCATCAAAACCCTGTGATTCATTCGTAAAACAGGAAAAACCAAGGATACGGTCGCCGACCCGAAAGTGGCGGCCGGGCGCTTCCGTCGGAGGGACCTCGGGGGCGTCCGTTTGGGCGTCGGCGAGCCATCCACGGAGCTTCGTCGCAGCGATTTGCCCGTCCTCGCCAAGCCACAACAGGGCGCGATCATTCGCGTAAATGACCGTATCGCCGACGAGACCGACCACACCGAGCTCGACGGCATCGAGCACGCTGGCGACGGTTCGTACGTCGAGGGGATTTGAGAGCGGGGGATTCGTCACGAAAGTGGTGGGGGCGTTCCCGAGGTAAGTATGGCATGGGGCCACAGGTCTTTGCGACGGGCAAGCAGAAACGCGAACGTATATATTGCAATAAAAACAATATTATACAGCTGGCATCCCGGAAACGGTTCGGAGGATGTCGGTGGAATACATCGGGTGGGCGGGCGGTTGCGGGGGCGTCGCGAGGCCGCGAATCCCAAAAGGGGTCGTCGATGATTGCAGGCGGTTCGGAACCAGGTTCGATCCCGTGGAAGCGGCGAATATCCAAGGTCTTGCGTGCGGCGCTCGCCGGTGGGGCAGCCACGGCGGCCGACGTCGCGACGCTGACGGTGCTTGTAAGCGCCCTCCACGTCGACCCCCACTACGCGAACCTTCCGGCCTTATTTGTGGGCGGTATTCTTGGTTTTTTTGGCAATCGGCACTTCGTATTTCGCGCCGGCACCGGCGACCCGAAGCGCCAATTTGCCGGCTACCTGATCGTGGAGGGGATCGGCCTCTTCCTTTCCGGACTGCTCTTCGACCTCGCGCTCCGCTACGTACCCCATTCCCGGGATTTCTACGTTCCGCTCCGCCTCGTTTCGAGGAACGTCGTCTTCTTGGCCTGGAGTTTTCCCCCGTGGAATCGTGTATTTCGGGTGCCACAAGCGCCCGTCCGTTCGTGACCGCCCGCGAATTTGCCGGGAGCGGCGTCGCGAGAGACGGCGGGCCCACAGAGACAAGGGACCGTCCGTTCG